>JAWODG010000060.1:0-21260 GCA_046483385.1 Candidatus Brocadiia bacterium | reverse complement strand
AGACCATGCCGAGCACGTGGCCGCGCAGTACAACGCTAGCGGCGTACCTGCCGAGTGCATCGACGGCACTATGTCCGAGACGCAGCGAGAGGCCGCCATGGGTCGGTTCGAGAGAGGCGAAACACTGATCCTGACGAACGTCCAGCTTATGGTGGAGGGCGTCGATATACCCGCCATCGAGGTCGTGCAATGGCTGCGTCCCACTCAGAGCTTGATCGTCTGGATGCAGGGCAACGGGCGAGGGCTGCGGACGCACGACGGCAAGGACCGGCTGATTGTGTTCGATCACGTAGGCAACACGCACCG
Organism: Candidatus Brocadiia bacterium; assembly: GCA_046483385.1. Lineage (GTDB taxonomy): Bacteria > Planctomycetota > Brocadiia > SM23-32 > SM23-32 > B1Sed10-231. The sequence goes on along the minus strand of JAWODG010000060.1, from coordinate 20,954 downwards.
TCACGGGCTGCCAGACGAGGACCGGGAGTGGTCGCTGGAGGGGCGCAAGAAGAAGGGCCGGCGCAAGCAAGACGACGAACCGGACGTCCACATCCAGCAATGTCTCCACTGCTACCACGTGTTCCGTCCCGGCGTTGACGCCTGCCCCGCTTGCGGCGAGCCTGTGCCGAGAAAGAAGAGGCCGGAGCTGACGCAGGTTGATGGCGATCTGCAAAAGGTGGATCTAGAGGCCGAGCGCAAGGCACGCAAGCGTGAGCAGGGCGCGGCACGCACTCTGCGGGAGCTGGTGCAGCTCGGAGTCCAGCGCGGCATGAACAAGCCGGCGGAGTGGGCGGCGATCACCGCCGCCTCCAGGGTCGGACGCAAGCCCAAGCCATCTGAGTTCGAGCAAGCTCGCGAGGCGCTACAAGACGTGAGGGCTAGTCAGTGAATCCCGAGACCAAGTTGCAACGCGCCATCATGCTCGCGCTGTCCAAGGCCGGATACACGATCTGGCGTAACGAGACCGGCCAGTTTTGGACATGTACTTGTTGAAGGTGTGCTTCAGCGTGGCGACCACCAGGTGCCCGCGCGTGTAGCCGGTGTCGTAGGGCATCATGGGGAAGACGTTGGTGGTGCCGAACGGGTGCTCGTTGGCGCGGAGATAGCTGTAGTCCAGGTCAACCGTCGTCTGCTCGCAGGGATGTATGCGACCGCCGAGGGTGTAGCGCTGGACGTTGGTGTAGAGGCCGGGCTGGCCGCCCTCGAAGGCCCAGCGGTAGACATACAGCTCGCTCCAGTGCGGCCAGCGGGCCAGCACCGGGTCCCAGCCCTCGAACTGGCTGGTGCTGCGGTCGTCGCCGGACAGATACTCGTATCCGGCATGCACGCGGGGAGTCCACTTCGTGTCGGCAAAGGTGTAGCCGAGGTCGGCCGACAGGCCCCAGCCTTCGCGGCTGGCCGTGCCCTCTTTGCCCCACTGGTAGGCCGCTTCGGCGTAGTAGTCCCAGTTGTCGCAGAACTTGCCCTGCGCCAGGCCGCCGACGGTGTGCACGATGCGGCCGCCGGGGATGTTCGTCTTGCCGCTGATGTTGTCCTCGTCCTTGTACAGATAGTAACCGTGGAGTTCGTGCCCTTCGAGGCTCCTGTTGATCAGGTAGGCACCGACCACTGTGGCGTCGAACTCGCTGACCAGCCCTTCGGTTTCGTTGAAGGGTTTGAACCGCTTCTGGTTGCCCTTGTTATCGATCCACAGGAGGTCAACCACGGTGTCCTGCTCGTCCAGGTGCAGGGTGGCCTTGATGGCGTCGCTGTAGATGGTGCGCGAGCCGTCCAGCGGCGTTCCGTCGAGGATGACGAAGCCCCGGCCGTAAAGTATGTCCTGCCGCCCCACGCGCACGGAGACGGGCGCTCCACCGATGCGCTGCCAGTCCAGGTAGAGGTTATCCCAGACGACCTCGTCCCAGACGGGCACGGTCGAGACCAGTTCCCTCTGGATGAAGTAGCGGGGCTCGGCGGTCAGGCGGACGTAGGCGCTCAGCCCGTTGGGCACGCCCAGGTCTTCATCGACGAAGAACGGCCCGAACCGGCCCCAGACCCGCGCGCGGATGCGGAAGAAGTGCCGGGTGTCCTCGAACTCGTTGAGGAAATCAATCGCATTCTCATGGTAAACCTGCCGGAGGCGCAGGTCGCCGCCCCACTCGAACCAGTCGGTCGGTTGTTTGACGTCAGCCAGCCATTGCTCGAAGCCGGTCTGCGAGGGGGCCAGCTCCGCCGAACCGCCGTCCGCCCCCCAGGCACCGGAAAGACCACACACAAGGCCGACAAATACCACGCACACTACCAGGCGTCTGCAGTTCACTTCCGTCCTCCCGCCTGAGCCCAATGTGAAGGGGGCTGCGGCCTCCTGCTGCCGGAAGCGCACACAGCCCCCCATTTGCACGTCGCGCAGGATTCTACAGGTTGCCAGAGGGTAAATGCAAGTGCCTTTTCGGGGAGAAAAGCGCACGCGGCACAAAGGGCGCGCTGAGAAAATACTTGACATCCGGTGCGATAGAGCCAAAAATGTCCGCGATTGTCTGCCCCCAGAGGAGGTGCGTGTATGCTCGGCATTGAAGACGGCTGGGTCGTGCTTGCCTACGTTTTGTGCATCCTCAGTGCCCTTATCTGTGTCATCTATGGCGCTGCCAACTGGAACCGAGGCGAAGAAGTCCTCACCGAAGAGGACCTGGAGTGGGCCAGGGAGGAGCAGGAGGATTTCGAGGAGACTCTCTGACCCGCTGCCGTTCCGTTGACACCGCTCTCTCCGTTACGGCGTTCCGGCGCCATCCCCCCAAAAGCTATTCCGGAGGGTTCACGTATGAAACTGTATGAGGCGTTGCTCGTGGTGGTGTACCTGATGGTGGTCGGCTACCTTGGCTACCGGGGTTTCCGCCGCACCAAGACGGCCACGGACTACCTGGTGGCCGGTCGGAACATTCACCCGTTCGTCATGGCGCTCAGCTACGGCGCCACCTTCATCAGCACCTCGGCCATCGTCGGGTTCGGCGGCGTGGCGGGGCTGTTCGGCATGAGCCTGCTGTGGCTGACTTTCCTGAATATCTTCGTCGGCATCTTCATCGCCTTCGTCTTCCTGGGCGGACCCACACGCAAGATGGGACATCATCTGGACGCCCATACGTTCCCCGAGTTGCTCGGGCGGCGCTACGACAGCAAGTTCATACAGGTCTTCGCCGGGCTCGTGATCTTCCTGTTCATCCCGCTCTACGCGGCGGCTGTGCTGATCGGGGGCTCGGAGTTCATCGCCACGAAGTTCGGCTTCGATTACAACATCGCCGTTTTTGTCTTCGCGGTCATCATCGCGGTTTACGTGGTGGTCGGCGGCCTGAAAGGCGTGATGTACACCGACGCCCTGCAGGGCGCGATCATGTTTGTGGGCATGCTCATCCTGCTTGGTTTCACCTACTGGCAGCTTGGCGGGGTGCGCAGCGGCCACCAGGCTTTGAGCGACCTGACACCCCTCGTGCCCGGCAACCTGAAAGCCATCGGGCACCAGGGCTGGACCTCCATGCCCAGGTTCGGCTGGGGAGACACCTCTTATAACCTCTGGTGGATTGTGGTTTCCACCATCACGCTCGGTGTCGGCATTGGCGTTCTGGCATTGCCTCAGCTTGTCGTCCGCTTCATGACGGTCAACAGCAAGCGGGAGTTGAACCGTGCCGTGCTGATGGGCGGCATCTTCATTTTGATAATGACCGGTGTGGCCTTCACCGTCGGTAGCCTTTCGAATGCTTACTTCTCCCGGGAAGGCGAGGTCTTCACAGGCACCATCGCCACCTACATCGACGAGGCCGGGGGCAAGGCAGTTCTGGACCGGGTCCAGACCGACGGCAACGGCGGGTGGCAGTATATCCGGGACGAGGAGGGCAAGCCGAAGCAGGTGCCCGTTCTTCTGGACAAGGAGCGGCCCTTCGCGGAGGCCGGCATGCAGCGAGAGGGAGAGACCCTGAGGATAGCCCGAGGCCGGAGCATCTCGGTGGTCTACGCGGGGGGGAATCCCGACCAGATCATCCCCACCTACATCACCTCCGCCCTGCCGGAGTGGTTCGGACTGCTGTTCCTGCTGACGCTGCTGGCGGCGGCTATGAGCACGTTGTCCAGCCAGTTCCACGCCCTCGGCACCAGCATCGGACGGGACGTCTACGAACAGGTTACCGGTCAGCACGGCAAGAGCGTCACCATCACGCGGGTGGGCATCATCATCGGCATCATCATTGCCGTCATCATAAGCTGGGAAGCAAGAGGCGGTTACATCATCGCGCGCGCCACCGCCATCTTCTTCGGCCTTTGCGCCTCGTCATTCCTGCCGATGTACCTCGGAGGGCTCTTCTGGAAACGCATGACGAAGGCCGGCGCCATCGCCTCGATGATCACTGGTTTCTGCGTGACGGCGTTCTGGCTGCTGCTGGTCAAGTCGCAGGAAGCCGGTGCCATCGGCCTGGTGAAGCTCTTCACAGAGGGTAAAACCAGCATCGTGGCGGATTCGCCCAACTGGCCCGTGGTGGACCCCATTGTGATCGCCCTGCCCATCTCGCTCATCGTGGCCGTGGTCGTCTCCCTGGCCACCAAACCGATGGACGAGGAACACGTGGAATACTGCTACGGCGGCCCCAAACCCGGCGACGAGTGACCTCAGCCGCCGAAACAAATCAACGGCGGACGTGGCCGTCTGCAGCGGCCCCGTCCGCCGTTCTTATGTCTTTCTCTGACCGGCCAAAGGCTCGGGTTCGCGGGGAGCCGAAACGCGATCGGGCGCAGGGCGTCTCCCGCGGGAGCCATACCGGGGCGTCAGGCCCGGGCCGGGGGCACGCCGGCCGTTCTCTCCGCTGAGGGGGATTGAAGAGACCTCCCGTTCACGCAAGGCCACCGGGGCAGAGCCCCGACTCCGGGTTCAGCCCCTGCGTTCCTTGAGCCACTCCTGGACGCGGCTGTTCTGCTCCCCGACGCCCTCGCTCAGTTCGGCCTTGTACTCGGCCAGCCGGTCACGCAGGGCCGGGTCGGCGCCGGCCAGTATCTGGGCGACGAGCACGGCGGCGTTGCGCGCGCCGGACTTGCCCAGACCCACGCAGGCGACCGGGACGCCGGAGGGCATCTGGATGGTGGAGAACAGCGAGTCCATCCCGCCCATGCGACTGGTGGGCACGGGCACCCCGATGATGGGAAGCGTGGTGTTGGCGGCCAAGACGCCCGCCAGATGGGCTGCGCCCCCGGCGGCGGCGATGATCGCTTCCAGGCCGCGTTCGCGGGCCGTGCGGGCGTACTCCTCCACCGCATCGGGCGAGCGGTGCGCGCTCAGCACCCGCAGTTCGAAGGGCAAATCCAGAGTCTCCAGCGTCTCGACAGTATGTTCGATCACGGGCAGGTCCGAGTCGCTGCCCATCACGACGGCCACTCTCGGCTGGTCCGGCATGGCGACCTCCTCAGGTTGCGTTTTGCCCTTACGCTCCGGCGGCTGCTCCGGCGTCCCGCGGCAGTGCCTCACTCGTCTTCCTGCTGCTTGCGGGCGATGATCTCTTCCTGGATGTGCGGCGGGACGACCTGGTAGTGCGAAAACTCAAGGGTGAAGGTGCCCTCCCCGCCCGTCATGCTCTTCAGTTCCGTGCTGTACTGGGCGACCTCGGCCATCGGGATGGTGGCCTGGATGACCTGCATCTGGCCCTGCTGGTCCATCCCCTGTATGCGGCCGCGATGGCCGGTCAGATTGCCCGTGACGTCTCCCATGTATTCGGCCGGAATGGCCACTTCCATCTGCGCGATGGGCTCCAGCAGCACGGGGCGGGCCTGCTCGAACGCCGCCTGGAAGGCCCGCGCGCCCGCTATCTTGAACGCGGCTTCGGAGGAGTCCACGCTGTGGTGGGATCCGTCGTAGGCGGCGGCCTTCAGGTCCACAATGGGGTAGCCGGCCAGCAGCCCGCGCTCGAGCACTTCGCGAATGCCCTTCTCGACGGCCGGGATAAACTGGCGGGGGATGACGCCGCCGGTTATCTCGTCCAGGAACTCGAAGCCCTCCCCGCGCTCCGCCGGCTCCAGCCTCAGGTAAACCTCGCCGTATTGGCCCCGGCCGCCCGTCTGCTTCTTGTGGCGGTACTGCGCGTCGCCCTTCCGGGTGATTGTCTCGCGGTATGGGATGGACGGCGGACGGGTCGAGACCGAGATGTCGTGGCGGCGCTTCAGTTTGTCGAGCATCACGTCCAGATGCAGGTTGCTCATGCCGGTGATGACGAGTTCGGCGCTCTGCTGGTCCCGTTCCATCTTGAAGGTGGGATCGCCGGCGGCCAGGTCCTGCAGCCCGCCGCTTATCTTCTCCTCGTCCTCCCGGCTCTGCGGCTCCACCGCGAGTGACATCATGGGTTTGGGGAACTCGACGTCGGGGAGCGTCAGCCTCTGTCCCGGGCCGCACAGGGTGTCGCCGAGCTGCAACTCCTCGACCTTGGCCACGCACAGGATGTCGCCGGGCGCGCCCTCCTGGACCTCCTCCTGCTCCTGGCCCTGCACGTGGTACAGGTGTCCCAGCCGGACCGAGCGCCCGGTCCGGGCGAGCTGCACATTCGTCTCGCCGGAGAGGCTGCCGTTGTAGATGCGGAAGTAGGTGAGCTGGCCCACGTGGACGTCCGTGGCGGTTTTGAACACGCGCGCGCAGAAGGGACCGTCGGGATCGGCCGTAAGCTCCACCTCTTCGCCATCCTCGTCCGTGGCCGTGCGCGTGACTCCTTCGGCAGGGGAAGGCGCCGTGGAGGCGAGGAAGCGCAGGGCTTCCTTGACCCCGACGTTCTGCTTGGCCGCACAGCAGAGGATGGGCACGAGGGTTCCTTCGGCGACGGCTGTGCGGAGCGTGTCCAGCAGTTCCTCCGGGGTGACCTCCTCGCCCTCGAAGTAGCGCTCCATCAGGGCGTCGTCGCATTCGATGATGGACTCGCGCAGTCGCTCTCGTGCGGCGTCGAAATCGCCGGTTACGCCCTCCGGGGCCGCCTCGGTTTCCAGCAGGTTGACCACGCCCTTGCAGTCGGCGCCGAGGCCGATGGGCAGGAACGCCGGCTGGCACTCGCCGCCGAAGGCGTCCTGAATCTCCTCCACCAGCGCTTCGAAGTTGACGTTGTCGCTGTCCAGCCGGCTGATCATCATAATGCGAGCCAGACCGTTGTCACCGGCGGCGTCCCACATGCGCCGGGTGTTGAGCTGGACGCCGTCGTGGGCGCTGACGGTTACCAGCGCCGTCTCGACCACGGGCAGCGCGCCGACGGCCGGCCCGGCGAAGTCCAGGTAGCCGGGCGTGTCGATAAGGTTGAAGGCGCGGTTGTGGGCGTCGAACTGGAACAGGGCGCTGTTGATCGAGAACTTGCGGGCCTTCTCGTCGGGGTCGTAGTCACTCAGCGAAGTGCCGGCGTCTACGTCGCCGGCCCGTTTCGCGACGCCGGCCACGTTCAGGACGTGGTCCACGAAGGTGGTCTTGCCCGCTCCGCCGTGCCCGACCACGGCCACGTTACAGATAGTCGATGCGGTTCTCTTGGCCATTGCCTCTCCTCCAGCAGTTTACTTTCGTGACTCGGGGCGCCCGGCCGTCCAGGTCGGAGCGCCCGTTTGATATCTCAACCTTCCGGTGCCGGTCGCAATCGCGAGGGGAACTCGGACGCCGCCTCGATGGCCTCCGGCAACTCGATCATGCCCTCGTAGAGGGCTTTGCCGATGACCACGGCGTCCGCGCCGCATTCGCCAAGCCGCCGCACGTCGTCCACCGACGCCACGCCGCCCGAGGCGATCACCGGCACGTCCACCGCGCTCAGAAGCTCCTCGACGCCCTCGAAGTGGGGCCGCGTTAGCATCCCGTCGCGCGCCACGTCGGTGTAGAGGAACGCCGCCGGCCGGCCCTCGGCCAGCCTCTGGGCCAGTTCCACGGGACCGACTTCGGCCAGCTCCTGCCAGCCTTCAACGGCCACGCGGCCTTCGCGGGCGTCCACGGCGATGACGACCCTGTCCGGCAGTTCTCGGCACAACTCCACGGCCCAATCGGGGTCGCGGACGGCCATGGTGCCCACCACGGCGCGCGCCGCTCCGGCGTCCAGCACGCGGCGGACTGCCTCGGTGTCGCGCAACCCGCCGGCCACCTCGACCGGTATGGTCAGCGCGTCCAGTATCTCCTGCACGGGACCGGGGTTGCTGTCCCGGGCCAGCGCGCCGTCGAGGTCCACCACGTGGAGGGCCTGCGCGCCGGCATCCTGCCAGTGGCGGGCGGCGTCGGCGGGGCTCTCCCAGTAAACGGTCTCGTCCTCCGGTCGGCCCTGCAGAAGCCGCACGCACCGTCCCCTGGCTATGTCCACGGCCGGATAAACGAGCATGCGGCTCAGTGTCTCCTTCAGGGAGTGATGCGCGGCGGGACCGCCGCGGGGACTCCGCCAACCGGAAGCAACACGGGCGCTTCGGGGCGTCTCGACGCCCTCTCGGCCGTCCACCCGCAAGGGAAAAGTATAGGTCGCAACAGTTGGGCTGTCAACGGGAAGCAACGGTGCGCGGGCGCAACGGGCGTCTGACGGCGCTCCATTGGAGCTTCGGAGGGGCCGGCCTATAATGCGGGTTCCGCCGACCTGCACTCGAGGTGGCCCGTGGGACTTGTGCTGCTGTTCGTATCCGCTTTCGTGACGGGGCTCTCCGGGGCGTTGATGCCCGGGCCGGTGCTGTTCGTCACCATCCGGCACACCGCCGAGAAGGGCCGCGTGGTCGGCCCCCTCATCGTGGCGGGACACGCCGCCGTGGAGATCCCGCTTATGCTGGCCGTTATTCTCGGCCTCGGGGGGCTGCTCAAGCGACCCGTGTTCACCGGGGTCGTCGGATTGGCCGGCGGTGCGCTTCTGCTGCTGCTCAGCGCCCAGATGCTGCGCTCCCTGCCGGACCTTCACCTGCCGGACCCGGACGAGGCGGGCGACGACGGCGGGACCGGCGCTCTCGGCATCATCGGGGCCGGCGCGGCCACCTCGGTGGCCAACCCCTACTTCCCGCTCTGGTGGGCCACCATGGGCATGCGTTTTCTGGCCGGGGCCGCCGCGTTCGCCCCGCTGGGCTACGTGGTCTTCTACGCCGGCCACATCCTCTCGGACCTCGGCTGGTACGCGGCCGTGGCAGAGGGCGTCCACCGGGGGCGGCGCATCCTGTCGGACCGCGGCTACCGGTGGCTGGTCGGCGTCTGCGCGGTGCTGCTGGCCGGCTTCGCACTGTGGTTCGGCATCGACGGGGTCAAGCACTTGCTGCGGCCAGGGTAGAGCGACGTGCGCCACTCGTCCATACTGCACCACCGGCCGTCGAAGCCGCCTGCTACCAGCGCGGGGCTCGGGCTCGTACGAAGACCGAACACGTAGTGGGCGCCTTCAGGTGTCCCCTGGACGGCGTTCCGCGCACCGTAGCCGGCTCACAGTTCGATGACTTTGCCGGGGCCTTCCGCGAACGCCTCGAAGATGCGCGTGCACTGCCATATGTGGTCGCTGTGGCACTTGGCCGGCCGTCGGTCCTCCAGTATGGCCCGGGCGAACTCCTCTATCTCGCCCCAGAACCCCTGCGTGAACAGGCCCTTACTGTAGAGCTGGCCGAGGGAAATCTCCGGTTCCCAGTAAGCCGTAGCGTGCTCGGGCGGGCCGGTGAAGTGATCGGGCGTGTTGCCGTAGCCCTGCCCCTCGGGGCGCGAGGGGCCCCGGGCATAGAAGACGCGGATGTTGTTCTCCACCAGCACGTGGTGGCCGTGCTGTCCCACGACCATGCTGCGCTCGATGCCGCCGTTGTAAGCCTGTCCGTGGGTCAACGACATGGTGGCCACGAGACCGGAGTCGTAGTGGAAGGTGGCCGCGCCGGCGCTGCTCGGCGTGCGCTCGTAGTAAAGGGTGTCCGGCATGCCGCCGAACAGCACCAGCACCGACGCGATGTGGCAGATGTGGTCCAGCAACCATTTGGCGGAGTCCACGTTCTCCCCGGCGATGTAGCGGGCGACGTCGTCGGGCTCGGGCACGTTGACCGGCCGCTGCATGGTTATGAGCTGCGGGGTGCCGAAGTCCTCCCTCTGCATTAGCTCGACGGCCTTCTCGTTGGCCGGGAAGAACATGGACTTCAGACCCGTCATGCAGAACTTGCCGCTCTCCTTCTCGGCCCGCTGCATCTCGTCCACCTCCGCGCAGGTGGTGGCCGGAGGCTTCTCCATCCAAACGTGGACGCCGCCACGGAGGCACTGGACCGTCAGCTCCGGGTGTGTCAGGTGGTTGGTCTCGTCGTAGCCGGTGGAGATGAAGACGGCGTCCAGGTCCTCGTTTTCGAGCATCTCGTCGATGTCAGTGTAGTAGGCCTCGGCCGCGAAGTGGGCGGCGAACTCCCGCGCCCTGTCCTCGTCCACGTCACAGGTGGCCACCAGTTCCACCGGCACGAACTGGAGCGTGGGGAAGAGGTTGCGCCACGCGTGCGAGCCGCATCCGATGAAACCCGCGCGCACCTGGGGTTCGTCCAGCAATTCGCCTTTGAAACCGATTCTCATCCCAAACTCCCTGCGGTTCGTGGAGGCTACTGAGTGATCCTGACGACGAAGTATCGGCCCCCGGTGAACGGGTCGGGGTAGAACGTGCCGTTGCCGAAGCGGTCCAGAGCTTCGAAGTAATACATCTCATCGAACAGCGGGTCAAGGTCTTCCGCCGGTATGACGCCGGCGTAGTCCTTCTCACCGGTTCTCTCCAGTTCCGCCGTTTTGAAATCGGCGTTCTGGTCAACCGTGCGGTAGTGGACCAGTACGGATGCCGGCTCGGCCGCCCCGGCCATTCTCACGCTGAGGCTTAGCGGCTCGGAGGCGCGTTGGCGGGACGGGGGCTCGTGCTCCACTATGACCGGCGCGCTGAAGTCCTCGGCGAGCAGCACCGTGACGGGTCCGTCGGCGCCCGCCCGCGGGAAGGTTGTCGCACCACCGTCGTTGTCCTCGGCCTCGATGTAGTAATCGACCTGTTCGCCGGTGAATTCGCCGCCCGGTATAGCGGCCCGCCAGACGGGGCCGTTGCCACGCATGCGCGTCCGACGGTAGTCCGGCGTGCCGCCGACGCGATAGAACAACGACACCTCCCGCACGGGCTGTACCGATGTCACCGTGGCATTGATGCCGAGGTCCTGTCCCCTCAGTGCGCTGTAGACCGGCAGGTGGCCGATCCGGGGCGTCAGTTCGCGGACGATCAGCCCGTTCAAGACCCACTCCGAGCCTTGTGCGGCGCGCAGAGCCACGCGAAGACCCGCGCCGGACGCCTCCACTTCCACCTCTTCCTCCCGGGTCTCGCCGACCGGTATCTCCAGGTCCGTCAGCACGTCGGTCTCGTTGACGGACACGGACATGGCGCCGTGCTCGGTGGGTTCGTCGGAGGCGTCGCCGATGATGAAGGTCAACAGGTACCGTCCGTCCGGGACGTCCAGCCGGAAGGTGGCCGGGTCTGTTCCTCTCACGAAGTCGAAATAGAGAAACTCGGCGGGGAAGTCCTCGGGACCTTTCTCGCTTCGCGGCAGGCGCGTACCGCGGTAGAGCGCGCGCGGCAACTGCCGCCCGCCTGCAGACCGGACCTCAGCATCGTCCTCCCAGCCGTGGCCCGTCTCGGGTTGATACCGGTCGTCCGCGCCGATCCGCGTGAAACGGGGTTCGACCAGGTCGTAGTCGCTCGGGTCCCGGCCGTGGCCCGTGTAGGAAATCTCCGCGTGGGGTCCGAAGTCGAACGCGTGAACGAAGATGCCGTACCGCTCGAAGACCTGCGCCGCTTTCTCTATTCGGCGGACGTCGTATTCGACCCATGGCAGGTTGTCCTTCCAGTGTCCGACGCTGGGACCGAGCTGAAGGTTCTCGTAGTAGGGTTCTGTTAGCCGGACCAGCTCTCGCCACTCGTCCACACCCGCCTTCGCGCACTCCCGCGCCGGGCCGAGCAGCGAGTAGTCGGACGTTTGATAGAACAGGGACAGGTAGGCGGACGCCCGGATCTTGTGTGCGTTGTAGCGCGCGAGGCGGCAGAGGGCCCGCATGTCCAGACTGGTGAAGTCGTATTCCCGGTTGTCCGCGAGCGTGCCGACCTTCTCGGCCTTCTCGAGGGCCGCCTCGCAGCGGTCGGCGAATCCCTCCAGGTCCTCGGCCGCTTCGAAGGGCGTGATCATGGCCGACGGGGCGTTCTCGGTGCGGGCCTCGGCGTAGTCGCGGGCGTTCAGAAACAGCGTCTTCTCGCCCGGCGTAATACCGCTGAAATAGTCGATGGGGCCGCCTGCGTCCAGCTCCAGCCAGTTGTACATGTTCTGGTCGTCCATGTGGTGCGACACAAGGTAGCTGACGACCTTGCTGCCCGCCCGGTAGGCGTCGAACAGGTGAGGGGCGGCCGCCGGGCCGAACCGGCGTTCCAACTCGTTAAGCCATACCTCGTCGCTCAACTCCGGGTCGTACGCGATCCTGCCCCAGAGCTTGTAGAAGAACCAGTACTTCTCGTGTTCCCATTCGTAGCAGTCCGGCAGCCCGTCGCGGTAGATGGACCAGTGGCCGCGTGTCTGGCCGAACTGGCTGAATCCCTTCTGCGAGAGGGGAGGGGTGACCTCGAAGCCGACGGCGTCGCCCAGGTGGCAGGAGGCGACGAAAGTCCTGACGTAGTCCGGGTCGCCCCAGAGGAACACCCTGTGCGAGCCCAGGTTCCACACGTGCCACGCCACGTCGTAATTCCTGTCCTTGCGCAGCAGGCTGTCGTAGCTGTAGCTGCGGCGCATCTCGGCCGGCTGGTAGGGCATCGCCTGGTGCTCGGCGAAGTACTTGAAGGAGACACGCAGGTCCGGGAAGACCTCCACGAAGCTGTCGAGAGTCTCTTGTTTCAGGCCCCAGTTGCGGACCTCGACCTTCACGTCCCGCCCGCATTCCTTCAGCCCCGGAATGAAAACGTCGCGGAAGAACGCCTGATCGGTCAGGCCGGACTCCGGATTCATCCGCAACTGGATGCCGGCGATGTCGGGGCAGAGGGTTAGCAGGCGGACGATGCCGTCGAGCGTGTAGTCGGCCAGGTCGATTTCGTCCAGTCCGCGCACGCGTGCTTGCTGGCCGCCCATCAAGTCGCCGGCCCACGGTTTCGACTGCCATATGCCCATCCAGAAGTCGATGCCGCGCTCGGCGGCCATCCGGGAGATCATCTGCAGGGCGGCAAGATTGCGCGCCCGGTCCTCGGGGCTGAGGCCCTCCACGCGCACCTGCGGGTAGTCCTCGAGTTCGAACATGTAGGCATAGACGGGGATGAGGTGCGCGGTCTGGTGGCCGAAGACGAGGTTGAACTCGTTGTAGCGGCTCCGCGCGAGCAGCCCGAGATAGCCGTCCCAGAACTCCTCCGAGTAGTACCACTCCCGCTCGAGGTCGGCATTGTGCAGGAAGGTCTGGAGCCGCCTGACGGCGATGTCCGGGCTTTTGCGCTTCGGGGTGAAGGCATCGAAGGGGTCCGCGCCGGGAGGCTTGAACTCCACCTGCTCGGCGAGGTCGAAACAGCCGTATGCCACCCCGTTGTCGTCGCTCCCGACGACGCAGATAACGGGATTCCCACCGAACGTGGCGCGGCTGAGCGCGTAGGACTCGGCGGCCTCAGCCGGAACGCTCTCGTCGGCGCCGGTCACCTCGTCGAACAGTGGGCAGCCGGAGAGGCCGACCATGACGGCCGGACCGCCCGGCGCTCCTGCGTTGTTGCGCTGGACTTCGTAGCCTGCCCGCTGCAGAGCCACGGCGAGCATCTCCACGCCGTAGCGGGCGGGTGCTCCCAGGGAAGGGCTGACGACAAGCTGAAGACCACCTCTCGACACGTGGGTCTCCCTTCATCCGGCAGAGGGGGCGAGCTATCAGTAGGCGCGGGCGAAGACGGCCTGTTCCTCGGCCGCGCCGCCGCAGACCACGCACTCGCCGCTGCCGCCGGGCTGCTCGAAGGGGATGCAGCGGATCGTGGCGGAGGCATCGTCTTTGACGCGCGCCTCGCACTCCTCCGATCCGCACCACCACGCCCAGGCGAAGCCTTCCTGCACGGCGTCGGTCAGTTCCTCGTAGGTCTCCGGGTGCTGCGTGTGCTCCTTACGGAACTCAAGCGCGCGGTCGTAGAGGGCCTCCTGTATGGAGTCCAGCGCCTGGGGCACCGCTCCGGCGACATCGTCCAGGCCGAGGGTGGTCTTGCCTTCCCGGCCGGGGGCATCGCGCCGGGCCAGCACGGCCTGCTCGTTGCGGACGTCCCGCGGGCCGACCTCGATGCGGAGGGGTACGCCACGCATCTCCCATTCGTTGAACTTGAACCCGGGGGTGTACTGTTCGCGGTCGTCCACTTCCAGGCGGAAGTCGCTCAGCTCTTCCTTGAGCTTCTCGACCACGCCCATGACGGCCGTCTTCTCGTCCTCGTCGTGCCAGATGGGCACGATGACGACCTGTATGGGCGCCAGGCGCGGCGGCAGGACGAGCCCCTGGTCGTCGCCATGGACCATGACGACGGCGCCGACGAAACGGGTGCTGATGCCCCAGCTCGTCGTCCAGCAGTGCTGCAGCTCGCCGTCGGCGTCCTGGAAGGTGATGTCGAAGGCTTTGGCGAAGTTCTGCGCCAGGTCGTGGGAGGTGGCCGACTGGAGGGCGCGTCCGTCCCCCATCATCGCCTCGATGGTGTAGCTGGCGCCGGCGCCGGCGAACTTCTCGCTGGCGCTCTTACGTCCCTTGATGACGGGGACGGCGGCCTGGTTCTCGGCGAAGTCCGCGTAGATGTCCAGCATCCGCATGACCTCCTCTTCCGCCTCTTCGCGCGTGGCGTGGGCGGTGTGGCCCTCCTGCCACAGAAACTCGGTGGTTCGCAGGAAAAGGCGCGGGCGCATCTCCCAGCGGACCACGTTGGCCCATTGGTTGATGAGCACGGGCAGGTCGCGGTAGCTCTGGATCCACTTCGAGTACATGTGGCCGATGACCGTCTCGGAGGTGGGCCGGACGGCCAGCGGTTCGTCCAGCTCCTTGCCCCCGCCGTGTGTGACGACCGCCAGTTCCGGGGAGAAGCCCTCCACGTGCTCGGCCTCACGCTCCATGAACTCCATGGGGATGAACAGGGGGAAGTAGGCGTTGACGTGTCCGGTGTCTTTAAAGCGGGCATCGAGCGCGGCCTTGCAGTTCTCCCACAGGGCGAAGCCGTAGGGGCGGATGACCATGCAGCCTCGCACGGGGGCGTAATCGGCCAGCTCCGCTTGCTGGACGACCTCGTTGTACCACTTTGAGAAGTCTTCGGAGCGGGGTGTCAGGTTTTTGGCCATGGGGAAAACCAATTATGAATTAGGAACGATGAATTATGAAATGACGGCGGCGGACACTGCGGTCCAGGTCACCGCTCAGTCTCTGCGGCGCTTGGTGCTCAAGATGATGCTTGCGATGACCGCGATCAACTCGTCCGTCTCTTGCAAGAGGGCGCCCAAGCGCTCTCCGGCGACGATGCCTGACCTGTCGAGGAGTTGGAGCCAGTACAGGCTCTCTCGGGCCTCCTTCTGAGCAATAGCGCACTTGTGCAAGAAGTCCGCCTTGCTCTCTGCGGATTGCGCCTCGGCGATGTTGGCTCCGATGGAAGTGGCCGCCCGCAGGTACTGCCGGCCGAGCAGCCAACCGGTTCTGTCCCCGCCCGCTTGTAGGCTCTGGTGCAGTCGGACAGCTCTCAGCGAGTACTCGAACGTCCTATCGCGTATGTCCCAGGTTCTTGAGTTCCCAGGCTCCATCGCCTGGCGCGCCCCGTCGGCATGCTGCGATGTCTCTTCAGAATTCATAATTCGTAATTCATGATTCATCCGATGTCCAGGTCCTGCTTGATCTCCCTCAGCAACCTCAACCCAGCCTTGATATCGGTGATCTGCCGTTCGCCGCTGACCTCGCGCTCTATGGTCAGGGGGCCGGTGTAGCCTATGTCGCGCAGCGTTTTGACGAACTCCCGTATGTTGACGTCGCCTTCGCCGAGCGGCACCTCCACGCCCCATTCCTCGCCGGGGTTGTCGCTCCACGTGGCATCTTTGCAGTGGACGCTGCGGACGTAGTCGCCGACTTTGCGGAGGGCGTCCAGTGGCTCCCCGCTGCCGTAGAGGATCATGTTGGCGGGGTCGAAGTTGACCGCCAGGTTTTCCCGGTCCACCGTCTCCAGCAGATGGAGCAGCGTGTCGGCCGTCTCCTGCCCGGTCTCCAGGTTCATCGTCAGTCCCAGACCGGCGCAGTGGTCGGCGATCTCCCCGACCACCTTGGCGATGGCGCCGAACTCGGCGGAATCCCAGTCCTCGGGCACGAAACCGATATGGATGCCGATGCCGGGGGCCTCCAGCCAGGCGGCGAAATCGGCGATCTCTTTGGTCTGCTGGATGCGCTCCTGACGGGTCTCAGGCGGCACGAGGCCGACGGTCTGCCGCACGACGGGGATGGTATCGTAGCGGTCGCCGGGGAAGCCGCAGAACACGAGGCTTATCTCGACCCCGGCGTCGGCGAAGCGGCCGGCGATCTCGTCGGCGCGCTCGGGCGTCCGTCCGTCAGGTCCCGGGGCGTGGAGCTGGACCGTGGGTGCGCCGATCTGGACGACCTTCTCGATGGCGGCGCCGAGGCCCGCGCCGGCCGAGGTGAAGACTCCGAGAGGCATGATGCGGTCGGTCATGGTGCGTCTCCGGTAGAACGGGCAGAGGGATAGAGCGCCACTGTATTTGGCGCCGGTGGGGCTGTCAAGGCGAACGGGCTTGCGCGATGTCCGCCGGACGGCGCAGCGCGAGCGTGAGAGCGGCCACGGTGGGCAGCATGGCGGCGGGGCTCCACAGCACGTGCCCCACCAGCGAAGCAGCCATGTTCATCACCAGCAGCGCCAGCGCGAAGAGAGTGAACACCGCCGTTGGGTTGAGATCGGGCAGCCGGTTCCAGGCCGCTCGCAGGATTGCCCAGAGGATCGCCCCCCAGAGGGCGGCCTGCAGGAGGAGCCCCACGGCGCCCAGCTCCGCCAGGTAGTGCAGGGCGGAGTTGTGCGCGTGCATCATGGCAAGACGCGGCTTCCACGGCGTGCGGTAGCCCATATCGTAGAACTCCCTGCCGTAGCGTCCCAGGCCGACGCCGAAAACGGGGTGGGTCTTTGCCATTTTCAGTGCCGCGTCCCAATACGTCCTGCGGTTCATGGCGGTTACGGTGCCCATGTCCGCGGAGTCGCCCGGTTTGGTTCGGGCCCCTTCTCCGGCCTGCTGTTGCGGCTCCGGCGCGGAGGCGAACATCCGGTGCGATATGCCCGGCAGCGACAGGAAGCGTTCCGGCCCCCGGGGCACCATGAAGGTGGCCAGCCCGAGTACCAGCAGGAACCCGGCTCCGACCCACAGGTGGCGAACGATGGGCCGGCGCCGGATGACGGCCGCGGCAAGCCATGAAAGGAAGGCCGTGGGCAGGAAGGCGCAGACGTAGGTGCGTGACTTCGTGAACATCAGCGCCCAGGCCAGCAGGACGAACGCCGGCAGCATCACCCGGGGGTCTTCCTCCTCCCGGAACAGCAGCAGGACCCAGGCGCCCAGTGCCGCCGCGGCAAAGCCGGCGCCCGCCGCCGAATGCGACCGGTAGAACCCGAAAAACCACGGCTCCCCCTGAAACCAGCGCACGGGCCAGAGGCTGAGCTGCATGTCGTTGGCAATCTGCGGCTGAACCCCCACCAGTATCTGGAGCAGCCCCAGCACGGCAACCGCGGCGGAGATCAGCACGTATGCCCGCACTATCTTGCCGAGAGGCAAGCGGACGTCCGCTGCCCGCAGGCCCAGGAGCAGCAGGGGCACGTAACACAGGACGCCCCGTGCCTGCCAGCGCAGAAACGACCACGAAAGCAGTTCGTGCGGCCAGTATCCGGCCACGAACAGTGCGTTCAGGCCCCAGTAGGCGAAGTTGACCAGCACGAGCGCGGCGACCAGGTCCCACCGAAGTTCGGTGGGCTTCAACAGGGCGCGGACGACGGTCAGTCCCAGGAGGGCAACGGCCGCCAGCGCGAGCAGAGCTGGAAAGGGCGCCAGCACGAGGCACGCCGCACAAAGAATCCAGGTCACGTTGGTCATTTCCTCGGTCTCGCCTCAGCCACCAGGTGATAGCCCTGAATTTTATGGCGCAACAAGGGCCAGGTTACAAGCGCGGGCGCCCACATGAGTGCGTCACGCAGGCGCCGGGCGGCCGAAATCAGCCGCCCCGGCCTCCAGCGCTCCAGCAGGCCGCGGCCCGCCTGAGACGCGGCCTCATCGTCCGCCCCGCCCCTCATCCGAAGGCCCAGCAGGCCGTAGAGGGCCAGGCGAGCGAAGTATCCGAAGAAGTAGTTCGCCGAGCTCAACCGCGAGGTCTTGTCGAGGGCGAGTATCTCGCATCCCTGGCGCGTCAGGAACTTCCGAAGCCCCTCTTCGGACCACCGAAGGAGGTGGTGTGGGGGATAGTCGTTGAACTCCCGCACCGGCCAGCGGGTGCGGTTGGGCACGCTGAGCAGCATGCGACCGCCGGGCCGCAGCACGCCCCGCACCTCCTCTATGAAGCCGCCGGGGTCGCTCTGGTGCTCCAGCAGTTCGAAAAAGGTGACCACGTCGAATCGGCGGCCCCGCAGCGGGCGGGGTAGTTCGTCAAGCGATCCCACCAGCAGCGCGTCCGTGTCGAAGTAGCGGCGACCGGAACGCACGGTGCCCGGCGCGAAGTCGATGCCCCACGCGTCCAATCCGCGTTCCCGCGCGGCATGGACGAAGAAACCCGTGCCGCAACCCACGTCCAGCAGCGTCGTGCCCGGCTCCAGCCGGTCCAGCGCCCAGCGGAAATGGGGGCGGAGCCGTGCGTCCACGCCTTGCTGCCGGACGATGTAGAGAGCGTCGTACCACTCGGACCGACCGGCCTCCATGGGCTCGGAGAACACCACGTCACAGCCCGCACACCGCCAGAGTCCGTAGGGGTCGGCCGGCTCGTCGAACTCGAACCCGCCCTCCCGCCCGCAGCAGGGGCACTCACCGGGCACGCGGCTTTCGGGAGTCTCATTCGAGGTAGCCAAGGGCTTCCAGCCTCCTGCGCAGGTCGGCGTCGTTGGGGGCGGCGTCGCACGTCTTGCTCCCGTGGCGCCGGTCACCGGATTCAATGTGTTCTCGCAACAGTCTCCGCATTTCGTTCCACGCTTCGTCACTGCCCTGTTCTGCCAGTACGTTACGCGTTTCGCCAGGGTCGTTCGTCAGGTCGTAGCCCTCCTCGTGGACGACCGAGCCATCCTTCAGGTGGGACAGGTGCTTTCGCTCGGCCGTCCGGACGGCGTAGATATCCTCGTCGCTGGTCTCCCAGTAGCCGGTGGTTTCGCTGAAGGCGGGGCGTTCGGGATCGGCCGGCTCCAGCAGGTCCTGCCCACGCCAGCACGCCGGCACGGGCACCCCGGCCAGCCGGCACAGGGTGGACGGCAGGTCGAGGAGCTGCACCTGGCGTCCCACATCCGCGGGCCTGATGCCCGGTCCGCGCAACAGCAATGGCACCCGCACCTGCTCGTCGTAAAGGTGCCGGGGGTGGTTGTACATGCCGTGCTCGAGGAATTGCTCCCCGTGGTCGGCCGTTACGGCGAGAACGGTGCCGTCCGCGTCGACGGCGGACCGCAGCCCGGCGAGGAAATCGGCGACGCACCGGTCGGCGAAGGCGACCTCACCGGCGTAAAGCCGCATCAGCAGGTTCCGGTCCTCCGGGGTGATCTGTCCAGGGTGCCGGATGGAGCGCCGCCAGAGACGCGCGGCCCGTCGTCGGCCGATGCCCACATCGCCATGGGGCAGGTACGGCCCATGGACGTCCATCAGGTGGAGCCACAGGAAGAACGGTTGCGGCGTCTGCCGGACCCGGTCCAGTGCCCGCCGGACGAGTTCGGGACCCGGCACGTAGGGCCTGCTGGAGAGGGTGTTCCAACACCGGCGCAGAAAGACCAGCAACCGGTTGGAACTGCCTGCCGAGTCGTCGAAATGCCCGAAACCGCGCTCAAACCCGAAGGCGCGGGACAGGAAAGGGTTGCAGTGTACTGCAGCCGTCGTATATCCAGCGTCACACAGCACTTCCGGCAGAACGGGGCGCTCGGCCGGCAGGGCCCCCTCCAGGCCGTCCACCAGCGGATAGCCGCCGGCCATGAGGGCCGGCACGGAACCCCGCGTGTGCCCGCTCTGGGCGATGGCGCACGCAAAGCTGACCGACTCCTCCTTGAGCCGGTCCAGCGTCGGCGTCGCCGCCTCGAACGGGCCGCCCCCTCTCACGGCATCCGCCCGGAGGGCGTCGATAACCAGCAGCACTATGTTGGGTGCGCTCATGCGTGTTCCGTCCGTCAGGTTCTTTTCAGGACCGCGGCAAACTGGGGAACCAGAACGCAGAGCCCCACGACCTCCGCGGCGCCGTAGGCCAGCGGCACGGCCATGAGCCCGAAGGCGGGTGCGAGCATCAGCAGCGCTCCCACCAGCACTATGAGCATCAGTGTCGTTATGGCCAGAAAGGCGCGCGGTTTCAAGAGAGCCGGCAGCAGTTCCCGCCCGAACAGACCGAGCGTCGCCACCGGCAGCACGCCGCCCATAGCCGCCGCCAGCGGCACGAACGTGCGGTAGGTGGGATAAAAGCGGTTGAGGGCGAACGGCAGCGCCCCGGCCGTCAGCAGGCCGCCCACCACGGACAGCAGCCCGAGTTGCGCCCCGCAGCGCAGCAGGATGGCCTTGCCGGCCCGCGGCCGTTCCTTCACCGCGCGGGAGAACTCCGCGATGGCGCTGTCGGCCATCCACTTGCCGCAGGCCAGCGCGAAGAAGAACGGCATATGCACCAGCTTGAACTTGCCAACCGCCGAAGCACCCAGCAGGAGCGCCAGCAGCAGGAAAGGCAACTGCGCGTAGGCCCGCCAGGTGAACATAGAAAGCCCGTAGAGGCGCGACTCCCGGAACGTCTCGCCAAGACTGCCAAACCCCTCCCGCGTACTTTGCCACAGGCCGGGGCGGTACATGCCCGCCCCCTGCACTAAGACGAGCAGAAGATAGCCGGCGCTGAAGGCCAGCGGTATGTAAGGGCGGGTTTCGGCCCGCGCGGCCAGCGCAAGCCCCACAGGCAGAATGACCAGCACGGAGAGCGCCCGGGTGATTCCCACCAGCCGCAGGTGTCCGCGCCCGCGGTAAAACCATTCCAGCGCCAGCTCGTTCAGCAGGATGCCGGGTGTGAACAGCAGAAGCAATGTCCGGCGCAGGTCCGAGGCCGGATGCACGAAAGTCCAGATGAGCCACAGGGAGATCGTGACTGCCGTAAAGGCCACCTTGGTGGCCAGAAACCGCCCCTGCTGATTATCGTTGGAGGTGGACCTGCCGGACTGTCGGCGGCAATCTTCACCCAGCTAGACGGCTGGAGCACACTGGTGCTGGAGGGTAGCTGGGTAGGGGGCCAGGGCGCCATCGCCTCTACC
>JAWODG010000237.1:0-38349 GCA_046483385.1 Candidatus Brocadiia bacterium | reverse complement strand
GAACCGAGCCGACTACCGAGGTGATCAGCCAACGGCTTTTCGTTCGGCAGCTCGATATCCTCTTTCAGGTTGCCGGCCAGATAAGCCTCGTAGGCGCCGAGATCGAGCAGGCCATGCCCGCTCCAGTTGAACAGGATGGTTTTCTCCTTCCCCTCTTCCTTCGCCTTGAGGGCTTCGTCCACAACCGCTGCAAGGGCGTGGTTGGTCTCGGGTGCGGGAATGATCCCCTCGGTTCTGGCCAGCAGCACACCGGCGGCGTACGCATTGCCCTGGGTGACCGACCGGGGTTCGCAGATGCCTTCATTGACCAGTTGGCTTACGGTTGGCGCCATGCCGTGATACCGAAGGCCGCCGGAATGAATCGGCGGGGGAACGAATGCGTGGCCGAGGCTGTGCATGGGGAGGAGCGGTGTGTATTTCGCGGTATCCCCATGGTCGTATACAAAGGGCGCCCGGGGCCTTGCCATGGAGCTGACGCGCTACGTGCGCCTGCTGGAGGAGCAGGGCACGACCGCCGAGCGGCTCATCATGTGCGGCGGCGCGGCCGACAGCGCCGTGACACCCCGGATCGTGGCCGACGCGCTCGGCCTGCCGGTCGCCTGCATCACCGAAGGAGAAGTCAGCGCCCTGGGCGGCGCGGTGCTGGCGCGCGCGCTGGTGGATAATTCGCGGGAACTCGCCGCCCTGTCCGAGACGATGAGACCGGAGGAACGACTGCTCAACCCCGGGCCGCCCAGGGGCCTTTATGGAGAGCTGTTCCGGGAATACCGGACCTCCCTCTCGAAAAGCACGTGAGAGGAACCAGTTTAGCGTCGCTGTCGTCTGGTGAGTCCGCGGGGGCAATTCGCCGTACGGCGAACCCGCGTGGCCGGCAAGGATGCCGGCGCTACGATGGTCGTGAGACTATCGGCGCTCCACGTAGCGCCACCTTTTCGCCGTATGCCGAATGCGCGCGGGACCACGGGTGCGCTAAGCCAAAGACCGATGGAGAGGAAAACATGACCGAGCCGATTCCGCTGCATTACGTGTGGCAATACACGGACGTGGACCGCCGTTTCTGGGACGAGTACCTCGAGGACTGGGTCCCGGACCGCATCATCGACGCGCACACCCACGTGACCAACAAGGAGCACCGCCTGGAGCCGATGACCGAGGAGAAGCGGCGCCAGTTCTGGGTCGCCGAGGTCAGCGAGCCGATCGACGCCGAGGCCGTGGCGCGATGTCTGGACATCGTCTTCCCCGGACGGGAGGTGGGACAGGTGGCGCTGGCCCCGCCAAGCCTGTCCTACGACCTCGAGGCGGCCAACGAGTACCTGCGCCGGGAGTGCCTCGAGCGCGGCTGGCACGCCCTGAGCGCCTGTCCGCCCGCCTGGACCGCCGAGCGCGTGGCCGAAGAGCTGGACAAGCCGGGCGTCCTGGGCCTGAAGCCGTACTACACTCTTATCGGCCGCGACCGCAAGACGCGGGACAAGCACCTGGAGGCGGGCATCTTCGACTACCTGCCTCACCACATCCTGGAGGTGGCCGACGACCGGCGCGCGTGGATAACGCTGCACGTGCCGAAAGCCGAGCGACTCCCTCACCCCGACAACATCCGCGAGGTCAAGGAGATACGTCGACGCTACCCGAACGTGATACTGGTCATCGCCCACCTGGGTCGCTGCTACACCGAGCCGCACGCGCGGGAGGGCATCCCGCCGCTGGCCGAGGATGACGGGCTCTATTTCGACATCTCGGCCGTGCTGAACCCCGCCACGCTGCGGATAGCGATGCGGGAGATAGGACCCGACCGGCTGCTCTACGGCAGCGACAACCCGGTGTTCTACATGCGCGGCCGGCGGCAGTGGGAGGGGCGCCGGTACATCAACCGCACCAGCTACCCCTTCCACTTCAACGAGGAGCGGGAAGACCCCGAGATAGAGGCGAACTACACCCTCTACATGTACGAGGCGCTGAAGGCGCTCAAAGAGGTCTGCGCGGAATTCGACGTCGGCCCCGACGGCGTGCGGGCCATCATGCACGACAACGCCGACCGACTCATCGAGAGCGCCCTGCCGGACAAGCGCAACCGGGGCTGAAGGCGTTCAGAAGGACAACCGCAGATGCGTGCGGATAGACGTGGAGGGACCTACATACGTTGAGCCATATTTCGCGCGTCAGAAGTCAGGAATCAGAATAGCCGTAATCTGCGTTCATCTGCGTTTATCTGCGGTTCCTTGAGGTTCCAGACTCAACGGAGAATGTGATGTCAGCGACTGAAGACCTGAACGTCGGAATCGTCGGCGCCGTGGGGCGCGGGCGGTCCTTTGCCGAGGCCCTCCGGGCCAACGGAGCCCGCATCCACGCCGTCTGCGACATCCAGGAGGACAAACTCGAGGAGTGCGCCCGGAAGCTCGGCGCCGATGAGAGCTACACCGACTACGACGACATGCTCACGCGGTCCGACCTCGACGCGGTGGTCGTTGGCACACCCATGCCGCTGCACGTCCCGCAGTCCATCAAGGCCCTCGAGGAAGGCCTTCACGTCCTCAGCGAGGTGCCCGCCGGCGTCTCCGTCGAGGAGTGCAAGGAGCTGGTTCTGGCGTGCCGCCGCTCGGACGCCCTCTACATGATGGCGGAAAACTACGCCTACATCCGCCCCAACGTGTTTGTCCGCGAGCTGGTCCGGGCGGGGCTCTTCGGGGAGGTCTACTACGCCGAGGGCGAGTACCTGCACGAGCTGAAGGAACTCAACGAGATCACCCGCTGGCGGCGCAAGTGGCAGACCGGCATCGACGGTATTACCTATCCCACCCACAGCCTGGGGCCCATCCTGCAGTGGATGCCCGGGGACCGTGTCGTCCGCGTCTGCTGCGAGGGCAGCGGGCGGCACTACACCGACCCCCGCGGCGAGAGCTACCACCAGGAGAGCCCCGTGATGCTGTGCAAGACGGCCCGCGACGCGCTCATCAATATCCGCGTGGACATGATCTCCGACCGTCCGCACTGCATGAACGTCTACCAGCTCCAGGGCACCGACGGCGTCTACGAGTCGTCCCGCGGCGGCCCCGGCGACCGGCACAAGATATGGCTGCGGGAACTGAGCGACGACATCCGCTGGTTCGAACTGGACGAGGTGATCGCCGAGGACAACCTTGGCGGTCGCTATATGCCCGACTCGTGGCTCAACCCGCCCGAGGAGGCCCTGCGCGCCGGACACGGCGGGGGGGACTACTTCGAGATCGCCGACTTCGTCGCCTCCATCCGCGGCGAGATCGAGTGCCCCATCGGCATCCACGAGGCGATGGACATGACGCTGCCCGGACTCATCTCCCAGCAGTCCATCCAGCGCGATGGCCGCTGGCTGCCGGTGCCCGACAGCCGCGAGTGGACCGAGGAGCCGCCCTACAGCCAGCTTCACATGGTCTGGTCGGAGGAGCGGCTGGACTCACCACCCGAACCGGAGGTACCGTCCGGATACGAGCTGAGACAGTATCGGGCCGAGGACCGGCAGCAGTACCTGGACCTGATGCACAGGGCCGGGTTCGGGGACTTCGACGAGGAGCGGCTGGACAGGATGTTGCGCTCCGTGCTGCCGGACGGCTTCTTCGTGGTCGAGCACAAGGGCAGCGGCCGCGTCGTGGCCACCGCTATGGCCGTCCACAGCCCCAAGGAGCTGCACCCGCACGGCGGCGAGCTGGGCTGGGTGGCCGGCGACCCGGACCACAGCGGCAAGCATTTGGGCATGGCGGTCTGCGCGGCGGTCGTGCGGCGGTTCATACGAGCCGGCTACCGGCGCATCTACCTGCAGACCGACGACCACCGCCTGCCGGCGGTCAAGACCTACCTGCGCCTCGGCTTCGAGCCGCTCTACTACCGCGACGACATGGAAGACCGCTGGAGCGCCGTCTGCGAGCAACTCGGCTGGGAACTACAATGATGCCCAACGGGGCGGCGGAGATGGAATGGGGCCCGCGTGCACAACTGGCGTGGGACAGCATCGCTTTGAAGCGGACGCGCGGGGTGCCCGCGCGTGGCATGAACGTGATGGACATCCCCTTGCTGGAGGACATGACGGGGCACGAGCCGGGCGACTACGCCCGCGACCCGGAGGGCGTCTATCTAGCCTTCCAGAAGCGGGCGGGCGCCTGCGCCATCGACCAGTTCATCCCACGCAATCCCCTCACCATGGGACAGGACGGGTTCCAGGCCGGCGCGGACCGCGGGGCCACCACCGGCGCCGAGTCGGTCATCCTGGACGGCCTGGAGATCGACTCGCCGGAGGCCGTCGTCGAGCACATGGAAGAGGTCCTCTTCCCGAGGCGCCGGCGGCAGATAGAGGAGTTCGAGCCCGATGATCCAGGGCGCATCGAGAACTTGATCTCCTCAGAGCGAGAGGTGCAGCGGTTGTTCGGGCCGAACTTGCTCAAAGGGCCTTACTCCGGTGGCTTTCAGGACTTCCCCCATTTCCACTACACCACCTACGGCTACCAGAACTACTTCATGGCCTATGCGCTCTACCCGGAGGTGATGGAGCGCGATTTCGCGCAGCAGGCGGACCTGGCGCGGCTGCGCAACCGCGCCGCGGCGCGGGCCATCACGGAGGGCGGGCTGCCGCCGGTCGTCCGGCTGGACCACGACATGGCCGACTCCCGCGGCACCCTGGTGGACGTCCGGTCGCTGGACCGCATCTGGTTCCCGCATTTTGCGCGGGCCGTCGCGCCGTTTCTCGCGGCCGGCGTCCGGCTGCTGTGGCACTGCGACGGCAACCTGATGGAAATGGTGCCCCGGCTCATCGAGGCGGGCGTCGGGGGCTTCCAGGGCTTCCAGTACGAGGCCGGTATGGACTACCCCCGCATCTGCCGGATGACCGACCGGGACGGCGGGCCGCTGCTCATCTACGCTGGCGTATCGGTGACGCGCACGCTGCCGTTCGGCACCCCGTCCGACGTGCGCGACGAGTTGCGATGGCTGGTCGAGAACGGCCCGCCGGTGGGGTTGTTCCTGGGCGTCAGCAGCAGCGTGACGCCGGGGACCCCGCACGCCAACATCCGCGCCCTGATAGAAGGGCTGCACCACTACCGGGAGCACGGAAGAACAACCCCATAGGTCCAGGGGTGGCCGCAGCGCATGCGCGAGCCCGGTCGGCACAGCATAGGCGATTGCGACTCGTGGGATTATGTGCTTTCCTATGTATGTGATGAAAACCGACACTGACACGCTCAACCGGGAAGCGATGTCCATCCCCGCCGAGGGTCTGGTCGGTGCGCTGAAGGAGCGCATCGAGCGGAAGAGAGAGACGCTCGCCGAGCGCGACCGGCGATTCGGCGCCGACCGCGTCCGCATCAGCAGCTATATGGAGAACATCGGCTGGCCGGAGCTGTTCGGCTACGACATGAACCGGTTCTTCACCGACGCCGAGTTTGCCCTTGAGCAGGCCCTGCGGCAACGCATCTTCTGGCTGGACAACTCGCTGGACGACGACCTGCCGGGGCTTCAGATTCCCTGCGAGGCCGGACATTACTATGACATGACGCTCTTCGGCCTGCCGGTCACCCACGACCGCGACGGCGTGCCGCAGTTCGGCCACCATCCCATAGCCGACGAACCGGACCTCTCTGTCATCGAACCGTTCGATTTCCGGCGGACCGGCGCCATGCCCCGCCTCCTGCGCCACTACGAAGGCATGTGCGAGCATGCCGTGACCCGCTACGGGGGGGAGGTGGCGATCACTTTCCCTAACTTCAATCGCGGCCCGCTGGATGTCTGCATGCAGGTGCGTGGCTACGAGAGTTTCGTGGCGGATATGCACGAGCGGCCGGGCTTCGCTCACGAGTTCCTGGAGCTTGTGGCCGATGAACGGGCTCGCTGGCGGGCCGAGCGGCGCAGTTACCTCGGCCTGGAGAGCCCCGACCGTCCGCGCCGCATCGACGACGACTGGGTCAACGTTCCCTTCATCACGCCCGGCATCTTCCGGGAGTTCGTGGCGCCCATCTACGCGCGTATCCAGCGCAACGAAGGCCCCATCGAGGGCTGGCACAGTTGCGGCGACTTCACCGAGGTCGCGGCGGATCTACTGAGAGCCCTGCCCGACCTGAAGACGCTGGAAGTGAGCGGCTGGACAGACCTTGAGCGGCTGGACAGCCTGGCGCGCGCCGAGTTGCCCTTCTTCGTCTCGTTCAAAAACGCCTTCGTGTTGAGCGGTTCGGAGCAGCGGCACAGAGCTTTGCTTGGGCGCATTGCGCGCCTGGCCGGGCGCCGGCCGGTGTCCGTCTGCGCCCAGGCCATCGTGAAGTTGCACGGGAGCTACGCGGAGGACATCGGCCGGATGAATCGGTTCATTCGCCGCGCGCGGAAGGCCTTCGCCTGCTGAGCGTCTCGGTCTGGCGAGCTGCCGTGAGGGCCGCAATCCGTAGCCCGCTGCCGCGGGCTTCCATAACCGAGGCGGCTGTGCCACATAGACCGTTGGGCAACTGCGCTCAAGGACCGACGGCCTGGCCCGGCGTCCTGGGGCTGGCTGCGTCTACTCCTCTTCGGGCCGGGGCCTGTTGAACACGCCGCCTAAATCTTCGAGTGCCTTTTTGCCTTCTTCCAGCGCATCGCGCCCCGTCTGCACCGCTTCCTCGCCCTCGCGCGTGAGTTGCTGAAGCTGCCGGGCGGGGATTTTGCCCTCAATCTCCTCCAGGACCCTTTGCTGAAGCGCCGTCAGGATGTCTTCCACGACCTCGGCGGGTTCGCGGCTTTCGCCGCCGGCTGAGAGGTCATCCATGGCGATGTCGGGCAGCGTCATTCTGACGGTTTGCCCGGCGGGCAAGGCGACCTCGACCGCGGGCGCGTTGATCCGCATCTGGCCGATGCGCAGCTTCTTGCCGCTGGGCTCCCGGTCCGAGGGCGGCGGCTTGCGAACGTTCTCCAGGATAGCGGCCAGATTGGTTTTGCCCCCCGAGAACTCGACGATGATCTCCGGGCGGTCCACCTCGATGAGCGGCAGCACGATCTCATCGCTCATCAACGACCTCAGCTTTGCGTCCACTTGCACGCGCCCCACGCGGACCGAATCCGGCGCGTCATAGCCTTCCGGATTGCCCATGCGGAACCCGCTCAGCGCGAACGAACCACCCAGCAGGGAGATGTCTACGTCATCCACGCCGAGGGGGACCCTCGTGATAAGCGGACCGCCTTTCTCCACGCCCGCCTCCACGATGTTGTCCAGCAGGGAGAGCGCCGCCACGGCGGCGATGACCAGCAGGGCCACAACGATGACGAGCCCCATGACGAACTTCCGACCAATGAATCCGAGCACGGCAACCCCCTTTCCAGCCCGGGCGGCAACAGTCCCTCAATACACACCGGGCAACTGCCTCTTTGAGCGCAGAGAAGGGGAGCCGCCGAGATCGACGGCTCCCCGTCTGCGGTTCGTCCGGGTGATCAGTCCCCGTAAACGACGGTGGTGAACTTGGAGTAAACGCCCAGGATGTTCTCGAACTTGTAGTCCGCGTAGCGGATGTTCCTCACTCCCCCGTTCTGTGCGGCGCTTTGCAGGCTGGCCTCGCCTATGGAGATGAGGCCCAGGATGTTCTCGACAGTGGCCTCGCCGCTTTTGGTAGTCACGGCCGCGCCATCATCGAAGTTCGTGCTTATGGGCCCTTCCACGCGGGCGAACATCCAACCGCCGCCGGGTTGGACGGGCGTCCTGTAGTAACCGGCCCCACAACCCACGGACAGAACCAGGACGACACAGATTGCCAGCAGTATGCCAATGCGTCTCATCTTACTACCCCTCCAGTAAGTGGAATCAGAGTGAACTCACCTGCTCGATGCACAAGGACGTCCCGCAATCACCCCCTTTCACAGAAGCGTAGGCCCTCCTGCCCATCCTTCTATAGTTTCCATCTATGGAAGCCGAAGTCAAGTCGAATCCCGTCTTTTGCCGTGAGGCACGCCGATTGCAGCCTCATCGGCCGGTCCCGATTCTTGACAAACGTCCCGCCGGTCGGCTATACAACGGATGCGGGGAGTGCGGGACCAACCAGTATGGGCTGAAAGGAACCCACAATGGCGAAGACAGTCATCGTCTGCCCGTCCTGCGGCAAGAAGCTGGAAACCGACCGTGACAACATCGGGCGGGAGGGCCAGTGCCCGGCCTGCGAGAAAGTCTTCACCGTACCCGACACCCAGGCGGGGGGCGGCTCGACCCCCGGCAGGTGGCGCGGCGACCTGCCTCCCGAATACGAGAATCTCTGGGTCCTCTCCGGCGTCGCCCTTATTGCCCTTGTTCTGGTCCTCATGATGGGTTCCACTATGGCGGACTGGGTGAGCCCGGAGTGCCCGGCCTTGGGGTATCTGGGCTGGCAGAAAACGTTGCTTGTCGCGGTCAGCGGCACTTGTTTGGCGGTGGTCGTGCTCACCGCTCTGACGCGCAAGAGTTTTGCCGCCAGCGTTTTGCTGGTCAGTGCCTGGGCCACCCTGAGCGCCGTGTGGCTGGCCGGCATGCTCAGACGCATGGACACCATCGAGCAGGCAGCCCGGGAAATGTGGTTTGGCGAGGGAGTGCAGGTGAGGGCAGCTTTGACTTTTGCTCCTCAAGCCGGCCTTTACGCAGCCGCAATGGGGGCGGTGTTTCTGTTCGGCGCGGCGGTCTACGCTTGGTACCAGTATCGGGATGTCAAGACTGTGCGGTTTTTCGGGCTTCTGCTGGCCATATGTGTGGTTCTTGGGTTTTCCCTGGGCATGTATGCCTTCAACAATCACGTGGGACCTTCGCTGGACGAACTGTCCGGTATCATGAGCGACCAACAAGAAGCGGCCCTGGATCGCCCGCCGCCCGGCGGTCCCTTCACCTGAACCTCATTCCATGACGTAGAACTCCCGGGCGTTCGCGTGCATGACTCTCTGAGCCACCTGCCGGGCCGTCTCCTCGTCGTATTCCCCGCTCTCGACCTTCGCCTCCAGCACGTTCGCGATGCCCCGGCGCGCCTGCAGCGCATAGCCCACCATGGGGAACGGTGAACCCGTGTCCCCGCCGTAGCCGAATATCTTGTTGTGGGGCACGGCCGCCAGCCACTCGGAGAGGATGCGCTCCATCTGCGCCGGGTTCATCGTCCAGGCCCAGCACAGGTCCAGCCACGCGTTTGGAAAGGCCTTCCCGATGGCGCTCATCAGTTCTGAGTAGGGCCATCCGGCGTGGAACAGGTCAAAGCGCACCCCGGCGTAGCGCCGCAGAACCGGTATAAGGGGCCGGGGATCCCCCTGCCCCAGCAGCCCGCGGTTGCCCGCCAGGTAGCCGGTGTGGAACTGGATGGGCAGGCCGAAGTCAGCGGCCCGCTGCACGAAACGGTGGAACAGGTAGTCGTGCAGCGGTGTCAGCTCCGGCTGCCGGCCCTGCATAACGGCTTCGAAGACCCGCTCCGCCTCGGCGTATGAGGACTTCTGGAAGGACAGCCCCCGTCTATACGGCAGCCCGCACTTCATGCCTTTCAGCTTGCCGGCCTCCAGCGCCCGTTGCGTGTACTCGTCCAGCGCGTCGTTCAACTGGTCCAGCCGGTGGATGGTTCGGTCCAGGTCTCTCGCCAGTCGACGGAAATCCTGGGGTGAGGACATCACGAGGATGTTGTCGTAGCGGATGGACTGGCCGAAGGTCTCCGGATGCTCCTTGCCGGCGAAGAAACGGAGGTCCGTGGGGCTGTCCCAACACGCGTCGTTCATGGCCCAACGGATGCCGGCCCGTTCCATCATGTCGGCGTAGATAGTCCGCCCGTCTTTGTCCGCGCAGAACTCCCGCAGGCAGGACGTGATTTCCTCCGCATTCTCGGCGCAGTATTCCAGCTCCAGCACCGCGCGGCAGGCCAGCTCCGTCGCCTGCCCGTAGCCCGTCGTGCGGACATGTCTCCACACCTGCCAGAACCTTTCGTCCGACAGGTCATCCGCCCCGGCCTCCTCGGCATGCGGCCCCATGGCCGTCGTCAGGTCCGCTCCGGCGTAGCCCACGAACTCGCGGAAGGTCAGCTCGTCCTTCTGGTTCTCAAGCGCGCTGAAGCCGTGTTGATGCTCGTGGTTGTCGAACAGCGGCTCCTGCATGACGAAATCGCGAATGGCACTCATTGGCCTCTCCATGTGTGTGCGGTCAGGGGAAAGGAGGGATGATAGCGCCGCCACCGGGCAATGTCCAATCGAGCATACCGAGCGCAGGCGCGCGGCCGTCGGCGCGGAATTGACACTCGCCACGCCGGTCGCCGTCAAGCATCCCGACCGTCGGCATTGTCAGGAACTCAGCCGTTGTTGGATGTCGGCCCCCTCGGTTCGCAGCGCGGCAACAGGCCTCTTACGTCCTCGAGCGTGTATCCGACGGTCGTCTCGCTGGTGGCGGACGCTGCGCCGGCCGCCACCGCCCATTCCAGCCGTTCGGCGGGATCGGCGGCCATCTCACCGCCCCTGAGCCAGCCCGCCAGGAAGGCGTCACCGCATCCGACCGTGTTGCGCACCTCGTCCCCCCGCAGGGGGCAGCGCCGCCCGATGGCCGCGTCATCCCGCAGCAGACAGGCTCCGTCGGCGCCGAGCGTCAGCAGGATGGTCGGCACGCGGTCGGTCAGGAACCGTGCCACCTCGACGGCCCGGTCGGGGGATACCGTCTGCCCGGTGAGTTCGCCCAGTTCATCCAGGTTGGGTTTCAGTGCGGTGACGGCCCCGCTCTCGAAGGCGGCGTGCAGGGCCGGGCCGTTGGTGTCCACCAGTACGTCCGCCCCGGCGTCCGCGCAGGCGACCAGCATGGCAGCGAAGTCTTCCGGCTCCATTCCGCGCGGCAGGCTGCCGGCGAAGACGACCGGCGCGCCGGGATGCTCTGCGATCAAGTTGAGCAGGACGTCGGTCAGGCCGGCGCGGTCATCCTCCGTCGCCTCGAAGCCCTCCTCCCGCAGGTGGGTGGTGGTGTGGGCTTCCGGGTCCAGCACCGTGGTGTTGGTGCGCGTCCGGCCCTCCACGGTCTGGAACCGGGACTCTATTCCGTCTTCGGCCAGGCTGCGCGCGAAGAGGCCCTCCTCTTCGCGCCCGATGAACCCCGACGCGACGGCCCGCCCGCCCAGCCGCGCCACGCCGCGGGCCACGTTGTTGCCCTTGCCCGCCGGCAGCAGGGAGCGCACCCTGGCGCGCGCGTGCGCCCGGACCCGGAAGTCCGGCACCTCGAGGGCTTTGTCGATGGCCGGGTTGAGGGTGACGGTGAGGATCATCGGGACAGCCGCCTCCTGTAAGGCGCGATGGCCTCCTCGTAATACGGGGTCGGCACCGGGCCGCGCAGGACGGGGTCGTCCACCTCCTGCAGCCACGCGAAGAGGCGGTCGTCCAGTGTCCCCACTATCTCCGCGTGGGCCGGGTCTCCCGCGAGGTCGTTGAACTCCAGCGGGTCGTTCTTCAGGTCAAAAAGCTGAACGTAGGGGCAGGAACCGGCGGTCGGCCGCTCGGTTATGTCCACAGGCGTAGCCAGTTTGCGGCAGGGGGCGAAGTTGCGGATCAATTTGTAGCGGTCCGTCCGCACGCAGCGTATCTCGTTGGCCGAGCCGGTCGATACCTGACTGGCGAAGGCGTACTTCCGCGTGGGCTCGCCATCCCCTCGGAGCGCGGCGGCGAAACTGCGTCCCTCCATTGTCTCCGGCACGGGGACGCCCGCCAGGTCCAGCAGCGTGGGGGCGAAGTCCACGTTGCTCAGCAGCCAATCGCACGTCGTTCCGGCATCGATGACGCCGGGCCGGCGCATGATGAGGGCGATCGCCAGGCCGGGATCGTAGAGGGTGGCTTTCGCCCGCGGGAAGGGGATGCCGTGATCGACGGTGTAGATGACGAGTGTGTCCTCTTCCAGGCCGGACGCTTCAAGCGCGTCCAGGACGCTCCCCACGGCGGCGTCCATCTTGCGGATGTTCCCCTGATAGGCGGCGAAGTCTCGCCGGGCGGCCTCGTTGTCCTGCAGGAAGGGCGGCACGTAAACGCCGTTCTCCGCGTCCGGCTCGGCCCCGCCGAAACCGAACGGACGGTGGGTCTCGAAGAAGCCGACCTGCAGGTAGAACGGTGCGCGGTCCGCCGCGTCTCCGGTCAGGAACTCCGCCACCCCCTCGGCCACCGTTTCGCAGGTAGTGTGAGCGCCCGTCGCGGGGTCGCGGTAGAGATCGTTGCGGTCGAAACAAAGCTGTGCGTCCACGTCGGTCGTCTCGTGCTGGTGGCCCAGCAGTATGGTGTAGTAGCCGGCGTCGTGGAGGAGGTGGGAGAGGTGCCTCTCGCCGTCATTGAGCTTCCAGTTCCACGGCTCATGGCAGAGGCCCAGCATGCCGTTGGTCTGGGGGTAGCGGCCGGTCATCATGGCGCCGCGGCTGGGGGAACATAGCGGGCTGGTGGTGAAGTAGCTGGTGAACCGGCAGCCTTCGCCGGCCAGGCGGTCGAGATTCGGGGTATGGAACGTCTCGACCCCGTAGCAGCCGAGGTGCCGGCCGGTGTCGTGCGTCGTGATGAGAATTACGTTCGGCGGCATGGCAAAGTCCTTTGTGAAGGCTCAGGCGGTACGGGCGACGACGGAGACGAGCTTCCTTCGCCAGGGCTTCGGAACCCAGGGAACGAGGACGACGCGACGTCCCGGCAGTGCATCCGTTTCCGTTCCCGTTCCTGGTGCCTTTGCGCCTTTGTGCGAGTCCGCCCTTCGTTGCCGTTCCCGCCGCAGGCGGGCAAGCTCCGTGCCCTCCGTGCCTCCGTGTTGAGAAACGAGCCGAGGAAGTCAGCCCAGCGGGAAGCGGTGCAGCACGGTGTAGACGGCCCCGTCCGGCTGGAGGTCGCTCTCCATGAGCACGAACGCGTCCACGTTCACTTCCCCGAAATCGTCGTCCGGAACGGCCTCCTTCATCGTCTCCAGCGGTGGGCATTTCCCCCGGTTTTTCACGCGTCCCAGCGTTATGTGCGGGATGTATCTGCGGTTTTCGGGGCTGACCCCCAGCTCCTGGGCCAATGCCTGCTCGACGGCCTCATGCAGGCGTTCGAACACGTCTCCGGGAGCGTCCGCGTGGACGTGGATGACCCGGGGGGTGCCTCGCGGAGGGAAGCCGGACAGCCCCGCCACGGACATGGTAAACGGCTCGACGGCTCGCGCGGCCTCCTGCAGGCAGTCGATGGCGACCGGCAGGTCGGCCGGTTTCATCTCGCCGATAAACTTCAGGGTCACGTGGAGGGAGTCCGGTTTGACCCAGCGCACCCCGGAGGCCGCGCGCTTCAGATCACCGACGGCGCGGGCAAGTTCGTCGCGGCAGTCGTCGTCCAGCTCTATGGCAAGGAACGTCCTCAAACCTATTTCCCCCAAGGTCTTACAGCGATTGCGTCAGTCGGTCACCGGGACCGTGCGGCGGGTTGGTATGGCGCGCCTCTTGGAGGCACCCGCCGCTTGGCCGGGTCTTGCTTCGTTGTGCTCGTCGTGTCGTCGTGGTTGGTTTCCCGCCGTTCTTCGTGGTGAGCTATTCCTCGGGCGGCTCTTCCAGCTTTTCGAACAGAATCTCCGGCTCGCCCAGCTCCAGGCCCTCGGGCAGGGAGTCGGCCGCCTGCGCCCAGGTCATCTCGTCCTCGGCCACCGACAGCATGCGCGCCACCCTGCCCGCCGCGAACGGCAGGAAGGGCTCCATCACAACGCCCAGCGCCTTGATGGTGTTGAGGCAGACGTTGATGACCGTGCCGCAGGCCGCCCTGTCCTCCTTACGCAGGTTCCAGGGCTCGCGGTAGTCGAAGTAGCGGTTGCTCTCGCGGGCAGCCTCCATCACCTCGCCCAGGGCGTCCTTGAAGCTGAAATCGTCCAGCAGTTGCCCCACCTTGCCCGGGAGTTCGGCGATCATGGCGAGCTGCTTCTGGTCCTCCGCGGTCATCTCCCCGCGTTCCGGCACCCGGCCGCCGAAGTAGCGGTCGGCGAAGGTCATGTTACGGTGCACGAAATTGCCCAGGGCGGCCACCAGCTCCTCGTTGTTCCGCCGGATGAGGTCTTCGAAGACGAACGCCGTGCGCTGCCGCTCCGGGGCGATCATCGTCAGGTAGTAGCGCAGCGGGTCGGGATCATACTGCTCGAGGTATTCCTTTATCCAGACGGCCGTGCCCCGACTGGTGGACATCTTGGTCTCTTCCTCGCCGGGGAACTGTATATTGAGGAAGCAGTTGGCGGGGATGAAGTCCGGCAGCTCGAACGTGCCCTCCGCCATGAGCATGGCGGGCCAGGTGAGGGCGTGGAAGACCACGTTGTCTTCGCCGATGAAGTGCACGATGCGGCAGTCGGGGTCCTTCCACCATCGCTCGTAATCCCCGGGGTCGCCGCCCTGTTCGGCGCACCACTGCGCGGTGAAGGAGACGTAGCCGATGGGGGCGTCGAACCAGACGTAGAGCACCTTGCCTTCCGCGTCGGGGTCGTCCTCCAGCGGCACGGGGATGCCCCATTCCAGGTCGCGGGTGATGGCCCGCTCGGGCAGCCCCTGCTCCAGCAGGCCCAGGCTGAAGTTGCGCACCATGGGCCGCCACTCTTCGTGTCCGCCGATCCACTCCCGCAGACGCTGCTCCAGTTTCGGCAGCATGAAGAACCAGTGCACCGTCTTGCGCTCCTCCGGCCGGGCGCCGGTGATGACGCTCTCCGGGCTGATGAGCTTGCTCGGCTCCAGCATCTTGCCGCAGCCCTCGCACTGGTCGCCCCGGGCGCCGCCGGTCTGGCAGTAGGGGCAGGTGCCTTCCACGTAGCGGTCCGGGAGGAACATCTCCGCCTCGGGGTCGTAGAGCTGGATGCTGGTGCGCTTCTCCAGGTAGCCGTTCTCCATCAGGGCGGTGAAGAAGTGCTGGCTGACCTCGGTGTGGATGTCAGTGGCGCTGGTGCCGCTGTAGATGTCGAAGGAGATGCCGAGCCCGTCGAAGTCCTGTTTCTGCTCGGCGCGATAGTAGGCGGCGACCTCGGCCGGCTCCTTGCCCTCCTTGCGGGCGGTCAGCGAGACGGGCACGCCGTAGTCGTCGCTCCCGCAGATGAAGGCGACCTCCTCCCCGCGCGAGCGCAGATAGCGCACGTAGATGTCGGCCGGCAGGTAGCAGCCGGCGATGTGGCCGACGTGCAGGCGCCCGTTGGAGTAGGGCAGGGCCGCCGTGACGGTGTGGCGTGTGGTCATAGAGATGTCCCGAGTTCAAGGGTGAGAGAGGGGGCAACGAAGCAGGGCCAATATAACAGCGGGGGTGCCGGGCCGCAAGCGGGCGGCCGTGCCATTGCCGCTCCAGAGAAGCGGGGGATGCTCCGCAAGAACGCGGTTGCGCGGCTCCCACCGCGCCGCTATGCTGCCATAGTGGATCGACGTCGACAGGCCTGGAGGCATCCCGTGAACCTGATCGTGGCGGGCGTCGGATGGGCGGGCGAGCACCATCTTATGGCCGTCCGCGCGCTGCAAGCCGATGGCCGGGATGTGCACGTGGCGGCCCTGGTGGACGTGGACGAGCAGCACGTACGGGCCGTCGCGGCCCAGCACGGCGTCGAAGCCACCTACACCGACCTGCCTTCCGCGCTGGAAGCCCATCCCGAGGCCGAAGGCGTGGTTCTTGCTACGCCGCACAGCGCCCACCGATCCGGGACCGAGCAGGCGGCCGCCGCCGGGCGCCACGTGCTGGTGGAGAAGCCGATGGCGTTGACGCTCGAGGACGCCGACGCCATGATCGCTGCCTGCCACGATGCGGGCAAGACGCTGATGGTGGCCGAACCGGTCCGCTACGGACCCCGCATGGTCGCCGTCCGCCAGGTCCTTGAAGCAGGCAAGATCGGGCAACCACTCAGCGGCTACGTCAACTTCATCCCCCGCGGACACAAGACCTTCGAATACCCCGGCCGGCGCGCGTGGCTGGCCCGCCCGCAGGAAGGCGGCAGCGGCATCTGGATGCTCAACGGCGTCCACGTCATGTCCGCCGCGCGCATGGTCTTCGGCGACGTAGTCCGCATCGACGCCCGCACGGTGCGCTCAACAGAGTTCGGGAGTGATGTGGAGGCGACGGTGGTCGCGTTGCTCGACTTCGACACGGACGCCGTGGTCACGCTGACAGTGAGCGCCGAGCTGCACGGCTACAGGCGTTTCAGCGACATGGTCGTCTTCGGCAGCCGGGGCACACTCCAGCTCAACTGGCGTCGGGGGGAAACCCTGAAGGTTTACTCCGAGGACGGCCCGCCGTAGGAAATTGAGTGCGGCGCCGGCGAGGAGGCCGGCGTGCCGGTTTCCTTCCTGCGAGAGCTGGAGGAGTTCCGGCGCGCCGTCGAGGAGGATAGCGAGCCGTATACCAGCGGGAGGGAGGAGCGCAAGTCACTTGCCGCGGTCCTGGCGGGCTACCGTTCCATTGATGAATCCCGCCCGGTGCAGGTCATGCCTGAACGACGCAGGGCGCGGTGAACCCGCGGGAGGTCGCTTCCGGCGCACTCGTGCGGCAGCGGGCAGCCAGTCGTTGAATTATTGAGCGAAAACGGGATAATGTACTCAGGTGAACGGTTCCATTTCCCAAGAACCATCCGCCTGTGGCGGAGAGAAAGGGGCTGACTATGAGGTTGCTCACCGGTAGAAGGGGATTGTTCGCATACGTAACGATGGCAGTTTGCATTGCCGCGTTGGGCGTGGGCTTGCTGAGCCTTGCCGGCTGCCAGGAGTCGGGCCAGCTTGTGGCCACCGAGCAGGTGGAGGCGTGTCCGGTCTGCAGATCCGAACTGCGCACGACGTCTGTCGAAGGGGTCAACTACACCCGGCTGATCTGCCCCGAGTGTCGCACCGTGAAGGACCACGTGTGGGACGGCTACTACGCGCTTCACTCGGAGGTCTACGTCTGCGATCAGTGCGAAGCCGTGGTCGGGCTCTGCGAGGCGTGTGAGGCCGTCCATTAGCCGGGCCGTAGCACAACCAGAACTGGCGCCGGCCTAACACAGCCCTAACATGGTCCGCCTATCATCCGGTAGGTTGTCTTGATGGGTCTCCTTCGCGGGGGTAGGCATGGCAAAAGAGCGGGTCCTCGTCGTTGACGACGAAGAGGATATCCTTGAACTGGTGCGCCATCACCTGGAGCGCGAAGGTTACGTTGTCGAGTGCGTGGGCACGGGCGAAGCGGCGTTGTCCAGTGCCCGCTCCAGGCTGCCGGACCTCATCGTGCTGGACCTCCTGCTGCCCGGCATCGACGGTCTGGAGGTCTGCCGGAAGCTGAAGGCCGACGCCGGACTCTCCAACGTGCCGGTGGTGATGCTGACCGCCAAGGGGGAAGAGGCCGACATCGTGGCCGGGCTCGAGCTGGGGGCGGACGACTACGTGACCAAGCCCTTCAGTCCCCGTGTCTTGATGGCGCGCATAAAGGCCGTGCTGCGGCGCAAGAGCCGCGAGCCGGTTGACGAGAGAGAGCCGATCCGGGCCCACGACATCGTCATTCATCCCGGCCGCCACCAGGTTCTGGTGGAGGGAGAGCCTATCGAGCTTACCCACACGGAGTTCCAGTTGCTGCACTTCCTGGCGCGGCGGCCGGGATGGGTCTTCACCCGTCACCAGATCATAGACGAGGTCCGAGGTACGGGCTATCCCGTGACCGACAGGTCGGTGGATTTCCACGTGGCAACGCTGCGCAAGAAGCTGGGCGGGCACGGCGACTGCATCGAGACCGTCCGGGGGGTCGGCTACCGGTTCAAGGAGTGATTAGTGCGCGGCAAGAGACTCTTCTGGCGGCTTTACCCCGGATTCCTGGTCATCACTCTGGGCGCCCTGCTGGCCCTCAGTTGGTACGCCTGGGACGCCCTGCGGGACTACGAGAGTCAGCGAACCCGACGGGGCCTGAGGGCTCGCGCCCGCCTGGCCGCCCAGCAGGTCAAGCCGTTGCTGACCGCGGAGCGGCACATGCTGATCAACGCGCAGTGCCGCGAATGGCGGCAGAGGGCTGAGGCCCGCTTCACCGTCATCCTGCCGGACGGCATCGTGGTGGGCGACTCGCATGAGGACCCCGCCAGGATGGACAACCACGCCGGCCGACCCGAGATAAAGGAGGCGCTGGCGGCCCGTGCGGGAACGTCCGTTCGGCGCAGTCCCACGTTGCGGCGCGAGATGATGTACGTGGCCGTCCCCGTTATGGAGGAGAGCCGTGTGGTGGGGGTCATGCGCACCGCACTTCCCGTGGCGAGTCTGCAGGAGACGCTGGGCGCCATCCGCGCCCGGCTGCTGGCGGCGGTGGCGGTCGTGGCTGTGCTGGCCGCCCTGCTGACCCTCTGGCTTTCCCGGCACCTTACCCGTCCGCTGGAGGAGCTGCGACGGGGCGCGGAACGTTACTCGGAGGGGTCCCTCCAGCACCGCATCGCCGTCTCCGGAACCCGGGAGTTCGTCGAGGTAGCGGATGCCATGAACTCCATGGCCCGCCGGCTCCAGGAGCGCGTGCGGACCGTGGTCCGCCAGCGAAGCGAACTGGAGGCCGTGCTGAGCAGCATGGTCGAGGGAGTCGTTGCCCTCGATGAGCAGCAGCGGGTCGTTACGATGAATCGGGCCGCGGCCGAGCTGCTCGGCTTCCGAGGGGACGACGCCACGGGGCTCAGCATCCAGGAAATCGTGCGCAATCCCGACCTGCAGGAGTTCGTGGCCCGCGCCCTCGCCACCGACGAACCGCTCGAAGGAGACGTGACGGTGTCCGACGACGGGGAGGAGCGTCACCTGCAACTGCGTGCCACCACGCTAAAAGAGACAGACGGAGGCGCCGCCGGCACCCTGCTGGTTATGAATGACGTGACGCGGCTGCGGCGGCTGGAGAGCATCCGCCGCGAGTTCGTGGCCAACGTCTCGCACGAGCTGCGCACGCCCATCACCGCCATCAAGGGGTTCGCCGAGACCCTCCTGTCCGGAACGGCCGAAACCGAACAGAAGCGGCGTCACTACCTGGAGATCATCGACCGTCAGGCCGACCGACTTCAAGCGCTGTTCGAGGACCTGCTGACCCTCTCCCGCACCGAGAGACAGGTCGAAAGGGACCAGGTCACGCTGACCGAGGGGGGGGTCGGGGACGTGGTGTCAGCAGCGGTCGATCTGTGCAGTGCCGCAGCCGAGGAGAAGGACATCGAGATAGACGTGGACTGCGGCTCCGACCTGCGAGCCCGGATGAACGCCCCCCTCCTTGAGCAAGCCGTCTTCAACCTGCTGGACAACGCCGTGAGCTACGGACCGGAGGGCTCGCGGGTGCAAGTGCGGGTCCGGCGGCAGGGGGAGGAGATCGCCATATCGGTCGAGGACGAGGGGCCCGGCATCCGCGCGGAGCACCTGCCGCGCCTGTTCGAGCGCTTCTACCGGGTCCACCGGGGGCGGGACCGCAAAAGCGGCGGCACGGGACTGGGACTTGCCATCGTCAAGCACATCGCCCAGGCCCACAACGGGCGCGTCAGCGTCGAAAGCACCCCCGGGGAAGGCAGCACCTTCACCATCCACATACCTGCCGTCTGACCTCCTGTTAGTGCTACTTTGTCAGGTTCCGGTATTTCGGTTGGAGACCGGTTACTTGAAGCGTGGCAGAACGACATGAGGGTGTCATCCTGAAGCCGTTTGACTCAACGGCTGAAGGATCTGCGACCTTGTGCGCTGTGTTCCCGACGCCTGGCACTCGGTCTTGCGCCCGGGGTCGACGCGGCCCGGTAAAGGCGATGCGGGCGCTGTCAGGACCGTGTAGCACGACCTGGGTGCGCGCCTCGCTTTGTTTCCTTCCGTTTCTCACGTGCGCCTCGCGGCTTCCTCATACCTGCGCTGTAAGCTGCACCTAAGAGATCCCGCTCAGAGGGAGTTCACATCCATGGTCGTTCTGCTGAGTTGCGTGCTGGTGGTCTCCACGTGGTTGGGCTTTCGGCTGGCTTCCCGCCGGGTCGAACGTAGCACCCGGCAGGGACGGGCCGTCGAACCGCTCCGGGACTGGGGTGTGCAGCTTGCCGTGCGCCTGCCGGCCGTGCTCGTCCTGATACTTCTTGTCCTTTGGGCAACCTGAGAACGCTGACGGGCGGTACTCCAACCGCCGAAACTAACAGGAAACTCAAGTTCGGCTCAACGGCGACTCGGACTGCGGGGATAGACTCCGGTGCGGTAGGGCGGGCAACCCCACCGCATCAGAAGATCGAAGTGCGATAATCGAGTTACCTTCCATGATTACGGATGCAGGGTGTGAGTGCGTTTCGGCAAGAATTGGGCTTAGCAGGAGGGTCAAAACGGTTGTTCGATGCACGCTGGAAGCACCGTTTGCGCGTCGCCCCCGGCGCCGCGCCGCACGCGGTGTGACGTTTCCCCCGGAAGTTTTGCCTCAAGAGGTATCCGAAACTCAGAGAGGAAACACGGAATGAGTAGATTGCTCAAGACCGGTTTTTTCCTGGCACTGGTTCTGGTGTTCGCGGCCGGCCGCGTGGCCGACGCCGCGTTCACTCAAGAAGAGGTGCTTCGCCGCCGGCTCGATCGGATGGAGCGGGAACTGTCCCAGCTCCGCCGCCAGATGGAACGCGGAGACCCCGCGGCCGGCGTTGACCGCACCCAGCTCTCGCAGGTGGTCAAGGAGGAACTGGAGAAGATCCAGGGCCCGGAGACTTTCCACGTTTACTGGAAGGAAGGGCTCCGCCTGAAGACCATGGACGAGGCCTTCTCCCTGCGCATCGGCGGCCGCGTGATGGTCGACTGGGCGTGGATGGACGAGGACGACGAACTTACAAGGGAGTTCGGCGAGTTCGAAGACGGCATCGAGTTCCGGCGTGCCCGGATGTACATGCAGGGCGACATCTACGAGAACACGGGGTATAAGCTCCAGCTCGACTTCGCCGGCGGCGAGGTCGCGCTGAAGGACGCCTATCTCGAGTTCCTCAACCTGCTCCCGTTCGCCGAGCTGAAGGTCGGCCATTTCAAGGAGCCTTTCAGCCTGGAGGAGTTGACCAGCAGCAAGTACATCACGTTCATGGAGCGTGCGCTGCCGGTGAGCCTGGCCCCCAGCCGCAACACGGGTTTCCAGCTTTCCGGCGACCTGTTGGACGACCGGATGACGTGGGCCGGCGGCATCTTCTGGGACGCCGACGGGACGGGCGACGCCAACATGGAGGATGGCGCGGCCCTGACCGGGCGGCTAACCTACCTGCCGTGGTATGAGGACGACGGAGCGAAGTTGCTCCACCTCGGCGCGGCCGGCAGCTATCGGAGTCCCGACATGGTGGAGCTGGAGATAAGGCCGGAGATACACCAGGCCGAGAAGCTCCTGACCACGATGGAGTTCATGACCGACTCCGCCTGGCAGGGCGGCCTCGAGGCCGCCCTTGTCCACGGCCCCTTTTCGGTGCAGGCCGAGGCCATCACCACCGGCATCGACCGGGAGGACCACGGAGACCTGGACCTCAGCGGGTTCTACGTCTTCGGCAGTTACTTCCTCACCGGCGAGCACCGCGCTTACAAGGGCGGTTCCTTCAGTCGCGTCAAGCCCATCAACAACTTCGATGGGAAGGGCAACTGGGGGGCCTGGGAGGTGGCGGCCCGATACAGCCACCTGGAGCTTGAGGACGACGACTACGGCGACCAGGAGCTGGACGGCATCACCGCCGGCCTGAACTGGTACCTGAACCCCAACATGCGCGTCATGTGGAACTACGTCCTCAGCGGCTATGAGGCCGACGACGAGGACATCGACGGCGACGTGCAGGCGTTCATGATGCGGTTCCAGGTGGACTTCTGAATCACCTGAACCGCCTTGCATGCTTCAGACGTCTTTCTAACGCAATACTAACATTACCACGTGATAATGGCCGGAAACGGGGTGAGGCGGACGGTGTGCGCACCGGTCACCGACAGCGTGCCCGAGGGAGCACCACCCGAGGGGGAGTCCCAACTCACCCACCTCCGGCCTGCCTGAAGGAGGCACTGTAAGATGAGAGAGAAGATGAAGGCGCTTGTCAGTATTCCGGTCATTCTGCTGGCCCTCTGCGCGGTCGTGCTGATGACGACGACCCCGCAGGCCGGCGCGCAGACGGAACGGGCGGAGATCGTGGTGGACGGTTCGACCACAGTCGGGCCCATCGCCAAAGCGTTCCGCGATTACTACCAGGACAAATACCCCAACGTGAGTGTGGTCGTCAGTGAGTCCGGCAGCGGCAACGGCGCCAAGAGCCTGATCAATGGCACGTGCGACGTCGCCGACATGTCCCGTTTCATGAAGCCCACGGAGTTCAAGAGCGCGGTGGAAAACGATGTCTTCCCCGTCGCGCACGTGGTGGCGATGGACGGGATCGCCATGATCGTCCATCCGAGCAACCCCGTCGGCAAGCTGACCCTGGAACAGGTGCGGGACATCTACATGGGCCGCATCAAGAACTGGAGCCAGGTCGGCGGCCCCAACCGGCCGATCGTCATGATCAGCCGGGACACCAACAGCGGCACCTACGAGACCTTCGAAGGCCTGGTGATGCAGGGCGAGCGGATAGACCAGGGCGCCGAGTACGTGGGAAGCAACGGCGCGGTTCGCGCCCGTGTGCAGTCCACCCCGACCGCCATCGGCTATGTGGGACTGGGCTTCGTCGACCGGACGGTGAAGGCTCTCACCATCAACGGGGTGGACCCCACGCCCGGGACGGTGGCCTCGGGTCGCTACGCGATCGCCCGGCCGCTGTTCATGTTCACCGA
This sequence comes from Candidatus Brocadiia bacterium, assembly GCA_046483385.1. Taxonomy (GTDB): domain Bacteria; phylum Planctomycetota; class Brocadiia; order SM23-32; family SM23-32; genus B1Sed10-231. The sequence goes on along the minus strand of JAWODG010000237.1, from coordinate 15,721 downwards.
CGGCTACCCGGAACTCGGCTCCCATCTGCATGCGTTCACCACGCTTCACCTGACGCGCGACGGGCAGACGATAATCAGTGAGATCGGCTTTGTGCCCGTCACTGACTACTGAGCCGATCCCAACCGAAACCGAAACTGGTGACCGAGGGACGAGGAGAGCGTGAGCGACAGTACGGGCGACCAGAAGCGTTCGCTTCTCCTCAGTGAGAGAGCCACCCGCCTGCGGCGGGTCGGCTCTCTTATCGGTCATTCCTTCCTGTTCACCGTCACGGCCGCCAGCGCCATCGCGGTCCTGTTCATCTTCGCCTTCATCGTCAAGGACGCACTCCCTTTCTTCCGCATCCGCGGGCTCAAGGAGTTCTTCACCAGCACGGCCTGGTATCCATCGCGGGAGCCCGCGTCCTTCGGTGCGCTGGCCATCTTCTACGGCAGTGCCATGGTCACCGTCGGGGCGGTGCTGGTCGCCGTTCCGCTGGGCGTGGCCGCCGCTGTGTGCTTGAGTGACGTGCTGCCTTTCTGGATGCGGCAGCTCGTCAAGCCCGTTGTGGAGATACTGGCCGCCATCCCGTCGGTGGCCTACGGGTTCTTCGCTCTGGTGGTCTTCGCGCCGCTTTTGCAGAGGCAGGGGGGGCATCTGCTCTCGGTCGCCGTCTGGTTTGCGGCCCTGCCCATTGTCGGGCTTGGCGCCATCATATTCAGTGAAGCCGTCGCGCGCCGCACGCCAGAGAGGGTCCGAGTGGTAGTGCGGCTGGCCGTCATTGCCCTGCTGTTCGGCTCGGGCCTCTATGGCATCTACGCCGCCAGCCGGGCCCTGGCGGCCGTGCAGGTCGTGACTGGCACCAACGCCCTCAACGTCTCCATCATCCTGGGCATCATGGCCCTGCCGACGATCGTCAGCGTCTCCGAGGACGCCCTGCAGGCGGCGGGAAGGGAGTTGCGGGAAGCGAGCTACGCGCTCGGCGCGACCCGCGTGGAAACGATATTCCGCGTCATCATACCGGCCGCGGGCGGAGGCATCTGCGCCGCCATCATCCTGGGCGTCATGCGCGCCATCGGCGAGACGATGGTGGTGTGGATGGCCTCCGGGAACTCGGCCCAGATTCCCGAGCCCTGGTACAACTACCTGGAGCCGATTCGGACGCTGACGGCCACCATCGCGGGCGAGATGGGCGAGGCCGACCAGGTCACCGGTTCGGCCCGCTACCACGTGCTGTTCGCCATGGCGCTGTGCCTGCTGGTGTTCTGTTTCGTGTCCAACGTGGTAGCCGAGTGGGTGACCCGCCGGACGAGGGAGAAACTGGAGTAACCCGATGGCCCTGGATAGCCGACGCATCGTCGACCACGCCTTCACCGGCCTCAGCGTGCTCTCCATCGTGCTGATGGCGGCGGCGCTGCTGGTCATACTGCTGCCCATGTTTGTGCGCGGGGTGGGCGCATACGTGTTCAGGGGCACGGTGGAGCGGCGGGAGATGGTGCTGGAGAAGTTCGGCCGGGGCGACCGCCAGAGCATCGAGGCGGAACTCGAGACCGCAGCCGAGGCCCGAGCGCCACTCTACGGGATGCTCAGGGAGCACGAGGAAGCCCTGTGGCGTCGGCTCGAAGAACAGGCGGCCGCCCGTGAGACCGAACCCGAGGTCATGGACAGGATAAGCGGGCGGCAAGGGAGCCTGACCGAGGCGATGTACGCCTACGAGGAGACGCTCCGCCTGCGCGAGTTCGACGCCCAGGACAGGCTGGACGTGTTGCGCGAGGATGTCGAGAAGTACGAAGAGGTGAAGGAACTGGTCGCGCAGCTTCTCGGGCCGATGCCCTGGGAGGAACGCCCGCTTATGGCCCGCAGACAGTACGGGGAGACCCGGTGGGACCGGACGCAGGTCGCCCTCCATGATCTGCTCTACTACGAGGACTACGAGTGGACCGACTCGAACGAGATGGCCCAGAGGGTGGAGAAGGAGCGGAAGCAACTCTTCACCGGGACGGCTCTGGAGCCGATGTTCGGCTACGCCCGTCGGAACGTGGAGGCGATGATGCGGCCGCGCTGGACGTTTTACTGGCGCTTTCTGTTCGACTCCTCGACCGACGCGCACTTCTTCGGCGGCATCTGGCCGGAACTGCTCGGCACCATATACCTCACCGTGGGCGCGATGATCTTCGCCCTCCCGATGGGCGTGATCGCGGCGATCTACCTGACCGAGTACGCCGGGCGGGGGCGCTTGATAAGCCTGCTGCGCAGTTGCATCAGCACGCTCGCGGGTGTGCCCAGCATCGTGTTCGGCCTGTTCGGGCTCGCCTTCTTCATCAACACCCTGCACGTGTCGGAAGCGAAGAGCGTTCTGGCCGGCTCGCTGACGCTGGCCCTGCTGGTGCTGCCGACGGTCATCCGGGCCTCCGAGGAAGCGATACGGTCGGTGCCCCAGACCTACAAGGAGGCGGCCCTGAGCATGGGAGCCAGCAAGTGGCGCGCGGTGGTGACGGTCATCCTGCCGGCGGCCCTGCCCGGCATCCTGACCGGTACAATCATCAGCATGGGCCGAGCGGCGGGCGAGACCGCGCCCATCATCTTCACCGCCGCCGTCAGCGCGGGCAGCGCCCTGAAGCCGTGGGAGGTTTTCACCCGGGGAACGCCGGCCCTGCCGTGGAACATCTACAACATCGCCACCGAGCACGAGGCCGTGGACCAGATCCGTCACGTGCAGTACGGTATGGTTTTCACGCTGATAGCGGTCGTGCTGCTGCTGAACGCTGTGGCGCTGATAGTGCGGGCCAGGATATCAAAGAAATTAAGAGGATGACGATGATCAGGCTTTCGGCCGACCAGATAACGCCCGATCGCGAGATGGAGCGCCTGTCCGAGGTGGACTCCCGTCACGTCCGTGCCGAGGACTTCTCCGTCTTCTACGGCGACAACGAGGCGGTCTGTGGAGTGACCATGGACGTGCCGCGCCGCCGCGTGACGGCCATCATCGGCCCCAGCGGGTGTGGCAAGAGCACGTTCCTGCGCGCCATCAACCGCATGAACGACCTCATCCCCCGTTGCCGGTGCGAGGGCAAGCTTGAGTTCGAGGGTCAGGACATCTACGCCCCGCGGGTTGACGTGGTGGCGCTCCGGCGGCGCATCGGCATGGTCTTCCAGAAGCCGAATCCGTTCCCCAAGTCGGTGTTCGACAACATTGCCTACGGGCCGTGCATCCACGGTATGCGCAATCGCAGCCAACTGGTCGAGATCGTCGAGGAGAGCCTGCGCCGGGCCGCACTGTGGGACGAGGTGAAGGACCGGCTGGACCAGAACGCTCTCGGCCTGTCCGGCGGTCAGCAGCAGCGGCTCTGCATCGCCCGGGCGCTGGCCGTCAGCCCTCAGCTCCTGCTGATGGACGAGCCCACCTCGGCGCTGGACCCCCAGTCCACCACCCGCATCGAGGACCTGATCGGTGAGTTGAGGGAGAACTACACCATCGTCATCGTGACCCACAACATGCACCAGGCAGCGCGCGTCTCGGACTTCACCGCTTTCCTCTACGAGGGGGAACTGGTCGAGTTCGGCCCCACGCAGCAGCTTTTCACCAAACCCAAGGAGAAGCGGACCGAGGACTACATAACCGGCCGCTTCGGATAAGCCCATGCCCAGACACCTGCAAAGAGCACTCAATCACCTGAAGCAGCAGATACTGTCCCTCGGCGCCGTGGTCGAGGACAGCATGCGGAAAGCCGTCCGTGCCCTTGAGGACCGGGACACCAAACTGGCCGAGACCGTCATCGACACCGATCCCGAAGTGGACAAGGCGGAAGTTGAGCTGGAGGAGGAGTGCCTGCAGATCCTCGCCCTGCATCAGCCCGTGGCCATCGACCTGCGGTTCATAGTGGCGGTGCTGAAGATCAACAACGACCTCGAGCGCATCGGCGACCTGGCGGTCAACATTGCCGAGCGGGCCCTGTTCATCGCCGAGCACAACGGAACGGATTTCCCACTGGACTTCGAAGAGATGGCCGCCGAGTCCCAGAGGATGGTCAGCCAGAGCCTGGACGCGCTGGTCAACATGGACGCCGACCTGGCCCGCCGCGTCTGCCGCGAGGACGACACGGTGGACGCCATCAACCGCGAGATGTACATGGAGGTGGAGAAGGGCATCCGGGAGAATCCCGATCACATGGAGAGCCTCATCCACCTGCTGTCCGCCTCGCGCCACCTGGAGCGCATCGCCGACCATGCCACCAACATCGCCGAGGACGTGGTTTACATGGTGGAAGGGGACATCATCCGTCACCACCCCGAGGACTACCGTTCGAGCCGTTGATCTCCCGTGCAGGCATCCTGAACCCCGGCGGGGAGGAGCTCCTGTTCGCGGCCCGGCCGACTCGAACTGCCGATGTCAGCATTCCTCCTGTACGATGTCCAGCAGGTCGGACAGTTTCGCGGTGGCCAGGCAAACCGACGTGTCGGCCGCGCCATAGTACATCCAGACCTCGTCGCCGCGCAGCAGGCAGCCGGTGGGGAAGACGACGTTCGGCATGAAGCCCTTGACCTCGTATTCCTCCTGGGGCCCGAAGACCCATCCCGGCGTCCGCGCCAGCACCTTGTGGGGCTGCTCCCGGTCCAGCAGCGCCAGTCCGGCTCTGTAGACCATGTTGCTGCCGAACTCCTTGACCCCATGGTAGATCAGCAACCATCCCTCTTCTGTCGGGATGGGAGGCGGCCCGGCGCCCACCTTGATCCCGTCCCACCACGGCCCGCCGCGCTCCACCAGCACGCAGTGGGGGGTGCCCCAGTGGATCAGGTCCGGGGAGCAGGCGCTCCAGATATGCTCGATCTGCCCCGTCGCCGGCCGGTGCAGCACCCACCAGTGGTCGCGTATCTTCTCCGGGAACAGCACGGTGTCCTTGTTGTTGGGGCTGAAGATGAGCCCGATGCGCTCGGCCGACTCAAAGTCTTTCGTGTGGGCCAGCCCGACGGCCGGCCCCATGCCGGAATACGCCACGTAGGTTATGTAGAAGCGGTCATCCCCTTCGACCCGGGTGACGCGGGCGTCCTCACATCCCAACTGCTCGTAGCGCATGTCCGGCTGACCGTAGGCCAGGAGCGGCTCCTCCTCCACCCGCCAGTCCGAGACGCCGTCCGGACTGCGGGCCACGTGGATGTTGGAGAACCCCTGCCGCTCCTCGACGCGCACCAGCAGGAGGACTTCCCCGCCGTACTCGACGGCTCCGGGGTTATACACGGCCGAGGCGGTAACCGCCAGGTCGTCGGCGGTGATGATCGGGTTGTCCGGACACCGGGTGAACACGCTCTCGACCATGTGTGCGTCCTCGCGCAGAGACAATCGCAATCGGTCAGCCCGCCGGCGATTCTGCGGCAGCGGGCACTGCGTGTCAAGCCCACGGGGCACCCGCCTTCGCTGCCCGGCCCTTGTCGGACCCGGGCCGAAAGCGTACAGTGTTCGGGCTCGGTCCGGCCTTCATCTACAACACTGCCTCCGGCAATCCCGGCGGCTACTGGCACTGGAGCCACCTGCTGGGCGGCGCACACCTCCCCCGTGGTCAACGCGGAGGCGTATGACTTCCGGCCGAAGCCGGATTCGGCGGTCGGAGACCGGGGCGTCAGGTTCTTTGTCCCCTGGGGTTTGGGCGGCGTGGTCGGCGAGTGGCAGTTGGGAGGCCTAATCCTCAAGGACTTCTTCGGCAACCAACCGGTGGGCAAGCGCGACGCCGGCGCCATGGAGGGCCCCGGGGAGTGAGGAACTACTCCAAACCCTCATCTGCTTCGGCCGGCTGGGAAGCATCAGGGGGCGTGCCGGCGCGATGGCGTCCGGTGGGCGGTTGCGTTGCCCCAGCCATACGAGGCTGCTACCTGAGCCCGCCGTATGGCGGGCGACAGCCAATAGCCCCGGGTGTCAACCCGGTGGTGATTGGCCGGTGAGAAGAAGGAGAGCCCGCCGCATGGCGGGCGGCACTCGGACACTCCCGCAAACGGCGAGCAAGAGCAGGAGCACGAGAGCGAGCACGAGGGGACGGCAGGCCGCAGGACATATCCCCGGATCAGCCTACCCCGGCGATAGTCAGTCCATCTCCTGCATCCAGCCGATGCGCTCTTCGTAGGCGTAGTGCAGCGTCCCCAGCGCCCGCGAGAAAACACTCCAGAGGTAGGCCACGGCAGCCGCCGTCGCGAACCTGGCCAGCAGGCCCGGACCGCCCCCCAGCGAGAGCAGGTACACCACGCCCGCGGATGCCGCCGTGACGGCCAGCGCCAGCAGGAAACACACCGTGTATGACAGCGGGATCCTGAGCACGGCGGGGAGCGTGAACCGGGGGTTGACGGCCAGCGCGCTGTCCGCCATCGCCACCGCCAGCAGGTTGATGGGCAGTAGAAACACCGAGAGCACCGCCGCCGCCTTCAGCGCAATGGGCCACCACTCCGGCTGCTCCCAGAACGGCATGGGCCCGGCCACAAGCAGCAGAGGCAGGCAGGCTCCAAAAACCGCCGCCAGCACCAACCCGAGCGGCCTGATGGCATTCTCCAGCAGGCTCTCGAACTCAGGCAGGCGCGGCGGGCGGGGCGCATCCCATGCGCTCTGTCGGACGATCTCGAACTGATAAAGCGCAAACGTGCCCGCCAGGACAATGACGAAGATGAGACTGACCACGAGGCGAATCAGGCCGAAGACGAAGACGAAGCCGGCCCACGGCAACAGTGCGCAGCCGGCCGCCCACACCAGGAAGCCCCACCACGTCTCACCGCGGAAGGGGTACGCCCACGCGTGCAGCAGGTAATCCCACCATGTCCGGTCACGGCGAGGCCCGCCGGAGAGCCCGTCCGGCAGTTCGGGAGGCGCCAGGTCGTCGGCCGTCTCCTCCTCGTCGGTGGGCTCGGTCGGCTCGGGCTCGGCTGGCGCGGGGCTCCGGGCTTCGCTCTCCAGCGAGAGGCCGCCCCCGCTCCGCTCCAGGAAGCGGGCCTTCGCCCTTCCGCCGGGACTGCGGTGGATGCGGATGTCGCGGCCGCAGCCGGGGCAGCGTACAGTCATGGTGCCCTCATCGAGGAACACCTCAAGCCGCCGTCCACAACGACACGTCAACTTCACGTGGTTCACCTCTCCGCCGGAGCCGCCTGTCCACACGCGCCCGGGTGCGCCCTACTGCGCCACGTGCTCGAACGCCTCCTCATTGCGGTTCATGAACAGCCCCGCCCGCCAGCCCACCGCGGCGCTCAGGAACGTGAGGAACAGGATGATGAACGGGGTCCCTACGAGCATGCCCAGAATGCCGGAGAACGCGCTGACTATGCCCGTGAAAACGGACAAGGCGATGATACCCACGACGGCGACGAACGCGTTAATCAGGATGAACAGCCAGACGACAATGTACTCGAGGGGCGCCCGGGCGATGGTGGCGAATACGGCGACCGGGTTCAAGGAGGCGAGTATCTCGTCCGACGCCACAAGCAACATGACCACCATGGGGAAGCAGAAGAAGCCGAACAGGGCCGTCCCTATCAGTATGAAGCTCTGGGCAAGCGCGCCTCCTACCTGGGCCGCCGATGGGCCTTCCGGTCCCGCCGCCTGCTGCAGTTCGCTCAGCGACAGCCCACCGGTGAAGTGGGAGACCACGCCTCCTATGATCACCGGCACCAGGACCAGAACAATGCTGGCGCCGAGGATAAGCACGAACGGCACCAGCATATCGTCCCCAAACCGCGGTTGCACCTTTTGCAGTGGCTCACTGCCGGAGCTGGCCGCGTGTGTCAGGTACTGGTACATGGCCCCCGTCACTGCCGCGCACACCGTGAAAAACGCCACTGCTCCCGCTCCGAACATAAAGGTGGGCAGCAGGACCAGGATGATGCAGGGGACCAGGAACTTCACGTCCGTTGCCATCCAGACGTAGAAGAAGAAAACCATGGCGATCAGGGAGCGGGTCAGGAAGCCCATTCCCAACAAAACGCTCCCCAACCAGGCGGTGCCGAGGACGGCCAGAGTGATCCCGATGGCGATGCCTGCGAACTTCAGCCACGCTCTCCAGCCGTCGCCCGCGAAAACGGCCGCGTAGGCGTAGACGAATCCGCCCAGGAATGACTCCTGCCAGGGGCGGGGGCCTCCCTCGGCCCTCTCGATGACGGGCGTCGGCGGTGCCCCGCCAGGCCGGGGCGCCGCCTGTTCAGCCTCAGACGGCGCCTGCTGCGCCGGACCCCCGCCGGTGGGCCCCTCCAGCTCAAACTCCATCCCCTCGTCGAGCCCCTCTGACGCGCCGGCGGCCGGAGGCGGCGTCCTGTCTTCCTCCACGCCTCCGGGCGTCTCCAGCTCGAATTCGTCCGGCCATTCGTCAACGTCATCCGCTTGCGCCCCGTCCGGTTGCCGGGCGGGGGCCTGCGCGTCTCCCGGCGGTTCCAACTCGAACTCGTCCGGCAAGTCCTCCAGCGACGACTCGGGCTCCTCCGGCTCGGCGGCCGCCTGCTCCACCGGGCGGGCGCCCAGCTTGCCGTCGGGGCGTCGCTGCAGTTGGTAGACTTGTCCGCAGGACGAGCACGTAACGGTTGCCGCCGTCTCCGCCAGGTCGACTTCCACAAGTTCGCCGCACCGGCACCTGAGCTTCATAGCTCCTCCCCCCCAGAGCTTCGCTTGGGCGCGGGGCAATGAGCCGGCCCACGCTGTACGTCCGATATCCGCCCGCGGCTCAGTCGCCCAGGCGCTGTTGCCACAGCTTGAGCTGTCTTTCCAGTTCGGCCGGTGCGGATGAGCCGTGCGAGCGGTAATTCTCCACGCAATTGCGCACGCCCAGAACGCCGTAAACGTCCTCCCCGATGACCTCGCAGAAGGAGCGGAGTTGTTCCAGGCTCAGGTCTTCCAGCTTGACGTCGTCGGCAGCCGCGGTCTGGACGGCATGCCCGACTATCCGGTGCGCCTCCCGGAAGGGGATGCCCCGTCCGACCAGATAGTCCGCCAGAGCCGTGGCGTCCATGTGGCCCTCCTCGCAGGCGCGGAGCATGTGATCGGTTTTGAACTCTGTGGTGCGCACCATGCGGGCGGTCAACTCCAGCGACATGCCGACAGTGTCCGCCGCGTCGAACAGGGCCTCCTTGTCCTCCTGCATATCCCGGTTGTAGGCCAGCGGAAGCCCTTTGAAGACGGTCAGCAAGGTCGTGAGATCCCCGTAAACCCGCCCGCATTTGGCTCGGATCAGCTCAAGCGCGTCGGGGTTCTTCTTCTGCGGCATGATGCTGGAGCCGGTGCAGAAGCTCTCATCCAGGTCAACGAAGTCCAGTTCCTGGGCGGACCAGATGATCCACGTCTCGGCCAGTCGCGACAGGTGCATGGCGATCATGCTGAGCCCGAAGACGAACTCGATGAGAAAGTCCCGGTCGCTGACGGCGTCAACGCTGTTGTCAAATACTCCCTCGAAGCCGAGTTCCTCGGCGGTGCTCTGCGGGTCGATGGGCAGTCCCGTGCCGGCCAGAGCACAGGCGCCCAGCGGACTGACGTTCGTGCGGCGAAGGCACTCACCCAGGCGCTCACCGTCCCGGTGCAGCATTTCCGCGAAGGCCAGCAGCTTGTGCCCCAGCAGCACGGGTTGGGCGTGCTGCATGTGGGTGTAGCCCGGCATAACGGCCTCGCGGTACTGCTCGGCTTTCTGCACCAGGGCGGCCTGACACTCGCGGAGGGCTCCGGTGAAGTCCTCGATCGCGTCCCGGATCCAGAGGCGCACGTCGCAGGCGACCTGGTCGTTGCGGCTGCGGGCGGTGTGCAGCTTGCGGCCGGCGTCGCCGATGCGACTGATCAGCGCTGCCTCGATGTTCATGTGAATGTCTTCCAGCGGGACCTGAAACTCGAAGGAGCCTTCCTGGATCTCTCTCCGGATGTCGCCCAGGGCCTCGCGCACCTCCACCAGTTCGGTCTCGGTCAGCAGGCCCTGGCGCGCGAGCATCTCCGCGTGGGCGATGCTGGCGCGGATGTCGTGCTCGTAGAGCCGCCGGTCAAAGGAGACGGATTCGGTGAACTGCTCCATCAGTTCGTCGGTCTCTTTTTGGAACCGTCCGCTCCACGGTTTCTTCATCTGTCGGCGTCCCTTTGAGTTAACGCCCGAAACGCACAATAATCTATGCCATTGGGCGGGGCATTTCAACACTGACCCGTCCGCAGGCCCCTCCAGCAGCAGAGAGGCATTGCCATGAAGCAAAGGTTTTTTTCCCCTTCCGAATATCACCTGAACCTGATGCGGCGTATCCCCCGCGAGTTTGCGTGGGGGGGACAGGAGTTCGCGCCCTGGCAGGAGGCGCTCCGCGCCAGGCTGCTTGAGTTGATCGGCGGGTTCCCCGAAGAACGGGTGCCCCTCAACGTCGAGGAACTGGAGGAGGAGGAAACCGAAGAATACGTCCGCATCAAGATCGTCTTCACGGCGGAGGAGTGCGCGGACGTTCCGGCGCACCTTCTGGTGCCGCGCGGGCGGCGCGGGCCCCTGCCGGCCATGGTCTGCCTGCAGGGTCACTCGCCCGGCATGCACATCTCGGTCGGGGAGGTTCGCACCGAGCACGACAGGGAGCTGGTCGAGGGTGACCGTGACTTCGCCCTTCAGGCCGTGCGCAACGGGTACGTCGCCCTGGCCCTGGAGCAGCGCTGTTTCGGGGAGCGCGAGGAGACCGAGCAGGAGAACCGGTGGGACAACCGCTGCCTGGACGCCGTGTTCCACTCCCTCATGCTCGGGCGGACGGTCATCGGCGAGCGCGTCTGGGACGTCGTCCGGGCGGTGGACCTGCTGCAGGAGCAGCCGGAGGTCGACTCCGAGCGCATCGCGTGCATGGGCAACAGCGGCGGCGGCACCATCACCTTCTACGCCGCCTGCCTGGAGCCGCGCATCAAGGTGGCCGTGCCCTCGTGCGTGTTCTGCACCTACGCGGACTCGATCATGCGCATCCAGCACTGCGGAGACAATTACATCCCCGGCATCCTGCGGGTGGCGGAGATGGGTGAGCTGGCCGGCCTGATCGCGCCCCGGCGCGTCGCGTTCGTGGCGGGGGAGGAGGACGAGATATTCCCCATCCACGGGGTCCACAAGGCGTTCGAGACGGCGAAGGAGATATTCACGGCCGCCGGCTGCCCGGAGAACGCCCGCCTGATCGTGGGGCCGGAGGGGCACCGTTTCTACGCGGAGCCGGCGTGGCCGGTGATCAACGAGCTGATGGCCGAGTGCTGAGGGGAGGGAAAGAGCGATGTCCGATACGGTGAGGTTCGGCGTTTCCCTGAGCATGGACCTGCTCGACCGGTTCGACAGGCTGATAAAGGAACTGGGCTACGACAACCGGTCGGAGGCCATGCGCGACCTGATCCGCCGCAAGCTGCTGGAGGAGGAGTGGGAGGCGCCGGACAAGGAGACCTTCGCCGCCGTCTTCCTTGTCTACGACCACCACACCATGTCGCTGGCCTCCCGCCTGATGGACGTGCAGCACGAATCGTTCGCGCAGGTCATCGGCTCGTTCCACGTGCACGCCGACCGGCACAACTGCCTCGAGGTGATCGTGCTGAGGGGCAAAGGCCCGGAGATCAGGGACCTGGCCGACCGTATGATCAGCCTGAAAGGCGTCAAGTACGGCCGCCTGAACATGGGCACCACGGCCGGCATGGTGCACTGAGTTCCGCCGGTCGGCCGCTCCGCCGGCGCCCGCGAGGCCCCGCAGAGCTGCCCCTGCAGCGGGCCTATGCGAGGCTCCCCAGGTGGAACCGGACTTCCTTGATGGCGCAGTAGAGCACCGGCACCGTGAACACGCTGACCAGCACCACCAGCATCCCCCCGAAGGATGGGATGGCCATCGGGATCATCACGTCCGCACCGCGACCGGACGAGGTGAGCACGGGCAGCAGCGCCAGTATGGTGGTGGCGGTGGTCATCAGACAGGGGCGGATGCGACGCACGGCCCCGGCTACGGTTGCCTCCCGCACGTCGTCCACCGACTCGATGCTGCGCTCGCGGAAGCTGTGGTCCAGGTAGGTGGCGATCACCACGCCGTTGTCCGAAGCGATGCCGAAGAGCGCCAGAAAGCCTACCCAGACGGCCACGCTGAGGTTGACGGTCCAGGCCAGGTCACCGGTGCGCGGGTCGAGGACGGGCATCTGGAACAGCTCCCGCATGTTGACGCCGAAGACGCTGAAGTCCAGGAACCAGGGCTGGTTATAGAGCCAGATGAGGGAGAATCCGCCGGCCCACGCCATCACGATGCCGGAGAAGACGAGCAGCGTGGTCGGCGCCGATCGGAACTCGAAGTAGAGGATCATGAAGATGACGAACAGCGCCAGCGGCAGGATGACCATCAGGGTCTTGCGCGCCCTGACCTGGCTCTCGAAGGTGCCGGTGAACTCGTAGCTCACGCCCGCCGGGACGGCAAACTCCCCGCCCGCGCGTTTCTGCTCCAGGTATCGGCGCGCCTGCTCCACCACGTCCACCTCCGCAAAGCCGGCCTTCTTGTCGAACGTCACGTAACCGACCAGGAAGGTGTCCTCGCTCTTGATGACCATCGGCCCGCGGACGTAGCGTATCTTGGCCACCTGCTCGAGGGGGATCTGCGTGCCGTCCGGTGCGGCCACCAGTATGCGCCCCAGCGCGTCGATGCGGTCCCGCAGCTCGCGCATGTAGCGCACGCGAACGGGGTAGCGCTCGCGCCCCTCGACGGTGGTCGTGATAGGCCGCCCCCCGACGGCCACCTCTATCACGTCCTGCACCCCGCGCACCGAGATGCCGTAGCGGGCGATGGCCTCCCGGTCGATGTCGATCTCCAGGTAGGGCTTGCCCACGATCCTGTCCGCCACGACGGTCTCCGACTTGATGCTCGGGACCTCCTGCAGCAGCCGTTCGACCTGCATGCCCACCTGCTCGATGGTCGCCAGGTCCGGGCCCTTCACCTTCACGCCCATGGGGGCGCGCATGCCCGTCTGGAGCATGACAAGTCGCGTCTGGATTGGCTGAAGCTTAGGCGCCGACGTGGTGCCGGGTATGCGCCCGGCCTCCACTATCTCGTGCCAGATGTCGTCGGGAGTGCGGATCTCGTCGCGCCACTGCCGGAACGGCCGGCCGTCCGGGTCGGGGATGAGTTGCCCTTCCTCGTCACGGACGAACTCCTGCCTGTCCTTGTCGTAGCGGAACCGGACGCGGCGGCCGTTCTCGTCCGTGATGTACTCGTCCTTGTAGTTGATGACGGTCTCTATCATCGAGATGGGCGCCGGATCGAGCGGCGTGTCCGCGCGGCCGATCTTGCCCACCGCCGACTCCACCTCCGGTATGGCGCGGAAGGCCATGTCCTGCTTGCGCAGCACGTCCAGCGCCTCCCCGATGGACGCGTGCGGCATGGTGGTGGGCATGTAGAGGAACGAGCCCTCGTTCAGGGGCGGCATGAACTCCTTGCCCAGGCCGTCCCAGTCCCGGGCGACCATCCAGCGGAGCCTGGTGGCGAGACCCTCCTCGCGTATCCCGTCGGCCCCCGCCCAGGACCTCCGCCGGAGGTTGTGCACGTGCACGCTCTCCCGCCACTCTTCCACCAGCCGTTCGGGGTCCGCAGCTTCCACTTCGGCCAGCGTGGTGCGCAGGTAGTCTTCGGCCAGGCCCAGCGCTTCGCCCGTCCACACCAGGTCCCGCCCGCGCCAGTCAACCAGTCCGGCCTCCGTGGCGGCCTCAATCGCTTCGTCGTCGCCCACGGCCTCCCGGGTGACCTGGCCCAGCGGCCCCGCGACGGCCCGTGGCCCCAGCCACACGTAGCCGCCGAAGGCCACCAGCAGAAGAGGCACGGTCAGGAACAGCGCTTTGTGCGCCAGGCACCAGCGCAGCACCGGGGCGTAGACCCACTGCACGCCTTTGAAGAAGAGCAGAAGCCCTCCGATGACGCCGCCGACGAAGATCAGGTTGCGCACAAGCTCCTTCTCAGGACCCAGCGGCAACCAGTACCGGGTAAGCATGTAGCCGACGATGGCGACGGCGACGCCGTTGGCCACCCACGGCCCGATCCGCCGGTACCGCTCGGGCAGCAGGTCGGCCACGCCGTAATAGACCCCGAGGATACCGAGCACCAGCGGCGCCCAGAGCCAGCCGAGCCAGAGGTGGAGCACGATGGCCGCACCGACCGCGCCGCCGCCGAGCAATTGGCGCAGACGGGACGATCGCGTCTTGCGTCCGAAGAGAAGGTGCGCGCCCGGCGGCACGACCATAAGCGCCACGATGATGGACGCCACCAGGGCGAACGTTTTGGTGAAGGCCAGCGGGCGGAACAGCTTGCCCTCCGAGCCGATCATGAAGAAGACGGGCAGGAAGCTGACGATGGTGGTGCTGACGGCGGTCAGCACGGCGCCGCCCACCTCGCTGGTGGCCCTGTAGACGACCTGCAGCAGGTCGCCGTCGGCCGGCGCATCCTCCAGATGGCGCAGCACGTTCTCGCACACGATAATGCTCATGTCCACGATGGTGCCGATGGCGATGGCGATGCCGGAGAGGGCCACGATGTTGGCGTCCACCCCGAATCCTCGCATGGCGATGAAGCACATCAGCACGGCCAGCGGCAGGGCGCCGCTGATCAGAAGCGCGCTGCGCAGGTGCAACACGGAGACGATGACCACGATGACGGTGACCAGTATCTCCAGTTGGAGCGCGGTCCCGAGCGTCCCAAGCGTTTCGTGGATCAGTTCCGTACGGTCGTAGAACGGCACGACGGTAACACGGGATGTAGTCACCCAGTCGGGCCACTCTTCGCGCGGGTTGCTCCGCAGCCACTCCATCCAGCCGTCCTGGTTCAGGCTGACGCTCGCGTAGGCGCTGAACCCCTGCTCGGCGGCGAACTGCTCGACCTGCCGGCGCGTCACCCGGTCCTCATCGACCACCGCCTTCACCGGCAGGCCGGGGGCAATGCGCGCAACCTGCTCCTTCACGTTCTCGATGGCCGCCAGCGGGTTGTAGCCGTGCCTGACGACCGCCACGCCGCCGACGGCCTCCGCCCCGTCCTTGTCCAGCGCGCCGCGGCGCAGGGCCGGTCCCTCGGAGACGACGGCCACGTTCCTGACGTAGATGGGGACGCTGTCGTTGACGGTGACCACCGTGTTCTCGATGTCCTTGATGCTCTCGATGAAGCCGAGCCCGCGGATCACGTACTCGACCCGGTTGACCTCGATGGTGCGCGCCCCCACGTCCACGTTGGAGTTGCGCACGGCCCTGAAAACCTGGTCGAGGGTAACGCCGTTGGCCCGCATGGCATCGGGATCGACGTCTATCTGATACTCCTTGACGAAGCCCCCAACTGAAGCCACCTCGCTGATGCCCTCGGCGGACTGCAGGGCATAACGCACCTGCCAGTCTTGGACGCTGCGCAGTTCCTGCGGCCCCCAGCCGCCCGCCGGTCGCCCTTCGGGGTCACGTCCCTCCAGTGTGTACCAGAAGACCTGTCCCAGCGCGGTGGCGTCCGGCCCCAGCATCGGCTGCACGCCGGGTGGAAGGGTGCCCGACGGCAGGCTGTTGAGCTTCTCCAGCACCCGGCTGCGGGACCAGTAGAACTCGACACCGTCCTCGAAGATCACGTAGATGCTCGAGAAGCCGAACATCGAGCTGCTGCGCACCGTCCTGACGCCGGGCAGCCCCAGCAGGGAACTCGTGAGAGGGTAGGTTATCTGGTCCTCGACGTCCTGGGGCGAGCGGCCGGACCACTCGGTGAAGACTATCTATATTTGGTTCACAAAAAGGAACTACTAAATTCAAAGAAACACCAAGAAATGCA
>JAWODG010000199.1:0-7275 GCA_046483385.1 Candidatus Brocadiia bacterium | reverse complement strand
GAGCTGCGCTGGCTGGAGATGGCGTGGCAGACCTTCGGCCCACCCGGCCGGTGGCGGGGCAAGGCCGAGAAGGGCGGGGGTCGCCTGTTCGACCTCGGCACCCACATGATCGACCAGGTCATGCAGATCTTCCCGCAGGCCGTCGAGACGGTCTATTGCCGCATGCACCATGATTACCCGGACCACGACGTGGACAGCCACGCGATGGTCGTTGTCGGCTTCGAAGGGGGCAATACGGCCGTGGTGGATGCCGGCGGCATGCACCTTATCCCCAAGCCCCGCGTGCACGCTTTCGGCAAGCAGGGGACCTTCGTCAAGCACGGCCTCGACCCGCAGGAGAGCGCCATGCGGCGGGGCGAGATAGACGCCGCCGAAGAGCCGGAGGAGAGCTACGGGCGGCTGAAGACCGCCGACGGGGAAGAGCGCGTGGTGCCGACCGTTCCCGGGCGCTGGCGGAACTTCTACGAGAACGTGGCGGACGTGCTCGCCGGCCGCGCCGAGCCGGAGGTCAAGCTGTCCGAGGCCCGGCGGGTCATCGCCGTGCTGGACGCGGCCTTTGAATCGGCAGAGTCCGGCGAAGTCGTGCGCCCCCACATCCCGGCGCTACAGAGTTGACTGCGGGGATTGCCGAGGACCTGCACACATCGTCCTCGATCTCGTCCTCGTCGTCGTCCTCGGCCGTTGCCGTTACTGAGAACTGCCGTCACCGGCACTGCCGTTCGCCGCACGGCGGATTGTGGAAGGCTCCGCAGGGGGCTGCGTGGAGCTGGCCGGCCTTTCACGCCATTACCTGCGATATGACGAAGGCAGGCTGTCTTCAGAGCTGCTCCCGGGCCTGCGCCAGCCGGCGGATGTGCTCCGGCGTGCTCCCGCAGCAGCCGCCTATCACGGAAGCCCCGGCCTCCACCAGGTTCGCGAAGTAGCCCGCCATCTCCTCCGGGGTCTGTGCGTACACCGTCTCTCCGTCCACCAGCTTTGGCACGCCCGCGTTCGGCTTGATCCAGAGCGGCAGGTCAGTCTCTTCGTGCAGGATGCGCGTAATCTCGACCAGGTCGGCCGGCCCGCGGCCGCAGTTTGACCCGATCAGTTCCGGCTGCTCCGCGGTCAGCTCCTGCGCCGCCCGTTCCGGCGTCACGCCCATCATGGTGGCGTAGCCACGCGCACCTTTGTCGAAGGACATACACACCACGACCGGCAGGTCGCAGGCCTCTCGGGCGCCGGCCAGCGCAGCTTTGGCCTCGCCCAGGTCGGCCATGGTCTCGATGACGATGCCGTCGGCGCCGGCCTCCGCCAGCGCGTCAACCTGTTCGGCGAAGACGCCCACCATCTCGCCCCGGCTGATAGTCCCGACCGGCTCCATGAACTCGCCGGTCGGCCCGACCGATGCGAAGACCAGCGCCTCGGCGCCCGCGGCTGCCTTCGATATCTCCACGCCCCGCCGATTGGCCTCGGCGACGCGGTCGGCCAGCCCGGCCCGCTCCAGCTTCAGCCGGCTGCCTCCGAAGGTGTTGGTCAGGATGATGTCGGATCCGGCCTCGACGTAAGAGGCGGCCACCTGCCGGACGGTTTCCGGATGCTCCAGGTTCAGGCGTTCGGGCGCCTCCCCGGGCTCCAGGCCACGCCGGGCGAACTCCGTCCCCCAGGCACCATCGGACAGCAGCACGCCTTTCTCCGACAGCAACTCTCGCCACGTGGTCATCGCATGTCTCCAATCCTGGCAGGAGGCCGGAAAGTGGATGGTACGTCCGAGACGGCCGACATGTCAAGAAGGCGGCCGGTTCGATTGCATCTGCGGCTGGAGGCGGTAGGCTGGAAAAGTCGGGTCGTGTTGGCAGCAGTGATGCGCACAAATGGGGGGGACGGACGTGAAGACAAAGGACGCAGGGCACTGTGACAGGTTTTTCCGCTACTCGCTCAGCGGGGAAGGGGAGGACCTGCGCTTCGAGGATTTCGAACTGACGGGGCCGCTGAAAGGTTCCGAGCTGGAGGAGTCGCTGCGCAGCTACTTCGTCGGCAGGCCGCTTTCCAGGGTCTCCGCCACCGACATTCCGCCTACCTGCTGCACGGAGGATGAGGACTGCCGCGACCACATCCTGCAGCACGTGCTCGAGGTCAAACGCATGCTGCGGCGCTGAGTTTGACCGCTTGCCATAAACCGGGTATTCTCGAGGTCGCCATCTTCCCGACCCCGGACGAGAATGCGTCATGACCCGCACGCTGCGCATCGAAGGCACCGGCTTTACGCTGGACGATGAGCCGTTCGACATGTGGGGCATCCGCCTGGCGAACGCGCTGGAGAACGACCGAATCTCCGCTTCGCTCATCGACGTTCTGGACGATTACGTCGAGTATGGGGTGAACACGTTCTCCGTCTTCCTTCAGGGCGGCTCGACGGGCGCGGCGAACCCCTTCGACGCGGACGGCACCTTCACGAGCCACACCCGTCGGAAGGAGTGCAGTGGTTTCTTCAAAGGCCGTGCGGACGTGGAGGGCCTCTGCGAGCGCAACCAGGTGATGGACCGCCTGGCCAGAGTCATCGAGGAAGCCGATGGGCGCGCCATGGTGGTCAACCTCGGCGTCTTCTACCAGGCCCGGATCAATCAACTCACCAACGACGCCGCCATCATGGAGGCCACCCGCAATGTGGCGCGCTGGCTGGCCACGAAGGATTACCGCAACATCTGCGTGGACCTGGTCAACGAGTACGGTCACCCGGGCTTCGAGGAGCGCTCGCTGTGCTACGGCCGCGCCGAGCGGCACGCCACCGACGCGGGTGATGAGCTGCTGGAGGCGTTCAAGGCCATCGTCCCGCACATCCCTGCGTCCATCAGCCCCTGCGGGAACGTAGTGTTGGACTTCGACGCCGCTGACTTTGTGCTGACCCACAGTCCCTTCCCGCCCGACGAGGTGCGCGAGCAGGTGGGACGGGACGTCCCCGTGGTCATGAACGAGTGGGGGCATGGCGAGATATTCGGCGGTCCCGACGAACCGGTCGGCGTTTATACCCCCGAGGACGTCGAGAAGTGGCGCCGCACCGTCGAGACCGTCCGCGAGGGCGGGGGCTATGCCTTCTACCACTCCCACTGGAAGCAGCATCTGCGCGAGGACGGCGGCCCACACTTCGAGATAGGCCCGTCCGGCGCCCAGCCGCAGGAACCCCGCGGCGGCGAGCCCTCCGAGCACTGGTACTTCGACATGGTGCGCAGCATGCGCGGGCTCTGAACCGCGCGCCGGAGAAGGGCTATGTCCGAATTCGCAGACATGAACCCAATTGACTGCCACGTCCACATGCGCGGGCTGTCCAGCCTGGTCAACATCGTCGGGATGCTGGAGGCCGCGGAGCTGGAGGCCATCAACATCTGCGCCGTGCCCGGCCTGGGCGGGCGGAACCTGAACCAGAACGCCGCCGCCCTCATCTTCAAGCTGCTCCATCCCGGGCGGTTCTACGCCTTCTGCGGTCTGCATCGCGTCGAGCAGGAGGGCCGGTGGGAGGACTTCGCCGTGCAGGCCGAGCGCATGCTGGCGGCCGGCTGCGACGGGTTCAAGATGATGGCCGGCAAACCGACCGTTTACAAGGAGCATGGCGTCCCGCTGGACGACCCAGTCTACCACGGCTACTACGGACTGCTGGAGTCCCGCGGCGTTCCCATCGTCTACCACGTGGCCGACCCCGCCGCCTTCTGGGACCCCGACAAAGTGTCCGCCGGCGTGCGGGAGCGGGGATGGTTCTACGGCGACGGCACGTTCCCGACCAAGGAGGAACTCCACGAGCAGGTGGAACGGATGATGGAGAAGTTCCCCGAACTCCCCGTCATCTTCGCGCATTTCTACTTCATGTCGGGCGACCTGGAGCGCGCCGCGGCGTTCCTCGACCGCTGGCCGAACGTCTGCTTCGACCTGACGCCGCACCACGGCATGTATCACGACTTCCTCAACCACCCGGACGAGACGCGCGAATTCTTCATCCGCTACAGCGACCGCATCCTGCTGGGCACCGACAACAGCGGCGGCACACGGGCCCCCAACCCGGAGAAGGTTGCCGCGGCGGCCGACAAGATACGCAGCATCCGCACCGTGCTGGAGTCGGACGAGGAGGTCGAGGTCTTCGGCTTCAAGGGCCGGGGCCTCAACCTGCCGCCGGAGGTGCTGAGGGCCATCTACGGGGGCAACTTCCGTCGCCTCGCCGGCCAGCAGCCCAAAGAAGTGGACGCTGCGCTGGCCCGGGAGGAGGGCGACAGGGCCCTGAGCTACATGCAGTCGGACCCCGAAGCCCGCCCGTTCACCACGGAGCTACAAGAAATCCGCAACATAACAACCCGCTGCACCTGAGCGCCTCCGGACGGGCCCTTAACCACGACGGCAAGACGACCACGACGGAACGCCGGCGATAGACTATGTAGACTCCCAACCTTGGCTATCTCGTTGGCTCTTCGAAGCTTCGTGTTTCTATGGTTTCATAACTGGAAAGAAGCCAAGGAGTTTGACTGTTGGTTGCCCCCTGGAATATGTTGCTCCAAGGGGAGGGTCTGGGCTGAACTGGCGTTAGGTCCAGAGGGATGTCTGGGCCCGAACCGGGAGGCGGAAGGCATACTGGGCTGCCTGAAACATGCAGAGATGGCCTGCTCAGATAGAGAATAGAGACGAAAGGACTCAGAGTTGGCGCAATTGGAACTGGATGCGGTTAAGACAGAAGAAGAACTCCGGCAGTTCCGTGAAAAACTGGCGAAGTTATCTCCCGCGCCGGAAGTGCTTCAGCAGCTTATCGCCATCCGGGAGAGCAGCCCGGAGCGATACGTCGTCGCTGTCGAAGACGCCATCGAGGAGTACGTCACGCGGTACACGTCTCTGCTGACGCCGCATTTCCACGTGGTGCCCTGGAGTGACCGCATAGTGGAGCGGGAGCGATTCCTTGAGGTGTATCAGCGAACGCGGAGTTTGGCGGGCGACTTCAGCACGCTGACGGCACCAGAGCTTGCTTCTGTTTTGACGGATTACCCGGCGGCCCTGATGGTGTTCCGGCTAATCACGGGTTACACATGGACAGAGTTGGCTGAGATCGTCCGAAGCCAAAGGGACCAACAGGTTTCCTCTCGGAAGCTCCAGCAAATCGAACGCGCCGAAACGTTGGACGAAATCCCCGGGGATGAGGCTCGCAACGAGCGTCTACTCGCTGAAATCGCCGGAGCAGTTTACGGTCTTGTCAGTGGGGATATTATGGGATTGCCCGAGGATGTGGAGTCCGGTCATTTTCGCACCCGTCAGTACAAGGTGGACACAACAGAGGGATGGATTACGGTGGAGAATGCGGCCTCAGGTGGGGTTGGGTATGCCGACGTGCTGTATGAGCGGTATACGGGACGTCCTTTTGCGTACATGCGAGACGCATGGTCGGAGGAGAAGGGGGCAATCCTCGAGGATGCCGTTGCAGCGCTGCTCGATGAAGAGGGGATTCCGTACGAGCGGATCACGGACAATACGGTTGAGGGCTGGCCACAGGCGCCGGACTTCTTCCTGCCCGACAGGCAGAACCCCGAAGTCGCGATCGAGGCGAAACTTGTCGCCGATGGCGGCACGGCGCGGGATAAGGCGAGCAGAATTGAGCGACTCGCGCGGATGTGTGACCGGCAAGAGGTGCTGTTGGTCGCCGTGATAGACGGGACAGGCTTTCGGCGGGTCGGCGACACTACGCTCCCGATCGTCAAGAGCACTCGCGGTCACACGTATACTTTGCAGAATCTCGAGAGTCTCTGTGAGATTCCGCGGGTGCAACGTCTGCGCCAGGAACCAGGATGACGGCCCTAATCAGTCGAAAAGACCCCGCGTCCTAGGCTTGCTACGCTCTCCCTGTAGGTCTCCAAAAACACTGCTTATCAAGTTCTCGAAGCCGACCCTATCGACATGCCCGGACAGGGTGTCGTGGGCAAGCTCGGTTTTCTCCTTTAGGGAGGCCCCGTCGTCCCAGCGGCCCCCGAGTCGGTTGGTGGTCCATTTGGCGAGGATCCCCAGGGCCATGCATCGAAGGTCTCCTTCCGACACGTCTACATCGCCCTGAAGGAGTTTCCTTCCTTGTTCGAAGAGTGCGCCAGCCAGTTTCTCAGGAAGGTCCAACAGTGGGGCGTCGAGTGTTGCTGTCTCGGACAACCGTCGTGCGCAGAACACGGTGTCCACCACAGAGGAACCGGTTCCGGAGATGTGCAGAGAAGCCCCCATCTCGGCCGGGCAGGGCAGCGTAGCCGTCACTGCAAGGTGTGCGTCGCAAAGCGCAACGACCACCGGTACGTACGCATCTACATCGTTATGGTGGTATGTGAAGGCGAATAGCCCGCCGCGTTTGAGTGTTCGCGCCGCGGCTGAATAGGCGGCCGAGAGACCTTCTGTGAAATGTGCGAGGTCTCGGCCCGCGGTCTCATTACCGGTGAGTTCCTTATCCGTTCTGGTGGACACACACGCGAACTCGTCGACCTCGTCCCCGAGGAGCTTGCGCAACCAGATGTAGCAGAAATCAATGAGTTCGGCGTACTGTACGTTGTCATAGTAGGGCGGGTCCGTGATGACGGCGTCGACGCATTCGGGGGCAATCGATACCTTGTCGGACGAGCGGCACAGCAACCATGCCTGGGCCCGCCCATTACGCTCAGGCAGTTCATCTGTGAATTCAGCTGCTATGTCCTCCCCGGGGATTTGAACTTTCTCCTTTCTCTTGCCCCGGAGGCGTTTCTCGAATGGATTGCGGCAGTACTCCTTGGCCGCAGCATACTTGGCAATCATCTGGCGGTAGCCGCCGCTCCCGACTCCGTCGATGCCCAGAACGTTGTTCTCGCATTGGACCAAACCGACGGGGTAGCCGTGCACAGAGAAAATGTCCTGGCATTTGAGCGCGTAGGTGTCGTACCGAGCGAGCATGTTTTGGTAGCGAAGGCAGTCTGAGAAGGCCGTGGCAAGGGCGTGGCGCACGGGGGTCTCCTGCACAGTCGCAATCTCCGCCGCCAGAGTCGACAGCGATAGAAGCTGCCGCCTGTTAAACAGCTCGGCGAACCGCCTTCCGGGACCGGGCGGCGACATCGATCCCCGGGTGAAGCGGGTGAGCAGCGGCGGCCGCGCCTCGTTTCGGATCCTGCCCGATGCCGGTTTCGAGATCGATTCCGTGTCGGGTTGGAAAAAAGATAAACGCCGGAACCGCCAACAAAATCATCCACAACTTATTCATATCCACCACCTTCAACACCCCGATATCCTTATCACCCCACGACAACCCTCGCTTCCCATACTTCTCCC
>JAWODG010000186.1:0-22263 GCA_046483385.1 Candidatus Brocadiia bacterium | reverse complement strand
CTCGCCGCCGGAGGCGTCACGGGCGTCCGACTGGAACAACTCCATGCGCACGTCGCCCAGCCGCAGCATGACGAACTCGTCCGGCTCCCCCGCGTTGAAGACGCGGGCTCTTTCGAAGCCGAACACGTCGGAGTAGAAGGCTTCCTGGGCTACGCGATCGCGGCAGTTGAGGGCTACGTGCTGGACGGTGGCGGCCATGGCTGTCCTTCCGGCTATCGGATGACGGGCAGTGGGCAGACGCACCGGAGTCTATGCTCGCATGGACGGCCCGTCAAACGGCTCGGCCGCAGAATAATGGGGTTGCGTTGGGGGGCGTGTTGTGCTATTCACAATGTAGCGGCAGGTGGCTACCTGCTTTGGGCCGGGCCATCTGGAGGGGAGCCGGGGCGTCCGTTCGATGGACGCGACGGCGTGGTGTCAGTTAAGGCCGCCCTGAGAGCATCTCAAGGGTATGCAGCTTCCTGCCAGACACGACAAAGGTCATTACGTTATCTGATGCCCCAATGCCCGGAGGCGACCTTGGCAGACGATGGCGAACGTGGAGCGGAGCGGCGTACGTCCGAAGGAGGTGACCCCGACCACAAGACGTTGCGGGCCATTCTGCGCGGCCTGCGGGATGTGCTCTACCTGCTGGACCTGCGCGAGCGGTCCTTTGTCTACGTCAGCCCCGCAGTGGAGCGGGTGCTCGGGCTGACTCCGCGCCAGTTCGTGGACGAGGGCGTGGAAGGACTGTGGGCCCGCATCCACCCGGAGGAGCGCGAGCGGGTGGGGGCGGAGTTCCGCGAAGTGCTCGGGTCGCGCCAGGCACCGTCGGGTACTCTGGAGTTCCGCCTGCGGCACCACAGGGGCGAGTACCGTTGGGTGAGTGCGAGCCAGCGGGTGGTCCGGGGAGGTTCCGGGGAACCGCGACGCCTGGTCGGAACTTTGCGCGACGTCACCGACCGGAAGCGTGCCGAAGCGGAGCTGCGGCGGGAGCCGGAGTTCGTCAACACCATCATCGAGACCTCGGCCGCCCTGATCGTTGTGCTCGATGCGGACGGGCGCATCCTCCGGTTCAACCGGGCGTGCCGGAAGTTGACCGGTTACGCGCCGGAGGAGGTCGAGGGACGGCTGGTCTGGGAACTGCTCATCCCCGAGGAGGAACGGGAGGAAGTCCGGCGCGTCTTCGAGGAGGTCACCCGGACACCGGGCCGGGTGCAGCACCAGAACCACTGGCTGACCCGGGACGGCGAGCAGCGCCTCATCTCCTGGACGAACACGTGCGCGCGGGAGGGAGGCAAGGTGCGTTACGTGGTGGCCACGGGGGTGGACGTCACCGAGCGGCAGCAACTGGAAGAACGGCTCCGACGCGCCGCCCGGCTGGAGGCGGTCGGGCAGCTCGCCGGCGGGATTGCCCATGACTTCAACAACCTTCTGACGGCCATCATCGGGTACTGCGACCTGACGATGATGGAGGTCCCCGACGAGGCAAAGGTCTCCGAGGACATCCTGCGGATCAAGTCGGCGGCCAAGAGGGCGGCCAACCTCAGCGAACGCCTGCTCGCGTTCGGCCGGCGAGAGCCGTCCGAACCGAAAGTGCTCGACCTGAACGAGCGCGTCAGCGAGATGACACGGATGCTGCGTCACGTGATCGAGGAAAACATCGAGTTGAACGTGTGCCTGTCGGAGACGCCGCTGAAGGTCCGCATGGACCCGGCCCAGCTCGAGCGGATACTGGTGAATCTGGCGGTCAACGCGCGGGACGCCATGCCGGACGGGGGGCGGCTGACCGTCGCTGCCGGACGGGCGACTTGCCCCGAGCACAGCGGGCCGGAGGGGGAGAGTGGGGCTTGCGCACGGCTGACCGTCCAGGACACCGGAGTGGGCATGGGACCGGAGGTGCGGGAGCGCATCTTCGATCCGTTCTTCACCACCAAGGACAGGGGGTACGGGACCGGGTTGGGGCTGGCGACCGTTTACGGGCTCGTGCAGCAGCAGGGGGGCCACATCGAGTGCGAAAGCGAGCCGGGCGAGGGGACGCGATTCGACGTTTACCTGCCCCTGCTGGAGGAGGAGGCCCCGGTGAGTCCCGAGGACACCGCCTGGGGCATGCAGTTGGGCGGCGACGAGACCGTCCTGCTGGTGGAGGACGACGAAGGGGTGCGAGAGATGGGCACCCGAGTGCTGGAGGGGTTCGGCTACACGGTGCTGACGGCGTCGGACGGGCGGGAGGGCCTGGAACTGTTCCGGAAGCACAGATCGACGGTGGACCTGCTGGTCACCGACGTGGTGATGCCGCAGACGGACGGGCTGGAACTGGCCGAGCAGGCGCAGTCGCTCCGTCCCGATCTGAAGGTCCTCTACGTTTCGGGTTACGCCGGGCGCGACAATGCCGAGGGGCGGAAGGCCGACGCCGCCCATCCGTTGTTGCCGAAGCCCTTCACGGCGTCCCGCCTCGCCCAGAGGGTGCGCGAGGTGCTTGACGAGCCTTAGACCCGCCGCTCGGGCGCCGCGCCCGCCCAAAACGAGATCGACCGCAAGACCGCGCGGACGACGGGTTGGTAGTAAGCGTTTGCGGTATCACGTGCGACCCCTGAAGGGGGCCTACTACGGGCCAGGGTTTGCGGGAGTCCAACGGTGTTCGGCCGGTTTCAACTTCGCCAATCGCGGGGTCGGGCGACACGCGTCCACGGTTCCATTTACCCCTCGGACCTCTGCCGGGCGGCCGCCGCAAGCACGCCTCCCTGGAACCCCTCCGGCTCGCCGTCTCCCCGGGCGTAGAGATAGAGGGCGGCCTGGAAAATGGCCTGCAGCGCGGTCTGCACCAGCCCCAGGATGATCAGATAGACGACCGCCAGGGCAATGCCCGCTGCCAGCGAGGCGGGCGTGCCCATGGCCACGCCAATCCCACCGATGATAAACGCGGGGATGGCGAGCACGAAGAACACCAGCCCGAACCCGAAGTTGCCGATCAACTGCTCGCCCCACGTGTCCTTCAGCATCCTGGCCGAACGTTTGAACGCCTCGATGGGGCCGGCGTTCTCCACCACCAGCACGGGTACGGCCAGGAACGTGACGATGGACCACGCCGCGCCCAGCAGCCCCGCCATAATCCGCCCCACGGCCTTGGAGCGGTCCTCGATGATGCGAAGCACCAGCCCGACCGTGGCCGAGAAGAGTGCCCAACCGATAATCAGGTGGATGCGGCTGAAAGCGGCCCGCAGCCCGGTGCCGACGCTCGGGTTCATGCCGTGCAGCCGGGCGACCGCGCACGCGATGATGGCGGAGTTGAAGAACGTGATGACGAAGTAATTGCAGAAGTAGAACAGGAACAAGATGCCGTAGTAAACCACGTATTCCACGGTGGCGGCCCCCTCGGCCGGCGGCGCCCAGGCGCCCGTCCCCAGCATGGGCAGGACGAAAGACGCCGTCACAAGCGCGCAGCATATGCCCGACAGCAGGGGGAAGACGAGCAGCTCCTTGTCCTTCTTCAGCACCTGCCAGGACGAACTCATCAGCGACAGCGTGTAGGAGAATCTGCTGAACATGGGCACCTCCAGCAGTGTATACGGAACACCGGCCGCGATTATCACACCGAGTATTAGAGCGGTCACGGGAGGGCTTCTGCAAGCGCGCCTTGCGCGGATGCCGGGCAGATGATAGGAATTGGGCACACCATAGAAGGAGACGTGAGATGATAGAAGGGCTGTCGCATGCCTGCTACGTGGTGAACGATCTGGAGGCCAGCCTCGAGTTCTACCGGGACGGACTGGGACTGCCCGTTGCCTTCGAGTACGTGGACGAGTCGGGCAGGCCCACGGGGGCCTACGTGTACGTGGGCGAGCGGACGTTCATCGAACTGTTCGAGGGGGACGCCGAGCCCACTCCGGGCGAGGCCAGCTATCGGCACATATCGCTGGAGGTCGAGGACATGGAAGGCACCGTCGCGGAACTGCGGGGGCGGGGGCTGACCGTTACGGGGCTGAAGATGGGCAACGACAATAGCTGGCAGGCGTGGTTGACCGATCCGGACGGCAACCGCATCGAGTTGCAGCAATTCACCGAAAAGAGCCGGCAGGTGGAGGCGCTGCACCGCCTGCGGGGTGACTGAAGGCGGGGCTGAACCACGAAGGACACGAAGTTTACCCGCCTCTGGCGGGAACACGAAGAAAGGCAGCTACGGCTCTGGCAGGATATTGAGCCCGGCAGAACTGATGATGGCTATCACCGGGCGGGGGAAGGTCTCGGCGTTCGGTCGACAATCATGCGCCGCAGAAGTGAGGGAAGCCCGCCGCACGGCGGGCGACAGGTTTCAGGCCCGGGCGTGAGCCCGGGTGATCGCAAGGTATGAAAAGAGAGCCCCGATAGGGGCGGCACTTGAGGCTCATAGTTCGAGGTGCACACGGATCATCGTCGTGCGATTGTGCCGCCCGCCTGGGGCGGGCTCTTTTGCTCTTATCGCCTGTTTCCCCCAGGCTTACGCCATGGGGCTAGTGCCTGCCGCCCCCTTACGGGGGCTGTTCATATGGAGCCCGGCGAAGCTGATGGAGCCACTCACCGGGCGGGCGAGCTTTCCCCCCGAGTGGGGAACTCGCCGTTCAGGCGTGCAATGGCGTCCGACACAGAGATTCCCGCCACACGGCTGGCGGAGGAACTTGGTCGGGGCTCCGCCGTTGCTCTGAATGATGACGTCTATACGGGCTGAACCTTAGTCTTGGAGGTTTCAGCAATGCCCCATTCCTCTTCTCCGTGCTGCCGTTTCCGACGGATACGTTTTCCGTCGTTCGTGGCGACTGGCCCGTCATTTTGAGATGACGACGATCACGCAGTCGCGCACCCAGTGCTGCTCCTCCTCGGAAAGCCCGAACCCGAAGTGCACCGTCCCGGTGTCGCTGATGGCCTGCACCATGGTGAAGCCCTGGCTGCCTTCGGGGGT
Source organism: Candidatus Brocadiia bacterium (assembly GCA_046483385.1). Lineage (GTDB taxonomy): Bacteria > Planctomycetota > Brocadiia > SM23-32 > SM23-32 > B1Sed10-231. Next base: position 17,348 of record JAWODG010000186.1, on the reverse strand, counting down.
ACGCACAACGACCTCCTCGATCTCCCCGGCGGGGATGGCCCTTTCTCCGACCGTGCCGAAGGGGGTCTTCCAGCGGCTCCGCACCTCCGCCGGTGAAAGCTCCAGTTCCTGGACCACGGTGCGTCCGAAGATGAGTCCCGCGATGCCCAGCAGGGCGAAGAGCGCGCCGACGACAATCAGAACGACCGGGGGAGCGTCAACGCCGGGGATCGCCGTCAGGACGATCAGGCCTCCGCCGACCAGAGCGAAGATGAGCGGAACCAGCACGCCAGCCTTGCCCAGCGCGCCGGGGCGGGTGCGCACCATCAGCCGGTCGCCCTCGACTTTAACCCGCAGATGGCGGCCCGGTGGTGGCCGGGACGGGTCGAAGGTCACCTCCATCTTACCCTCGCCACGCGCTCGCGGACGGACTTGTCGAGGTCTTCCGGGTCCCGCACCTCGACCCCGTCGTCGGTCTTCAGCAGCGCGGGCAGACCGAACAGGCGGGCGTAGCGCTCGTGCTGGGTCCGAAAGCCCTCCCGGGCGCGCGAGGAGTAGAGTTCGACGTGCTTCTTCTTATCCTCGCTGTGCTCCAGCCGCAGCACGTATTCCGTGTAGCTGGGGCTGTTCTCGCCGCCGCTGTGGTGGATCGCCTCGGCCAGGACCCCGTCGTAGTGGCTCAATGGCTCGGTCCACTGTCCCGAGCCCAGCAGCCCCCGCCACTCGTGCGTCACCTCGTCCGGCGTGAAGCGCCAGCGCTTGTGGGACACGACCTGGTGGAGCGCGAGCGGCAGCAGGACGACGGAGATGCCCGTGAGCAGAATGCCGAGGATCAGGTCGCCGCCGATGCCCAGGAACCAAACCACCAGCACCCCGATGCCGGCCACCAGCATCACGCTGCCGATGACGGCAAGGACAGTGCCGGCCCCGCGATGGCCCTCTTTCTCCGCTTCCGCCGGCAGCTCCTCGCCCTCGGGTATGCGGTCCACCTGGAATCTCTTCGCGTAGTCGCTGCGCTTCAGACCGAGAGTGAAACGTCCCATGCCACGCTCCTTTCGGCCGACATTCTATGGCAGGCCGGAAGCGAGCTTCAAGACGGCGAACGGGACGTTGCGACTCCGGGACCTATGGCAGGGCCGGCCTCAGAAGTCCCGGGCGTGGCCCCCGGGGCGGCCGTGCGCCTCGAGCCAGTCCAGCACTTCGTGCAGACTGGCGGTGGCCAGGCAGACGGAGGTGTCGGCCGCGCCGTAGTAGAGGTTGAGGGTGTCTCCGTCGTCGCCGAGCGTCAGCCCGCAGGGGAAGACCACGTCCGGCACGTCCCCGACCCGCTCGTAGGGCTTCTCGGGGCCGAAGACCCACTCGTCGCTCCGCAGTATCACGTCCTGGGGGTCGTCGGTGTCCAGCAGGACCAGCCCCAGGCGGTAGAGCGCCCCGGCGGGGGTTTCCCGCACGCCGTGGTAGAAGACCAGCCAACCCCGATCGGTTTCGACGGGAGGGGTGGAGAGGCCTATCTTGCGGGCGTCCCACCACGGTCCGCGGCGAGCCTCCACGAGTATCTGCGAGTCGCCCCAGTGGCGCAGGTCGGGCGAGAAGGATATCCAGATGTGGGCGGGACGGTGGGCGGACATCGGCCGCGTGATCATCGCCCAGCGGCCTTCGAACTTCCGGGGGAACAGGGCGGCGTCTTTGTCGTCCGGGGGCATGACCATGCCCATGCGCCGGAAGTCCCGGAAGTCGTTGGTGAAGGCCAGGCTCACGCCGGGGCCGCCGCGGGAGTAGGCGGTGTAGGTGACGGCGTATTCGTCCCGCTCGTTCAGCCACGTGATGCGGGGGTCCTCCATGCCCCATATCTCCTCCGGGTGGTTGGCCGGGTCGGGGGCCAGTGTCGGTTCGTCGTCGATGCTCCAGTCGTTCAGACCGTCCCGCGAGCGGCAAGCGCACAGGTGAGAAATCCCGCGCATGTCCTCCGCCCTGACCAGCAGGACGGTCTCGCCGGAGTCCAGACGGACGGCGCCCGCGTTGAAGACGCTGTTGACGGGGTAGGGCCATTTCTCGGCGGTCAGCAGGGGGTTCTGCTCGCTTCTCGTGAACAGTTCCTGTCCACGTTTCTCGGCGACGTCGGTCATACGGCTCATCCTTGCTTTGCGTGAGGGGACCACGAACGAATGTGATGATGCTTACCTCAGCGGCCTGCCCGTCCCGAGAACGGGCATTGTAGTATCTGCGCCCTGAAGGCGCAAAGAGGGACGCGGGAACGAGTTCGTGCGGTCGTTGCCGACAACGAACCCGGGGACTCCGGCGCACGGAGTTCCGCTTTCGCCGGGGCGGCGTTCGCTGTAGGCTGGCCTGTAGGGAAGACAAGGGGGCGAACATGCATAGATACGTTGCGGCGCTCGTCGTGGGAGCCTTGCTGCTTCTCGGCGCGGGGATCGAAGACGGCGAGAAGGCGGAAGAGGAACGAGTGCTTGTGGACGACTTCGAAGGGGAGGTGGCCGAGTCCGGCCTGCCGGCGGGCTGGGAGGAGGTCGAGTTCGAGGACATCCCGCGCCACACCCGCTACACGGTGGCGAAGGAGGACGACAACCGCTTCCTCCGGGCGGAAGCCGACAGCAGCGCCTCCGGCCTGGCCAGGCCGGTATCAGTGGACCTGGAGAAGACCCCCATGCTCACGTGGCGGTGGCGCGTCTCGGGCACGCTTGAGAAGGGAAACGCTCGGAAGAAGTCGGGCGACGACTATCCCGCGCGCGTCTACGTGAACTTCAAGTACGACCCGTCGCGGGTCGGCTACTGGACGCGCATCAAGTATGCCCTGGCCAAAAAGAGCATGGGCGAGTATCCGCCGCTGCACACCGTGAACTACATCTGGGCCAACAGGCTGGAGAGGGGGACGTTCATCCGAAACGCGTTCACCGAGCGGGCGATGATGGTGGCCGTCGAGACCGGCGACGAGAAGGCGGGGGAGTGGGTGACCGAGAGGCGGAACGTCTACGAGGACTACAAGAAGGCCTTCGGCGAGGAGCCCACGGAGGTGCAGAGCGTGGCCGTCATGACCGACACGGACAACACCGAATCCAGCGCCACCGGCGCCTACGACGACATCGCCTTCGTGCCGGCGGAAGATGAGGGCGAAGAGAAGTGAGGGGCGGCGACGGAGAGGCGACTTCACCGACGGGAATCGGACTCGCCGTGCCGGCCCCTGTCCCGGTCGGCGCGCCACAGTCCCGCAAGCCAGCTCAGCAGTATCACGGCGAGCACGCCTCCGCCTACGATAAGGAGCGTCCGCAGGATGCCCATGGCCTCCTCGTCCGTGAGGTCTACTCCAGGAGTTCGAGTGCCCGCTGGACGATGTTGGCGGCGTTGAAGCCGAGGCTGTCCATCACCTCATCGCCGGGCCCCGAGGCGCCGAAGCGGTCCAGCGCGACGACGTCGCCCTCGCTGCCGACGTACTTGTGCCATCCCTGCTCGACACCCGCCTCCACGGCCAGGCGGGCCCTCACGTGGGGCGAGATGACCGAGCGCCTGTACTCCTCCGGCTGGCGCTCGAACAGCTCCCACGAGGGGAAGCTGACCGTCCGCACGCGGACCCCCTGTTCCTCCAGCCGGCCCGCGGCTTCCAGCATGGGATGCACCTCCGAGCCGCTGGCCATCAGGATGATGTCCGGTCGGCCGTTCTCCGGGTTCGTCAACACGTAGGCCCCCTTCTGCGCTTCCTCGGCCGGCGGATAGACGTCACGGTCCAGCACGGGCAGCTTCTGCCGGCTGCAGATGATGGCCGTGGGACCGTTGCCGTTCAGCATGGCCACCCGCCAGGCCTCGCGGGCTTCGTTGGCGTCGGCGGGCCGGATGATGGTCCAGTGTGGGATGGCACGAAGCGCGGCCAGGTGCTCGATCGGTTGGTGAGTGGGGCCGTCCTCGCCCACGCCGATGCTGTCGTGGGTGAACTGGTAAACCGTGCCCAATTCCATGAGTCCGGCCAGTCGCAGCGACGGCCGCGCGTAGTCGGAGAACACGGTGAAGGTCGAGCCGTAAGCGCGCAGCCCGCCGTGCTTTTCGATGCCGTTGCAGGCGGCGGCCATCAGGTGTTCCCGCACGCCGAAGCGGATGTTCTGCACGCCGAACTCGCCGGTGTCCATGCTCACGCCGTCGTCGGGCAGGGTCCGGGTTGAGGAGCCCAAATCGGCGCAGCCGCCGATCAGCGACCAGCAGCTCTTGCGGATGGCCCCCAGCGAGTCGCCGCCCGCGTTGCGCGTGGCCATCGGGCCGTCCTCCGGTTGCCAGGCGGGCAGGTCCGCCTCCCAGGCGTCGGGCAGGTCGCCGGCCCACGCCGTTCGCCACTGCGCGGCTTCGTCGGGATACTTCTCCGCATAGTGGTCGAAGGCCTCGTGCCACTCGGCGGCGGCGGCGCGCCCCTTCTCGGCCAGCTCGGCGAAGTACTCTTTCACCCGGTCGAGGATGAGGAAGTGCTCGTCTTCGGGCCAGCCCAGGTTGCGCTTGGTCTCCCGCATCTGGTCGGCGTCCAGAGGGGCGCCGTGGGCCGCGTGCGTATCCTGCACCGGGCTGGCATAGCCGATGTGGGTGCGGCAGACGATAAGCGACGGGGCGTCCTCGACCCCCACCGCCTCCTCGATGGCCTCGGCGATCCCCTCCACGTCGGTGGTGGCGTCCTCGACGTGGCAGGTGTGCCAGCCGTAGGACTCGAAGCGTCCGGCCGTGTCGTCGGTGAACCACTCCGCGGTCGGCCCCTCCAGGGAGATCTCGTTGTCGTCGTAAAGGACAATCAGCTTGCCCAGCCCCAGATGCCCGGCCAGGGAGCCGGCCTCGTGGCTGATGCCTTCCATCATGTCGCCGTCGCTGGCCAGCACGAACGTCCGGTGGTTCACGATGTCGTGTTCGGGGCGGTTGAACCGCTCGGCCAGGTAGCGCTCGGCGATGGCCAGCCCGACGGCGTTGCCCATGCCCTGTCCGAGGGGCCCGGTGGTGACTTCCACGCCCGGGGCGCAGTCGCCCTCTGGGTGGCCGGGCGTCATGCTGCCTAACTGACGGAAGTTCTTGATCTCTTCGAGCGGCAGGTCGTAGCCGGCCAGGTGCAGCATGCTATAGAGAAGGGCGCTGGCGTGCCCGGCGGACAGGACAAAGCGGTCCCGGTCCGGCCAATCCGGCTCGTCGGGATTGTACTTCAAAAAGCGCGACCAGAGCGTGTAGGCGATGGCCGCGCAGCCCAGCGGTGCGCCCGGGTGACCGGAGTTGGCCGCGTGCACCGCGTCGATGGAGAGCGTTCGGATTGTGTTGATGCACAACTCTTGCAGGTCCATGTCTTCCAGCGACATATCGGTTCCTCGCACAGGGCTTCGTCCACAGGTTAGAGCCGCAGGGCGCCGAGGCTTGTTCGGAGTGCGCCCACGCACAGCGTAGCTTATACTAATAGATGAGGACTGCGTGTTCCAGTCACTGATGACGGGCCGCTACGGCGCCGTCTGAGGCGATAGGAGGTGGGGGCTATGGCAACCGATCCCGTCTGCGGAATGACCGTTGAACCTGACGAGGCGGCCGGACAGAGGGACTACGAGGGGCAGACCTACTACTTCTGCAACCCGCAATGCAAAGAACGTTTCGACGAGAATCCGGAGCAATTCTTGTCGGAGGAAGAGTCCCCGGAGGAGCCGGAAGAGGGGCCCGGCGAGGAGCCAGCCGAGGGGGAAACGGAATCGCTGGAGCTGGGCATCACAGGCATGAGTTGCGCGTCCTGCGCCCAGACCATCCAGAAGGCGCTCAACAAGCTTGACGGGGTCCATGACGCGGAAGTCAGCTTCGCGGCCGAGCAGGCCACGGTCCGCTACGACCCAGCCCGCGTGGACCGGGACCGGATGGCCGAAGCCGTCCGCGACGTGGGCTACGACGTGCAGGCAGAGGGCGAGCGGGTCGTGTTGAGCATCAGCGACATGAGCTGCGAGTCCTGCGCTCAGACCATCAGTAAGGGTCTGAAGGGTCGCGACGGCGTGCTGGAGGCGGAGGTGAGATTCGCCTCCGGCGAGGCGCGGGTCCGCTACGACCCGGCCCGCATCACGCCGGACGAGCTCGTGCAGGCCGTCGATGACGTGGGCTACTCGGCGAAGGTGGGCGAGGCCGAGGAGGACGAGAGCGTCCGCGAGATGCGCAAAGCCCGTCGGCGCATGATCCTCGCGTGGGCCATCACCGGTCCCATCATCGCCGTGATGATCCCGTTCATGCTCGGCCTGGTGACAGCCGAGTTCTGGGTCCGGCTTTACGAATGGGCCATGCTGGTGCTGGCGGTGCCCGTGCTGTTCGTGGCCGGTTACCACACGTACCGCAGCGCACTGAAGAGTCTCTCACACTTCTCGGCCAACATGGACGTGCTGATCATGCTGGGCAGCGGGGCGGCCTTCATCACGGGGCCGCTCAGCCTGGCCGGCCTCGGCATCCATAACTACGCCGGCGTCGGCGCCATGATCATGGCCTTCCACCTGACCGGCCGCTACGTGGAGGCCAAAGCGCGGGGACGCGCCAGCCAGGCCATCCGCAAGCTGCTTGAGCTTGAGGCCAAGACCGCTCGCGTGCTGCGCGACGGCGAGGAAGTGGAGGTGCGCGTCGAGCAGATCGAGGTGGGGGACGTGATGGTCGTCCGCCCCGGGGAGAAGATACCCACCGACGGTGTGGTTGTGGACGGCCGAAGCTCGGTGGACGAGTCGATGGCCACCGGCGAGTCGGTGCCCGTCACCCGCGAGGAGGGGGACGAGGTCATCGGCTCGACGATCAACCAGGAAGGCGTCCTGAAGGTGGAGGCCACCCGCGTGGGCAAGGAGACCTTCCTGGCCCAGGTGGTCGAGATGGTGCGGGAGGCGCAGGGCTCGCGTGTGCCGATTCAGGACTTCGCCGACAGGGTGACCGCCTACTTCGTGCCCACTATCGTCTGTCTGTCGATTCTGACGTTCGTGGCGTGGCTGGTGTTCCCTGACGCGCTGCGCGGCGTGGCCACAGCGGCTTCCGCCGTGCTGCCATGGGTCAACCCGAACCTTTCGGTCGTCTCGCTGGCCGTCTTCGCGGGCGTGGCCGTCATGGTCATCGCGTGCCCCTGCGCCCTGGGGCTGGCCACGCCGACGGCCCTGATGGTCGGCAGCGGTATGGGCGCCCAGCGGGGCATCCTGATCCGTAGCGGAGAGGCGATCCAGACCATGAAGGACGTGCGCACCATCCTGTTCGACAAAACCGGCACGCTCACCAGGGGCCAGCCCGAGGTCACCGACGTGGTTCCCCTGAACGAGGCCGCTGATGATGAAGTCCTCCGCTGGGCCGCATCCGTTGAGGCCGGCAGCGAGCATCCCCTGGCCAATGCCGTCTTGCGTCGCGCCGAGGACGCGGGCGTTGAGACCCAAGACGTGCGCGACTTCGAAGCGGTTAGCGGGAAGGGCGTTCGAGGCACCGTGGACGGCAAGACCGTGCTGGTGGGAACCCCCGCTCTGATGGAAGAAGAGGGCATGGACCCCTCGGTCGCGGAAAAAGACCGCGCCCGGCTGGAGGAGGAAGCCAAGACCAGCGTCCTGGTCGCCGCGGACGGCCGTATAATCGGAGTCATCGGTATTGCCGATACCCTGAAGGAGGGCTCGGCGGAGGCGGTGCGACAGCTCCGGGAGATGGGCTTCGACGTGGCCATGATCACCGGAGACAACGAGCGGACGGCTCGCGCCATCGCCGAAGAAGCCGGCATCGACCGCGTGCTGGCTGAGGTCCTGCCGGACCGTAAAGCGGAGGAAGTGAAGCGGCTGCGCGAGGAGGTCGGCTACGTGGCCATGGTGGGCGACGGCATCAACGACGCGCCGGCCCTGGCACAGGCCGACGTTGGCATCGCCCTCGGCACGGGCACAGACATCGCCATCGAGAGCGCCGACATTACCCTGGTGCGGGGGGAACTGGACGCGGTGGTCAGCGCCGTCAAACTGAGCCGCGCCACTTTCCGCAAGATCAAGCAGAACCTGGGGTGGGCCTTCGGCTATAATCTCGTGGCTATTCCGGCCGCCATGCTCGGGCTGCTGCACCCGGCCATCGCCGAGGCCGCGATGGCGTTCAGCTCCGTGAGCGTGGTGTCGAACTCAACACTGCTCCAGCGCGCCGATATCGGTTCGGATTGACGGAGGCACCATGACGATTGATTTCCACACCCACGCCTTCCCCGACGGTCTGGCCCCGAAGGCCATAGAAGTGCTCAACTCGGAGATCCCCCGCGAGTCGTGGGCGGTTCTGGAAGGCACGATTGACGATCTTCTGCGTTCCATGGACGAGGCGGGCATCGACCGCAGCGTCATCTGCTCCATCGCGACCGCGCCGAAGCAGGTCGAGCCGATCATCAACTGGTCCTTGAGCATTGCGTCCGACCGCATAGTGCCGTTCGGGTCTGTGCATCCGGAGTGCGCCGACCTGCCCGGGGCGGCGCAGAAAATAGCGGACGCCGGTCTGAAGGGGCTGAAGCTCCACCCACAGTATCAGAGGTTCGCCATCGACGAGCGACGCATGTGGCCGCTTTACGCGGCAGTGGAGGACCTGGGGCTGATACTGGTCTTCCACGCCGGCCGTGACATCGCCTTCCCTCCGGACGACGACCGAGCGGCGCCGGGCCGCATCCTGACCGTCCACCGGGCCTTCCCCCGCATACCGATCGTCGCCGCGCACCTGGGTGGCTGGAAAATGTGGGACGAGGTGGCCCGGACGCTGGCCGGCACGGAAGTGTACCTGGAAACCTCCTACACGTTCAACCTGGACTCGAAAGGGGCCGTGGAGCGTATTCTGGACCGGCACCCGCGGGAGCGCATCCTGTTCGGGACGGACAGTCCGTGGGTGGACCAGAAGCTGACACTGGAGCTGGTCCGGCAGGCCTTCCCTGAAGATGAGACGCGGGAGATGGTGCTGGAGAGGAATGCCCGCCGGCTGCTGGGGGTGGACGCCGAGGCTGGTTGACACGCGGACTCAAGTGTGCCACAGCCTGTGAAAGCCCGAATGTGCCACATCTAATCTCCGGGCATACCGGGAAAGCAGCTTCTTCACTGGGATTCCTCCGGCCACAGGGGCCGGATTTTGATGACGCCGCCGGAGTCCTGGGCAACGTACATCAACCCGTTTTCGTCCAGCGTCAGTCCCTCCTGGTTGGCGCCGGTGAAGGCGAATTCACGCAGGAGCCGTCCGTCCGTGGTGAACTCCATCAAGACGTTCGCCGCGTCGCTGACGGCCAGCAAATGGCCGCTGGAGGGCAGGTAAGTGAGGGCGGAGATGTCGATGATGCCCGGGTCGAACCAGTGCAGAATCCGGACCGGTTCGGTCGCGTCGGTCGGCCGCAGGGGCAGTCCCACGCGCACTATCAGGGACTTCTCGCCCCCCGGTTCCCGGGTAAAGCTCTGGTTGGAGACGAAGAAGGTTCCCCCCTGGGGGTGAGCGGGGTCGGGCACGAAGCATATGGCCTCGACCCCATTGCCACCGGGCTTGAACAGTTCAACCCCGTCCCAGTTGCGGGGTAGCTGGAACTCCCGCATGATGCTCAGGTCATCAGGTGGCACCTCCAGCACCTTCTCCTCCCCTTCGACGGCCACGTAGAGCAGCCCGGTTTCCGGCACTCGGGCCAGCCCCTCCAGGTCCCGGCCGCGCTCCAAAACCTTCTGCCGCAGCATCTTCCCGTCGGTGGTCATCTCGCAGATGTCTCCCTCGTCGCCGACGACGAACAGTGTGCCGCGGTCGTGGTCGTACACGATGCCCGAAGGCTCGTTGAAGCCGGACTCTTCGATGTCGCCCATCCATTCGTACGGCAGGTTAATGCGGGGAGACCGACGTGTTGGTGTGGCGGGGCAGGTGCGGCAGGCGGGAAAGCACGCGGCAAACAGCAGCACGGCCGTGAGCACGAGTTCAGCGGAGCGTTGCATCTTTTGACCTCTGAAGCGGCTTACCGGGAGGGCCGGTCGGCCTGGCCCGACCTTGCCAGATGTGGCAGCGACAGAGTATAGTGGGTAAAGGCGGATATCCGAAGCGAAACTCGGTGCTGTCCTTTCAGGGGGACGCTCCACATGAGCAAGAAGGGCATGTCGCGCAGGAGCTTTCTGGGCACGGCCGCTGCGGGTGCTCTCGCCTTCAGCGCCGTACCGACCATCATCACGCCGCGGCGCGTGGAGGCCTACCAGCCCGGCGGACGCATTCACCCCAACGTCAACCCGCTGCGCGTAGTGGGGGTGCGCGATCCCAGCATGATTGCCGAGGATGCCGTCCCGCCGGCCTGGGAAGACCAGGAAAAACTGGTCGCCGAGCAGGTCGTGGGGGACAATATCGATCGTATGGCCATGGCGCTGGCCGAGGAAGAGGACGTCTCGCGGGCCTGGAACAAGATTCTGGTCAAGCCCGCCGGCAAGGAATGGTCTGAGGCCGTCGTGGCTGTCAAAACCAACCAGATCGCTCAGCAGCGCACCCGCAGCGCCGTGATGGCCAAGGTCTGCCGCGTGCTGACCGGCGTACTGGGCGTCAAGGGAGAGAACGTCCACATATACGACGCCCGTCACGGCGGCAGCATGCCGGGCAACCCCTTCAAGGGTCTCCCGGAAGGCGTCGCGATGGAGAAGACGTGGGGAGGCTTCAACATCCGCACCGATGTGCCGCAGCCCTATTTCGACGGGGGGCGGGAGGCAGAGTGCCTGGATTATCTCGTCCGGGACGAGGTGGACGTGCTGATCAACATCGCCCTGTGCAAGGGCCACGGCGGGCAGTTCGGTGGTTTTACGATGTGTATGAAGAATCATTTCGGCACGTTCGACCCCGGCCCGTCCCACCGGGAGGGTGGCGGCGCCGATTACCTGATCGGCATCAACAAGGCCCCTGAGATTCTGGGACGGATGGACGCGCGCACCGGCGATGTGATGTATCCCCGGCAGCAGCTCTGCCTGGTCGATGCCCTCTGGGGCAGCCGCCCCGGCCCCGGCGGCCCGCCCACGCATAAGCTCGATACCATGCTCATGGGCGTTTTCGGGCCGGCGGTTGACTACGTCGGCAGCATGCGGTTCCGCAAGGACACCATGGGGTGGCCGGTCAACGAGGGCGTGGCCGCACGAATGCTGCAGGAGTTCGGCTACAGCGAAGCCGACCTGCCCAACGAGGGTAAGATCATCGACGCGTTGAAGGTAACCGCCTGACGCGAACGGTTAGTGTTCCTCACCGGCGCGGGCAAGTTCGACCAGCTCGTCGAGCTTGCCCGTCGCCACGCATATGGAGGTGTCGGCCGCGCCGTAGTACACTTTCACCTCTCCGTCCGCCTCCACGATGGCGGCCGAGGCGAAGACCACGTTGTTGACGTCGCCGATGCGCTCGTAATCGGTCCGGGGGCTCAGCACCGGAATGGGGCTGCGGCCCAGCACGTTCGATGGGTCTTCCAGGTCCAGCAGCGCGACCCCCGCGCGGTATATGGGACCTCCCGAGGTCATCTTGACCCCGTGGTATATCTCCAGCCAGCCCTCCGGAGTTTCGATGGGCACGCAGGAGCCGCCGACCCGGTAGGAGTCCCAGTAGCCCTGCTGCGTCTCCAGCAGCACCCGGGAATCCCCCCAGTGCATCAGGTCGTCCGAAAACGAAATCCAGATGTGCCCCACGTCGTTGCCGATGGGGCGGTCCAGCCGGGCGTAGCGTCCGCCGACCTTGCGCGGGAACAGCAGGCCGTCCTTGTTGCCCGGTTCCGAGATGAGCCCCAGCCGCTCGTAGCTCATGAAGTCCTCGGTCCGCGCCAGCGCCATGCACGGGCCGTAGCCGCTGAAGGCCGTGTAGGTCAGGTAGATGGTGTCCTCGAGGATGGTGATGCGAGGGTCCTCGATGCCGGCGACTTCGTACTTCTCCATCGGCCCGTAGGTGGCGGGCGTCATGACGGGCAGCCGCTCGAGTTCGAACTCGTAGCCGTCTTCGCTCCGCCCCAGCGCGAACAGCGAGTAGCCGTGCTGCCCCTCGACCCGGAGCAGGATGATGTACTCGTCGTCCATCCTGACGGCCGACCCGTTGAAGACGGTGTTGCAGGTGAACGGGATGTCGCCCGCCGTCAGGATGGGATTGTCCTCGTAGCGGGTCAGGTGGTCCTGTTCGAGCAGAGTGGGCATTGTCGGCGCGCTCCCGGTGGATTACGAGTTTTCTTCGACGGCCTTCTCGGGGTTGCAGGCGCGTTCGAGGGCCTCCAGGCCGACGCTGCCCCTGCAGATGCAGCTATCGGCGGCGCCGTAGTATATGACCAGTTCGTCCCCGGCGTCGTTCAGCAGGGCGCCGCACGAGAAGACCAGGTTGGCCACGTCGCCGATACGCTCGTACTTCTCTCTGGGGGCCAGCACCGGTATGTTGGAGCGGCCGATAACGCTGACGGGGTTGTCCCGGTCAAGAAAGGCAATGCCGAGCCGGAACAGGGGCCCGCTCGGGTTGTTCTTGACGCCGTAGTAGACCAGCAGCCAGCCACACTCGACTTCGATGGGCGGGGCCGCCGCCCCTATGCGATGGCAGTCCCAGTAGCCGTGCCGCGGCGTCATGACCACCTCCCAGCCGCCCCAGTGGCGGAGGTCGTCCGAATAGCTCACCCAGATGTTGCCGCCCTCGCGCGGCCTTTCCAGCCGCGCAAACCTGCCGTCGATCTTCCGGGGGAACAGCGTTCCGTTCTTGGTGTCCGGTTCGGAGACCAGCGCGATGCGCTCGATGGTCCGCAGGTCCTCCGTGCGCGCCAGACCGAGACGGAAGCCATACTCCGACTGCGCCAGGTAGGTTACATAGTAGCCGCCGTCGAAGGGCGTAATGCGCGCGTCCCGCACGCCGTCGGACTCGTATTCGTCGTAGGGGGCCTCGGCCGACGGGGCCAGCACGGGGTCGGGGTCGATCTCGAAGCGGTGTCCGCCCTCGCTCTCGGCGCGGTGGATCACGCACCGCCCGTCCAGCCGCTCGATGGTGACCAGCAGAACGTAGCGTCCCTCGTGTTTGACCGCCCCGGCGTTATGGACGTCGTTGGCCGCGAAAGGCAGATCATCCAGCGAGATGAGCGGATTGCGCTCGGAGCGTTCGACCACGTTTCTGGGCAGTTTGCGGTTCTTCGCCATAGCGACGTGCATTATCCGGATTGCCGCAGGGCGAAATCAAGCCCACCCGCCTCGCGTTGTGCCGATGCGGGCTTTCATGTATAAACCACGTGCGGGCAAGCACACGGGGCGCAACGGTGCGAGGAACGGATGGAAGAACTGCTGAAACTGGCCAAGAAAGAGAAGATAGAAGAACTGGAATCCGCCTGGATGGCGGCCGTCACCGAGGAGGTAACCGACCTTGACGCGATGCTGAGGGTGCCAGAGGTGCTGGCTGACCGGGGCCGCGAGGAGGTCGCAGAGTCGCTGCTGTGGTTTCTGGCGGACGCGCTGAAGGAGGCCGGAAGGCCGGCGCAGGCGCTGCAGGCGGTGCGCCGCGGCGCCCGCTGCCTGCCGCGCAGCCAGGTCCTGCGTGACCTGCTGGTGGGGCTCTACGGCGAGCATTACGCGGACCGCCCCGACATCGAGCCCATGGTGCGCACGGCGTTGGGCAACCGGGACGGTGACCTTGACGCCGCCGTGGAGTGCATGGATCGTTTCCTGGCGCTCGGGCCGGGCTCATACGTGCTCGACAGCCAGAGGGGCGAGGTGGGCAGGGTTGTGGGCTTCGACGCGGAGCAGGGCGGGCTTGAAGTGGAGTTCCCCGACAGCGGGCAGAAGTGCTACGGCCCCGCGCTGGCCGCCCGGCTGGAGGTGCTGGAGGCAAATGACTTCCGCGCACTCTGCGCCTTCGAGCGGGAGAAGCTGCAGGAACTGGCCTTTGACGATCCGGAGGAGTTCGTCCAACTGGTGCTCAGCGCGTTGGACCGCCGGATGGAACTGCGGCGGATGCGCATCTACGTGGAGCCGGTGCTGGACTCGTGGTCGAAGTGGTGGTCGTCCGCCCGCGAGAAACTCCGCCGCTCGTCCGCAATCGGCATGACGGAGGGCCGTTCGCCGTCGCTCTTCCTGCGCAGGAAGCCCTTGACCCACGGCGAACGCCTGCTGCGCCGGCTGAAATCGCTGGATGAGCCGGCCGAGAAGCTGGCCCGCGCCATGGACATACTCGAGGAGGCGCGCAAGCATCTGGACTCGGTGGGCGACGCCCTGCCGGAGGTGGCCGATGACCTGATGGCCGTGATCGAGGCCGAGCGGGAGGCCGGTTCGCCGCTGGCCGTGGCCGGAGCCGCCGTGCTGGATGCCTTTGCCGAGGATTTCACCTCGCTCGAGCTGCCGGCGCCACCCCGTCCGCAGGATCTGCCCCTCCCGGAGGGCCCCGCGCTGGTGAGGGCCGCCGACGAATCCCGCGTCGTCAACCGCACGTTGCGCTTCCTGCGTGACCGACAGGTCGAGGAGTGGAAAGCGCTGGCGATTTCTCTGCTGCCGGTGGCCCGGCGGGAGGTCTGCCAGGTCGTCGCCCGGATGTTGCTGGACGCGGGGGACACGGAGGCGCTGGCGGCGGCGTGCCGGGAGATCCTGGACCGGCCGGATGTGCGGCCGGGGGCCGTGGCATGGCTCTGGCACGAGTGCGCGGCGTCCTCTCCGCGCGAGCCCTTCGACGAACTCGACCCGGTGAACGTACTGTTCAAGCTGCTGTCGGTTGCGGCAGCGCTGGAGCGAGACCCCTCCCTGCCGGCCGACAAGCGCAAGGAACTCGTCGGCGATCTGCGTTCCGCGCTGCTGGCCCGGGACGGAGAGGCCCTGCGGGGTGTCCTCCAGACGGCCGCCCCGGAGCAACTGAAGAGCGTCAGCGGCATGGTGGAAAGGAGCCCGGTGCTGACCGGCGGCATGCAGGCGCGCATCGTCAACATGCTGCGCGGCATCAACCCGGAGCTGTTCGTGCGGCGCGTCCCCCTGTGGGAGCAGGATGCCATCTACACCACGAAAGAGGGCCTGGAGAAACGGAAGGCCGAACTGGAGCACGTCGTCAACGTCCGCATACCCGAGGTCGTGCAGGAGATAGGGGAGGCGGCCAGCTTCGGCGACATCAGCGACAATGCCGAGTACCAGTCAGCCATCCGGGAGCGCTCCCGCCTGGCCGATCTGGCCGCCCGCATGCGGGACGAGGTAAGCCGTGCGCGGATCATCACTCCTGAACTGGCCGACGTGGAGCACGTGACCGTGGGCAGTCGCGTGCGCGCTCGCAGGCTCTCCACGGGACAGGAGCAGACCTTCGTATTCCTGGGTCCCTGGGACGCCGACCCGGACAGCGGTATATACGCCTATAACGCCGCGCTGGCGGAAGTCTTCATGGGGAAGGAAGTCGGCGAGACGGTGACGTTTGCGGTCGGGCCGGAAGAACGGCGCTGGGAGATACTTTCGGTCGAACCCGCGCTGTAGATCCGAATTCCAGGATAGCGCAAGCGACTCCCGGGCTACTCGACGGGCTGGCCGACGTCGTAGCCCGCCTTCTGCAGGATGTCGGCGACCGATTGGACGGCCGGGGACTCTTCCGGCAGCTCCAGAAGGGAGCGGCCCTGCCAGTCGAAGGACTGCACGGCCTCGTCGGGCGCCACGCGGCCCAGGTAGCTGGCCCCCTCGACGGGGTCCATATCCTCTTCCATCTCCGGGGTGAAACGGTAGTTGCCGACCAGGTAGATGTGGCCGATGCTGATGCCGATGGCGTCGGAAATCTCGGTGAGACGCCGGGCGTTGCGCAACGCCTTGGCCGACGGGTCTACCAGTACGAAGACGTCGTCGATCTTCGTCATGATGCGCCGGTTGACGTGCTCAAGGCCTGCCGGCGCGTCCAGCACCGTGTAGCGGTAGTTCTTCGCCAGAGCCGGGACGATGCTCTGCAGGACGTTATTGGGCTGGCAGTAGCAGCCCCGGGTCCACTTGACCCCGAGCGTCAGCAGGTCGAAGTTCTCCGATTCGTAAAGGCAGGACAGGTTGACCAGGTACTCCATCTTCTGGGCCAGCGGCATCGAGCCCAGTTCCTCGTAGGCGTCGGGCTTCTGCAGCTTGTAGAGGACGTCCGATATGGAGTTGATGTCCTCGGCGGCCAAATCCACCCCCAGCAGGGCGGCGAGGCTCTGGTCGGGGTCGGCGTCGATGAGCAGGGGCGTGGCGCCGAGGTGGCGCACGCAGAGGGCGGCGAAGGTGCTCTTGCCCGTCCCGCCCCTGCCGGTGGCGATCATGGTTTTTCCCATCACGTGCTCCTTGTGGTGTTCGGATTCTGCATCCGTCGGTCAATCGGCCTCTGCGGCGACGGCCGCCAGCTGGGCCTCCTCGAAGGCATGGGCACGCCGGTTCTCCCGTTCGGGGGAGCATATCCGGCGCAACTCCGCCTCCAGTTCGGCCGCCTTCTCCGGCTCGTCGGCGCAGCGGTTATCCAGCTCCTCCGGGTCCTCCCGCAGGTTGAAGAGCCGGTTGGGGGCCTCCATGCAGTATATCAGTTTCCAGTCGCCTTTGCGCACCATGTAGGCGCCGGACCGCGTGCCGTGGCCGTGATACTCGCAGAAGGCGACCCGGTTGGGCTCCTCGGTAGCGTCGGCCAAAGGTCGGCCGTGCCAGGCCTCGGGCCGGTTGGCCCCGAAGATGCGGAACAGCTCCGCCTGGAGGTCCAGAAGCTGGACCGGTGTCTCCACGGCAACGCCGGAGGGGAAGTCCGGGCCGGCGGCCAGCAGTGGCACACGCGCGGAGTCCTCGTAGAGGCTGCACTTCCACCACATGCCGAACTTGCCCAGCATCTCGCCGTGGTCGGTGGTTCCAGGCTGAAAAATCGTCCTGTATCACAGCTTCTTCGAAAGGTATGAAATGACCCGCCAATTCAGCAGGATCCTTGTTACCGGCGCCCTGGGACAGATAGGTTCGGAACTCACCGAGGAACTCAGAGTGCGCTACGGCAGGGACAACGTCGTGGCGTCGGATATCAGATCGGGAGAGAAGGGAAACGGTGTTACGGAAGGTGGCCCGTGGGAGCTTCTTGACGTCACCGACGGGGCAGCTGTGGGGGAAATGATAGGTGACATGGGCATTGACGCGGTGTTCCATATGGCCGCCATACTCTCCGCAACCGGAGAGAAGAATCCCCAGCTCTGCTGGAAAGTCAACATGGACGGTACGATGAACATCCTGGAGGCAGGTAGAGCTCATGGTGTCTCACGTATTATCATTCCCAGCTCCATCGCCGCCTTCGGACCGGAGACGCCAAGGGACGGAACACCGCAGGAGACCGTTCTCAAGCCCAGGACCATGTACGGTGTTACCAAGGTGTCCGGAGAGCTGGTCTGCGACTACTACGTCAGGAAGTACGGCCTGGATGTCCGCGGCCTCAGGTATCCCGGCATTATCTCCTCGGAAACCCTCCCC
>JAWODG010000126.1:0-24030 GCA_046483385.1 Candidatus Brocadiia bacterium | reverse complement strand
CCCCTGGTGCAGCCCCGCATTATCTCGAGTGAGACCCGGTCGTGGACGGTTTCGACGAACGGCACGATGAGGTCCGTGGGGAAGTGGGCCAGCTCCAGGTCGGGCACCTTGCGGGCCGTGACGCGCTCCGGCAGACCGTCCCGGGTGGGGCGGAGAGCCTTCACAGTGCCGTCCTCGTTGTAAACAGGCTCGTAGTAGGCCGGTGCATAGGCGCCCTCCAGTTCCCGCGCGGCCCGCAGGATGGTTTCCTCCCGGTTCTGGCCGGATTCCTGCGCGTCGCGCACGAGTTCGCCGAACTCGACGATGACCTCCTCCCCGTCGCCGGGGAAGAACAGATCGACGAAATCGGCCATCGGCTCCGGCGCGCACGCGCCGGGACCGCCGGCAATGACGATGGGATCCTCGTCGGTCCGTTGCTCGCTGAGCAGGGGTATCCCGGCCAGCTCGAGCATGGCCAGGACGTTCGTGTAGAGCATCTCGTACTGCAGGCTGAATCCGACCACGTCGAACTCCCGGACGGGGCGGAAGCTCTCGAGTGCGTAGAGGGGGATTCGGTGCTCGCGCATCTTCTCCTGCATGTCGGGCCAGACGGCATAGGCCCGCTCGGCCGCCGCCCAGTCGAGCCGGTTCAGGATGGCGTAAAGTATCTGGTAGCCCAGGTGCGACATCCCCAGGTCGTAAACGTCGGGGAACAGCAGGGCGAACGAGACCTCCACCTCGGCGGGGTCCTTGCGCACGATGTTCTGTTCGCCGCCTATGTAGCGGCCCGGGGTGCGCACGGAGGCGAGGATGCGTTCTTCCAGCAGCTTGTGGATGCATTCGGGGTCGGTGATCGGTGTATCCATGGGGTAAAGACGGGATTCCAGGTTTGCGGCGGGCCGGGGCGGGTCAGGATTGCCAGTGTAGCACACACCCCGGCCGGACGCCACCGCCGCCAGAAACACAGCCTTGCATTGATGGCCCTGCTGCGCGTACAATGTCGCACGAGGAGGGGAACATGGCCAAAGCGACGGTGCCTAAGAATACGGTGAGCCTGCAGTGTCCCTGCGGGGCGGAGCTTCTTATCGAGGCCAACCTGCTGGGGCGCGACTTCAGGTGCCCTGAATGCGAGCGCTACATTCGCGCCTCGCTGCAGTTCGTGCTCGCCGACCGGTCTCTGGCCCCCAACCTGACAGTCCAGTGCACGTGCGGCCACTTCGTAATCGAGGAGCCTGACCGGGCGGGCAAGAAGGCGCGCTGCCCGGTGTGCAAGAAGAACCTCATTATGCCCCAACCTGTGGTGAAATTCGACTCTCCCGGGTTCGTCCGAGTGCCGAAGAAAGCCCTCGAGCGGCAACTCAAGAGGGTGAAGAGTTCCAAGAAGCGTTCCACCAAGGAGATGACGCGGCTGGAGAGCGCCGCCCACTCCGGGCGCATCAGCCTTCGGCCGGGCGAGCACATCTGCCCCAACATGGAATGTGGCGCCCTCCTGCGCGCCGGCGCCAACGTCTGCTCCGAGTGCGGCACCAACCGGTTGACCGGTAAGCGCTACGACGCCGAGGGACCGGAGGAGGACCCCGTGGGAAAGTGGAAAGAAGTTTAGACACCGTCCCCTTCCCCGGCCGCTACCCACCCACAGCCCACCACTGAGCCGGAGTTCCACTATGTCTTTCGCTGAGATACCAACCGAGCTGGAACAGTACGAGTTCAGCCTTCCCCACGTGCTATGTCTGGTGGGGGAGCAGCAGTATCTTCTGTCGGCGGGCGCCATCTTTATGGCGATTGACCGACGGCTGTCGGTCGGCGTGCACCGCAGGGGCGGCGCGTTTCGCGTCGGCTTCGGCGGGGGAGGGGCGGACGCAGAATTCGCCGGACCGGAAGTCGAGGCGTTGAGGGACCGCTGGCAGGCCGCCCTGACCGAAGAGGCCGTGGCCGACCCGGCGTCGCTGGACGGGCTGCACGTCCATCTCCACTTCGACCACAGCTTCGACGCCTGTCCGCTGGCGACGCTGGCCACGTGCCCGGCGACGGCCGCCGCGCTGACCGCTGCCGCGTTGGCGGCGGAGTTCACACTGGAATCGACAACCGAGGTCGAGCTGGCCGAACGCGCGTGCCGGGTGCTCCGGCGCGTGCGCGGCGTGTCGGAAAGTCCCGACAGGTTCTACGGTCGCATCCTGACGGTCCTCAACGGCGGCGCCCTCCACGTGGAGCCGGGGCGCAACGGATTGAACGTGCAGCAGTTGCTGCCGCCCGAGTCCATGCTGCTGGCCCTGCGGCAGGGTCTGGGTGAAGCCGCAGGAGCGATCGAGCAGGACGCCGAGGTGGGCTCTGCCCTCCGTGCGGCTATCGAACGGAACGAGGATGTCGTTCAGCGAGGTGACGCGGGCTTCAGCGCCTTGTTCGAGATGGACGAAGGGGTACTCGACGAGCGTGAGATAACCATGGTTTACGGACTGCTGCGGGTGCGGCAGATGACCGAAGCCTTCCTTGAGCACCTGGGCGAGCCCTACGTGGACAACGACCGGCTGGCGGAGATCTGCGACGAGGAGAGCGCCATACTCCGGGATTATTTCGGGTTCCCTGCGGAGCCGTTCGCCGCAATGCGCTCCCGCGCGGGAGAGGCCGGGGCCTTGGGCTCCAAGATGACCTGGGTGCTGGGCGGCTATCCGGCGGCCATCATCCTGGCCCCGGGGCGCCGGGAGGAGGTCCGCCAGACCCTGCAGGAGGGGGACGAGCCCGCACGCTTCCTCCCCGTTGACATGGAACCGACCGGTCTCCGGTGGGGGCCGGTGGACCTGGAGACCGAGGAACCTTGACCGCCTGGGCCCGTTTCGCTAACATGCCACGTTTTGCCGTCGCGCAAAACCCGTTGCGCGCGCAAGACCCGTTGCACGGTTGATTTTCTGCTCCCTTCGTGCCGTTCGGAGGCCGAACCATGCCCGCATTGCCGAAAGAAGTCAGCGCCGGCTGGGACGACCGCAAAGGTCCCGTCATATTCGCCACGGTCAACCAGGAGGGCGTCCCGAACGCCATTTACGCCAGTTGCGTCAGCAAGTTCAGCGAGGATAAGCTGGTAATCGCCGACAACTACTTCGACAAGACCCGCGCCAATATCGAGTCAGGCAGCCCCGGCTCCATTCTGTTCATGACGAACGCGGGCAAGGCATACCAGGTCAAAGGCTCGGTCGAACGCCACACGAGCGGCGAGATCTACGAGGACATGCTCGAGTGGTGTAACGACAAGCACCCGCGCCACGCCGCGGCTGTGCTGAACGTCGAGGAGGTTTACAGCGGCGCCGAAGAGTTGGTCTGAGGCAAACTCAGACGGATCATTGACATGGCGGTTGGGCAAGGCTATACTACGCCCAACTGGCTGAACGGAGTACTACATGCATCGCGGGTCTCACATGATGAGGCATCAGCAGCAGCCGGCGTCGCGGCCGGTGTCGGCCCGTGGTGTGTACGCGGACGCGCAGTCCTCCCTCAAGAACGCCACGACCGGAGCCACCGGCACGCCGGTTCCGTCTGGCGTGGGAGGCGCCGCGGGGTAGCGTAGTTCAGCTCCCATTTGCGAGTGATGCCCATCGTCAGGCGGAAAGCCCGGCGATGGGCTTTTTTTTGTCATTGAGCGGCCGATGATCGCGCCGGCCGCCGGAGAGGAGGCATCCGGTCATGAGCGGGGAACTGACGGCCCCGTGCGGGTTGCATTGCGTCGACCGCATCCCGCTGCGGGAAGGTTTGTTCGAGACGGCGCACGAGTTCGAGCGACTGCTGGAGGAACTGGACTTCGCGGAGTATGCTGCACTGAAGGCCCAGAGAAACAGCGTGTTCGGCGACTACGGCACGTTCCGGCGGGTTCTGCGCGCCATCGGCGGCCTGCGCGGCACGCTGCCCTGCGCGAACGGCGGCTGCTCGGCAGCATGTCCCGTCCGACGGTGTGTCCGCGCGCGGGGCATTGCCGGGTGCTGGGAGTGCCGCGACGTCGAGCTTTGCGAGCACATGCGGCGCCTGCGCACCGTATACCCGAGCATAGACTGCAACCACGGACTCATCCGCCGTTACGGAGTGCGCGGCTGGAGCGTCCGCCGCAAAGCCCAATACGCCGGGGAGTGACGCCATGACTGACCTGACGACCGAGCGGCTGGTGTTGCGAGAGTTCGAGCCTGCGGACTGGCGCGCAGTGCAGGAGTATGCTTCAGACCCGGAAGTAGTGCGCTACGTGACCTGGGGGCCGAACACGGTGGAGGAGACGCGGGAGTTCCTGAAAAGAACTGAGGACGCCCGCCACCGGGAGCCCCGCCGCAAGTACAGCCTCGCCGTGACCCTGCGCCGGACGGGGGGCCTGCTGGGTGCCTGCGGCCTTTACATCTCCCGGCCGCAGGACCTGGGTGGACACATCGGTTACGTTCTGCGCCGGGACGCCTGGGGCCGGGGCTACGCGACTGAAGCCGCCAGCCGACTGCTGCAGTTCGGCTTTGGGGAACTCGGCCTGCACCGGGTCTTCGCCACCTGCGATGTCGAGAACCGTGCGTCGGCCCACGTCATGGAGAAGCTGGGGATGCGGCGGGAAGGCCGCTTCCGCGAGGACGTCCGGAACAGAGGGCAGTGGCGTGACACATACCTCTATGCCATCCTGGAGGGCGAGTGGCGATGCACGACCCTGACAACATCGTGCTGATAGGCATGCCGGGCGTGGGCAAGAGCACGGCCGGGGTGCTGCTGGCCAAGCGGCTCTCGCGCGATTTCGTGGACACCGACGTGATGATCCAGGCGGCCGAGAAACGCCGCTTGCAGGATATCATCGACACCGATGGGCTCGACGCCTTTCGGCGGCTGGAAGAACGGCAAGTCCTCTCGCTGGACTGCCGGGGCCACGTCGTCGCCACGGGCGGAAGCGTGGTGTACAGCCCGAGGGCCATGGTGCACCTGGGCGACGGAGGGACCATCGTGCATCTCGAGCTGCCCCTCGATGTCCTCCGAAAGCGCCTGACGGACCTCGACTCCCGCGGCGTCGTCATGGCCCCCGGCGAGACGCTCGGGCGGCTCTACGATGAGCGCATGCCGCTCTACCGCCGCTGGGCCGACGTCACGGTATCCTGTGAAGGTCTTTCCCACGAGGAGGTCGTGGACGCGATAGTTGAGGCACTGGACAAATGATAGACCTGACCAAAGGGCCTCAGCTAACCACGACGACCACTACGACCACAACGAACGGCAAGAAACTGCAAAAGGCTGACAACCGCAAACTAACAACTATCAAACGGCAACTAACAACTGCGACCGACCGAGGACGAGGACGAGATCGAGAAGGAGGACGATCGGGGTTCCGCCTGGGCCATGTCGGTGCGGGCAGGGATGGACCGAACCGCCGCGCTGGCAGGAAGCGCCACGCGGAGTTCTCAACAAGCAACTATCAACCAGCAACTCCCGTTCCCGCCAAAGGCGGGCAAGCTCCGTGTGCTCCGTGCCTCCGTGTTTTGCTCTGTGCGTTGTGGTCGTCGTGGTCGTCGTGGTTAATCCTTCAGCCTTTGAGGGCCCGGTGGACGGCCTCCCGCATCTTCCTCATCCCCGTCTCGGCCACCTTGCGGGCGTCCTGTCGCCAGTAGGACTCGTTGAACAGCTCCAGCGAAAGCGGTCCGTGAAAGCCGGCGTCCGCCAGGTCGCCGAAGATGTCGTCCAGCGGCGCCACCCCGTCCCCGGGATAGACCCGGTCCGCGTCCGTAATCTCGTCGCGCGGGGGCTCCGCCGGGAAGTCGTTCACGTGGAACAGGGCGAAGGTATCCGGCCCGGTGAGGCGTATGCCTTCGTACGGGCTGCCGCCCTTGTACATGTGGAAGACGTCCGCCAGTATGCGGGCGTCCCGCCGGCCGGCTTCGGCGGCCACCAGCAGGGCTTCGCCGAGGCGCCCGAGCGTCCGTGAATGGCCCCAGAATTCCAGCACAGGCGTCACGCCGTAGTCCTCGCCTATCTCGAGCAAATCCCGGTAGCGTTCCGCCGCCCGGTGCAGGTCCAGGTCCTCCGTGTCGGTGGCGCCCATCGGTGGGGCGGCCAGCAGGGGGCAGCCGACCTGCCGTGCCATCTCCATGTTGCGGCGGGCTTCCTCGAGGGCGTCGGCCCGGCGGTCCTCGTCGTCCACGACCCACTCGAAGAATCCGATGAGGTTCTCGATGCCCAGCCCCCGGTCGGCGGCCCGTTTCCGGAGGTCTTCCAGGGAACCGCCCCCCTCCACGTGGGCGTCCAGCTCCCGCACCCAGGGCTCGATGCCGTCGTAGCCCGCGTCGGCGGCCAGGTCGATCTCATCGGCGACTGACAACCCCTGGCCCTTGATGGTGCTTGTGTTCAGGCAGAAACGGAACGGGCCGGCAAACCGGCTGTCTTGAGCGCGCATCGAAATCCTCCTGGTAGCGTTCGGTCTGGTTCGGGAAGACCGCAAGATTCTGTGGCACCCGGGCGAGTCTGTCAACCTCGGAGCCGGCCGCCCCGGCGCGCCCCATCGAGAATTCGCGTGACGAACGTCCGGCGCCCGGAAACCTGGGTTTACCACGGAGGTCACGAAGAACACGAAGAACACGAAGCAGCGTAAGGAGAAAGGAAATCCAGCCTGGGATCATCTTGCCGAAAGACATGTCCCTATTCGTGCACGCGGGACAACTGAATGCCCCTGGGGTTGGTGAGAAGGGGTTGACGGCGGGACGCGGCGGCGTTACACTAATACATGAGATTGTAATCACGTAATACTGTACCCAGGCGGGCCCGTCGGGTCGCCTCGCGGGGAGGAGTGCCATGGATGCGTCGGAGATCGGGCCTATCACGGAGGCGATATTCGAGCGCGCCGAAGGTCAGGCGCCGGCGCTTGTCCGTGAGTGGATGGAACGGCTGGCCGCGCCGGGAGAACTGGTTATGCTCTGGACCGGGGTCGTTCGGCGGCGGTCGGGCTGTCTCGGTTGGGGGAGCCTCTTCACAATCTGCGGAGAGCGCGGTGGCAAAGGGCTCCCACGGGAAGCTGCCGACGCGGAGGCGGTGGAGCGGCTGCTCTCTCCGCTGGCGCACGCCGGGCGGGTGAGGATCATGCAGGCCCTGGCGGACGGCCCGCTGTCGCCGTCGCAGCTCAGCGGCGAGACCGGCTTCCAGGGCGGCGCGCTCTACCACCACCTGCGGGAACTGCAGCACGCGGAGTACGTTGCCAGGGAGGACGGCCGCTACCGTCTGACCCAGCTCGGCACCCAGCTTCTGGTGACCGTGACCTGCCTGGCCGGTGAAGTCATCGAGGACCGGGGCGAGCGGGGGCCGGCTGTGGGTAGCGATTGGCAGGAGAGCTGAGCGCCCGACCGTACGTGGAAATGGTGGGCGCAGCAGGACTTGAACCTGCGACTTCTACCGTGTGAAGGTAGCGCTCTTGCCACTGAGCTATGCGCCCACCCGCATCTGGCAATATAGCGTACGCCGCCGGGGTCCGTCAATCGGCGGCACGGGCCGCAGGAGCTCGTTAAGGTTGCAGGTGCCAAAGGCGCCGGTACAATGGACTAACAGGGTTCGACCTTCCTTTAGCCTGACCGGACTATGAGGGAACCAGATTACTACAACGTCCTGGGTGTGTCGCCTGACGCCTCCCAGGAGGAGATACGTAAGGCCTACCGCAAGCTGGCCAAGGAGCACCATCCGGACCGGCACGGCGGCAGCAAGGATGCCGAGGAGAAGTTCAAGAAGATCTCGGACGCCTACAGTGTTCTGGGCGACCCCGAGAAGCGCAAGCAGTACGACCAGCTCCGGCGGGCCGGCATGCGGGGCGGCCGCTTCGAGGGCGCCGGCGACTTCGAGGATATGTTCGGTGGTGCGGGCGGGCGCTGGCAGTCCGGCGAGGGCATCAATTTCGAGGATTTGGGCGGGGGCCTGGGCGACATCTTCAGCAGGATTTTCGGTGGCGGTGGGCGCGCCGCCGGCACCGCGCAGCAGCAGACCCGCCAGCGTGGCCGCGACGTTCAGACGTCCATCACCATACCCTTTGACACCGCCGTTCGCGGGGGCAAGGTGGAAGTGCAGGTCCCCCGCGAGCGGACGTGTCCGGCCTGTTCCGGTTCCGGGGCGGCGCCCGGCAGCCAGGTGGAGACGTGCAGCCGCTGCGGAGGCAGCGGGCAGGTGCTGGCCGGACAGGGCGGTTTCAGCGTGGCGCGTCCGTGCCCCACGTGTTTCGGCCGCGGCAAGATTATCCAGAATCCCTGCGGGCGTTGTCGGGGCAGCGGCACCATTGAGGATACTTCCAGCGTCGAAGTGAAGATACCGAAGGGCGTGCGGGACGGCCAGAAGCTGCGCCTCTCGGGCCTCGGGGAATCCGGCGCCGGAGGCGGCCCGGGCGGCGACCTGCTGATAGAGGTGCACGTCGAGTCGCACCCCGAGTTCGAGAGGAAGGGCCGCGACATCCATAGCAAGGTCCGGGTCGGCATGGTGGACGCGGCGCTGGGCACGGAAGTCGATGTGCAGACGCTTCAGGGGACGGTAAGTGTCAAAGTGCCGCCCGGGACGCAGCCGGGGCAGAAGCTGCGCATCCCCGGTTACGGGCTTGAGACGTCCGACGGCCGCAAGGGCGACCACTACGTTGAGGTGGCGGTGTCGATACCGCGAAGGCTCACCGACGAGCAGAGGTCGCTGCTGCGGCAACTGAAGCGAGCGCCGGCGGCCGGCAAGAAGTAACGGGACGGCCGGCCGGGCGGACCCGGCAAACCGATCGAAGCGCAAGGAGTGTTGGTGGCATGAAACAGGGCAGACCGCCGGGCGGACGGAACCCCTTCGGGGAATGTTTGAGCGATTTCTACAGGGTGCGACGCGCCCTGCGAGGCTCACGCGGCGATGTGTGGCATCCCCCCACTGACGTCTACGAAACCGACGAGGACATCGTCATCAAGGTCTCGCTGCCGGGCGTCCAGCTTTCCCATATCAAGGTGAGCTGCAACGGAGAGGTCATAACCATCAGCGGCATCCGGCACGGACCCGACCGTCGCACCGTGCGCACCTATCACCAGATGGAGATACGCAACGGCTACTTCGAGCGACGCGTCGCGATACACAGGGCGTTCGACCCGCGCGACGCCCGGGCGGAGTACCGCGACGGCTTCCTCTACGTCATGGTGCCGAAGGCGCCAGAGTTCGTGCGGCACGTGATATCCATCCAGTTGAGCCCGTGACTCCCTCTGATACTGACAAGAGACACTGACAAGCGAGATTGCCGCCGTGAGCGACGAGGACACAAAAAAACCGAAAACTGACCCGACCGGGACCGAGGAAGAGCCGACACTTGAGTCCGGGGAGATCGTCGCCGAGCAGGCGCCGGAAGCGGCCGCGCCGGACGAGGAGACCCCCGAGCGGTCCGAACTGCCGGACGAGCTGCCGGTGCTGGCCATGGAGGACAACGTGGCCTTCCCTGCCATCGTCCTGCCGTTCGAGATCGAAGGCGAGCACCGCCTGAAGATGATCGAAGAGGCCGTGCTGGGGAATAAGCTGTTCCTGGCGGTTGCCGAGAAGCCGGAGGCCGAGTCCGAGGGGGAGCCGCGGCCGGACGACCTCTATCAGGTCGGCACCACCTGCGTCATTCTGCAGATGCTGCGGATGCCGGACGAGTCGGTCCGCTTCCTGGCGCAGGGAATCAGCCGCACCAGGGTGGAGCACTACACCCGGACCGAGCCCCATCTGCAGGCCCGCGTGACGCACCTGCGCGATGACGAGGTCGAAGACGTTGAGTCCACCGCGCTGTTCCGCAACCTGCGCGACCAGTTCCTGCAGATGGTGGAGTCGGCGCCGAATCTGGGGGAGAGCGCGCAGATCACGGTCTCCAATATCGATGAGCCGGGGGCTCTGTGCGATTTCGTGGCGGCCCAGGTCAACCTGTCCACCGAGGAGAAACAGGACGTCCTGGAGACCCTGAACGTCAAGGAGCGCCTGGAGAAGGTCACCAAGCTTCTGGCGCGCGAGATGGACTTCATGGAGGTCGCCCGCCGCATCCAATCGGAGGCGCGGGACGAGATCAGCAAGAGCCAGCGCGAATACTACCTGCGCCAGCAGTTGAAGGCTATCCAGGAGGAACTGGGTGAAGTTGACCCCCAGGAGGCCGAAGTCCAGGAGCTGCGCGAGCAGATCGAAGAGCTGGACCTGCCGGAGGAGGCCCAGAAGGAGGCGGAGCGGGAGCTGGGACGCCTGGAGCGCATCAACCCCGCGAGCCCCGAGTACACGGTGGCGCGGACCTATCTGGACTGGATCATCGCCCTGCCGTGGAACGAGAGCACCGCCGACAACCTGGACCTCGAAGAGGCGCAGCGCATCCTGGACGAGGACCACTACGGCCTGGAGGACATCAAGGAGCGCGTGCTGGAATTCCTCGCCGTGCGGCGCCTGCGCGGGGAGATGAGCGGCTCGATCCTCTGCTTCGTCGGGCCGCCGGGCACCGGCAAGACCTCCATCGGCAAGTCCATCGCGCGGGCCTTGGGACGGGAATACATCCGGGCCGCGCTCGGCGGCATCCGGGACGAGGCCGAGATAAGGGGGCACCGGCGGACCTACATCGGCTCGCTGCCGGGCCGCATCATCAGCGCTATCCGGAAGGCCGGCTCCAACAACCCCGTCTTCATGCTGGACGAGGTGGACAAACTGGGGGCCGACTTCCGCGGTGACCCCGCCAGCGCGCTGCTGGAGGTGCTGGACCCCGAGCAGAACTCCACTTACACGGACCATTATCTGGAAGTGCCCTTCGACCTGTCCAAGGTGCTGTTCATCTGCACGGCCAACGTGCTGGACCCCATCCCTCCGGCGCTGAAAGACCGCATGGAGGTGCTGGAGTTCCCCGGCTACACGCAGGAGGAGAAGCTCCACATCGCCAAACGCTACCTCGTGCCCCAGCAGGTGGACGACAACGGATTGGACGAGGAGCAGTTCCAGATATCCGACGAGGCCCTGCGCACCCTGATAAGCCGCTACACGCGGGAAGCGGGCGTGCGGAACCTGGAGCGACAGATCGCCTCCCTCTGTCGGAAGGTCGCCAAGCGCATCGCTCTGGGTGAAGCCGGCGCTGAGACAATTGACAAGAGTACGCTCAACGACCTGCTGGGACCGGAGAAGTTCCTGCCCGAGGTGGCCGAGCGCGTGGACGAGCCGGGCGTGGCGGCCGGGCTGGCATGGACGCCCACCGGCGGCGACATCATCTTCGTCGAGGCCACAATGACGCCGGGGGAGGGGAAGCTGACGCTGACCGGCATGCTGGGCGACGTGATGAAGGAGAGCGCTCAGGCGGCGCTGACGTACGTGCGCGCCCACGCCGAGCAGCTCGACATGGACCCGGAGCTTTACCAGAAGCATGACTTCCACATCCACGTGCCGGCGGGCGCCATCCCCAAGGACGGCCCGTCGGCGGGCGTGACGATGGCCGTCGCGCTCGGCTCCCTGGTCAGCGGGCGCAAGGTCAAGCACGACGTGGCCATGACCGGCGAGATAACGCTGCGCGGCAAGGTCCTGCCGGTGGGGGGCATCAAGGAGAAAGTGCTGGCCGCATCCCGCGCCGGAATCAAGAAGGTAATTCTGCCGGAGCGGAACGAGAAGGACCTGCCGGATGTTCCCGACTACGCCAGGGAGCAGCTCGAGTTCGTGACGGTGGACAAAGTGGACGAGATATTCCCCGTGGCCCTGGAGCCGGCCGAGACGGCCGAAGCGGCCGCCGGCTCTTGACAGGCGAGCGGGGTTAATATAGTCTGATAATCGTGGTGCGCCCGTAGCTCAACTGGACAGAGCGACGGCCTACGGAGCCGTAGGTTGAGGGTTCGAATCCTTCCGGGCGTACCATTTTTTTGCCGCCCAGCGGCAGAAAACAGAGCAGGAGAGAGTGGAAAGTAGAAAGCAGAGCAAGAGGGCGAACGACTGCCACCCGACAAGGGCGCTCTGGCTCCATGAGAACTGCGCTCTCCTGCGGTCCACCTCTCAACAGCTCCACTGATCCCTCCCCTGGCCGCTTTCCCTAATGGGACCAGACTCAGCATGATGACGATGCGTGACCGCATACTGGGTGTTGTACACGGCCGGGAGGTCGATCGCGTCCCCTTCGTGCAGTACGAGGGGCAGGTCCCGAAGGAGGAGGCATGGGAACTGCTCGGGCGGGACAACATGGGCATCCTGCGCTGGTCGAGGGTGCACCGCGTGGAACACCCCAACTGCCGGCGTGATGATGTGGAATTCGAGCGCGGCGGCACGCGCGTGGTGAGGACCACGCTCCACACGCCCGCGGGTGACCTGGTGCAGGAGCAGACGCGGAACCCCGGCTCGACGGTGTGGCGCACCACCGAACACTTTGTCAAAGAGCCCGCCGACTACGAGGCCCTGATGGCCTACTTCCGCGACGCCGTGGTGCTGGACGACACCGCGCACTTCCTGAAAGACCGGCGCGAACTGGGCGAGGACGGCGAGCCGCTGGTGGCCCTCGAGCGGACGCCTTTCCAGCAGCTCTGGATCCAGTGGGTGGACCTGCAGGACCTCTGCTATCACCTGGCCGACCGGCCGCAGCTTCTCCACGAGTGCATGGAGCTGATGGGCGACGTGCTCCGACGCGTAATGGAAGTGGCGCGTCGGGCGCCCGTCGAGTTCGTTGACTTCCCGGACAACATCACGGCGCCCGTCATCGGCGTGGAGGGCTTCCGCCGTCACTGCGTGCCCTTCTACAACGAGATGGCGGAGATGTTCGGCGAACGGGACGTGCCGGTGTTCGTGCACATGGACGGCGACCTGAAGCCGCTGTGGGCCGCCATCGGCGAGTCAGCCGTGCGCGGGATAGATTCGCTCTCCCCGCCGCCGGACAACGACACCTCTCCCGGCCGGGCGCACGAGATGTGGCCGCGGATGCGGCTGTTCGTCAACTTCCCGTCCTCAGTCCATCTGGCTCCCCCGGAACGGGTCCATCGGCGGGCGTGGGACCTGCTGGAGGAAGCGGGGCACAGCGGACGGCTGCAGATCCAGATCTCTGAGGATGTGCCGCCCGACGCCTGGCGGACCAGCTATGCCCAGATAGTGCGCGCCATCCGGGAGTTCGGGCCCCCGCGGGCCTCGTAGGGCTGCTCCTGGTCCGCCTTTCAGTTGGTCGCGTGCCGTTGACTGTGAAACCCGCCGGGCGTACGCTGGCTTGTAGAGCCGGACAAGTGGTGTGGGGTCTTCTGCTCGTCCGGATGGGGCACATTTTCAACGGGGGTCGGGCATCATGTCCGCATCAATTGCGTGTCGGCTGGTGGGGGTGTTTCTCGTTTGTTGGGCAGCCGTAGCTCTTTTCGCTCCAGGTGCCGGTGCCGAGCCCGCCCAAGAGCGACACGTCTTCACCTTCGACCGTGATACGCCCGAAGGAAGGTGGACCGCCGTCAATGACGAAGTGATGGGCGGACGGTCGGTTGGCGGTGCCCAGATCAGCGAAGACGGGACGCTGATCTTCTCGGGGGTCCTGTCGCTGGAGAACCGCGGAGGATTTTCGTCCATCCGTTCCCGTGGGGACATGCCGTCGCTGGAGGGCTACGAAGGCCTGGCCGCGCGCGTTCGAGGCGACGGCCGCAGCTACCAGATGAACCTGCGCACGGCACTCAACATACCCGCCGGGTCGTACCAGGCGGAGTTCGCGACCCGGGCTGACGAGTGGGTGGAAGTGCGCGTTCCCTTCGGCCAGTTCCGGGCGACAGCCTACGGGCGTCGCGTGCCCGGCGCTCCGCGACTTGACCCCGCCGGGGTTCGTTCGGTTGGCTTCACCATCGCGGACAAGAAGGCCGGTCCGTTTCGGCTGGAGGTGGATTGGATAAAGGCCTATGGCGGCGAAGCCCGGCAGAGCGGGCCCGGGGACATTGTGAGTGTGGCCGTCGCCGACGGCAGGTTCACAACCCTTGCGACCGCCGTCACGGAAGCCGGCCTGGTGGAGACGCTGAAGGGCGAAGGGCCCTTGACCGTGTTTGCGCCCACGGATGACGCCTTCGCCAAACTGCCGGACGGCACCGTGGAGGAGTTGCTGAAGCCCGAGAACCGCGACCGACTGCGCGGTATCCTGCTTTACCATGTCGTGCCGGGGCGGGTCATGCTGGGTCGCCGGTCGCTGGACAGCGCGCAGGGACAGACCGTGGTGATCAGTGCGGAAGGTGCCATCCGCGTGAACGAGGCGAGGGTGGTCCAGGCAGACGTGGTGGCATCCAATGGTATCATCCACGCCATAGACAGCGTGCTGCTGCCCCCGGAGGAGGAACCTGGCGGCGCGGCCGGCGCTCGCCGGTTGATCCGTCTGGCCATCGCCCGCGGGGTGCCGCTGTTCAACGCAGGGGATGCGGAAGCCTGCGCGGCCATCTACGAGGTGGCCGCCACGAGCCTCACGCAGTCATTCCCGGATGCGCTGTCGGAATCGGACCGCCGGATGCTTCGCCGTGCCCTGCAACGCGCCGATGAGGAAGAGAACGCGCGCGACAGGGCCTGGATCCTGCGTCGCGCGCTGGACCGGGTCCACGAAAGCCTGCGATAGCCGGGCCGGGTGGTGCGAGATCAGGCTTGCTCCTGGTGCTGGCGGGCGGCCTTGATGAAGGCGGCGAACAGGGGGTGGGGCTTTGTGGGCTTGCTCTTGAACTCCGGGTGGAACTGGACGCCGACGAACCACGGGTGGTTCTCGATCTCGACCACCTCGACCAGGTCGCGTTCGGCGAAGACGCCCGTGCAACGCATGCCGCATTCAGCCAGTCGCTCACGGTAGGCGTTGTTGAACTCGTAGCGATGCCTGTGCCGCTCGGGGACCACTTCCTGCCCGTAGGCGCGCCGGGCCCTCGAGTTGTCCAGAAGGGTGCAGGGCTGCGCCCCCAGGCGCATGGTGCCGCCTTTGTCCTCGATGTCCCGCTGCTCTTCCAGCAGGCTTATCACAGGGTGGGGCGTACCCTTGTCGATCTCGGTCGAGCTGGCGTTGTCCAGCTCGCAGACGTTCCGGCTGAACTCGATGACGGCCGCCTGCATGCCCAGGCAGATGCCGAAGTAAGGGATGTCGTTCTCCCGGGCGTAACGCGCGGCGGCGATTTTGCCCTCCACCCCGCGCGTGCCGAAACCGCCGGGCACCAGGACACCGTCGACACCATCCAGCACGTTCTCCACGCCGGCCGCTTCGATCTCCTCGGCCTCGACGCGGCGCACATCCACGTGCGTGCGGTTGGCCACGCCGCCGTGCTGCAGGGCCTCGTAGATCGACTCGTAGGCGGACTGGCGGCTGATGTACTTGCCCACCACGGCGACCTCGGTGGTGGTCTCGGGGTTCTCCATCCGCTCCAGCATGGCGCGCCATTCGGACAGGTCGGCCTCGGGAGTATCAAGCCCGAGCCGCCGGCAGATGAGTTCATCCAGATCCTGGTTGTGCAGCATCACCGGGATGCGGTAGATGTTGGGTTTGGCGTCCAGTTCCTCGATGACGCACTCGCGATCGACGTTGCAGAAGAGGGCGATCTTGCGGATGTGGTCCTCGCCCATCGGCTTCTCGGTGCGGCAGACGAGGACGTCCGGGAAGATGCCGATCTCCCGCAGGGTGGCGACGCTGTGCTGGGTGGGCTTCGTTTTCAACTCCTGGGCGGCGCGCAGGAAGGGCAGGAGAGTCAGGTGGATGAACAGGACGTTCTCCCGGCGGTATTCCTGGCCGAACTGGCGGATCGCCTCCAGAAAGACCAGGGCCTCGATGTCGCCCACTGTGCCGCCTATCTCGGTGATGGCGACGTCCACGTCGGGGGCGTCCAGCTTGCGGATGCCCGCGATGATCTCATCGGTCACGTGAGGGATCATCTGGACCGTCTTGCCCAGGAAGTCGCCGCGTCGCTCTTTCTCCAGCACGTTCCTGTAGATGCTGCCGGTGGTGAGGTTGCAGTCCTGGTCCACGTGGGCGTTGGTGAAGCGGGTGTAGTGGCCCAGGTCCAGGTCGGTCTCGGCCCCGTCGTCGGTGACGTAGACCTCTCCGTGCTCGTAGGGGTTCATGGTGCCGGGATCGACGTTGACGTAGGGGTCCAGTTTCTGGAGGCGGACCCTCAGCCCACGGCTTTCCAGCAGCAGGCCGATGCTGGCGGAGTTGAGGCCCTTGCCCAGGGAAGAACAGACGCCGCCGGTCACGAAGATGTGTTTTGTCATGTGTGCAACGCCCCGAAGACCATGGCTGACGGCGGCCATTCTACGGACGGTCGGGTGGGGACGCAAGCGGGCGGCTTTCACCAGCGGGTGCGGACGGGCACGCCCCGCTCGGCCAGGTGGTCCTTGATCTCGGCGATGGAGTATTTGTCGTAGTGGACCATGGAGGCGATCAGCGCGGCGTCGGCCTTGCCCTCGGTGAGCACGTCGTAAAGGTGCTCCGGTTTGCCGGCGCCGCCGCTGGCGATGACGGGGATGTTGACCGCCTCGCTGACCATCCTTGTCACGTTCAGTTCGTAGCCGTCTTCGGTGCCGTCCGCGTCAATGGAGTTGAGGCAGATTTCGCCCGCGCCCAGTTCTTCGGCTTTTTGCGCCCATTGAACGGCGTCCAGGCCCGTCGCCACACTCGCCGCCTCGATGAAGACCTCGTACCCGCTCGGGATGTGCTCGCTCCGGCCGACGTGCCGGGCCTGCATGCCGAGCACGACGCACTGGTTGCCGAAGCGTTGCGCCCCCTCGGAGATGAGCGACGGGTTCCGCACGGCGGCGGTGTCTATGCTGACCTTCTCGGCCCCGGCCAGCAGCACCCGTCGCATGTCCTCGACGCTGCGCAGGCCACCGCCGACGGAGAAGGGGATGAAGATGTTGCGCGCCACCGAGCGCACGACGTCGATCATTATGTCCTTATGGGCCGGCGAGGCGCCGATGTCGTAGAAGACAAGCTCGTCCACGCCGCCTTCGTAGTACTGGCGGGCCATCTCGACGGGGTCGCCGACATCCACGTTGTCCTGGAACTTGACGCCCTTGGTGGTGCGGCCCTCCCGGACGTCCAGGCAGACGATGAGTCGTTTGCTCAGCATCTCACGGGTTCCACGAGAGGAAGTTGTCGAGCAGCTTCAGCCCGATGCGGCCGCTCCGCTCGGGGTGGAACTGGCAGGCCACAATGTTGTCGCGTCCCAGTGCGCTCACGAAGTCGCCGTAATAGTCGGTCATGCCGATGGCGGCCCCCGCGTCGTCGGGAGCCGGCGCGTAGCTGTGGACGAAATAGAACTGCGAGCCCGCCTCGATGCCGTCCCACACGGGGTGCGGGCGAACGAAGCTGACGGCGTTCCAGCCCATGTGGGGTATCTTGGCGTCCTCGGGCACTTTCAGTCGCCTTACGTCGCCCTTCAGCAGCCGCAGGCAGGGCACGTCGCCCTCTTCGCTGTGCTCCAGTATGATCTGGGCGCCGAGGCAGATTCCCAGCATGGGCCGACCGGTGGCCGCGTAGTCGGCCAGCGCTTCGTCCAGGCCCGACTTGCGCAGTTCGGCCATCGCCGCGGGCGCCGCCCCGACCCCGGGGAAGATCAGCCGCGGGGCGACCCGCACCCGCTCCGGTTCGTCCGTGACCAGCACTCGCCGGCCGATCTTCTCCACGGCAAGCTGGACGCTCGTCAGGTTGCCGGCGCGATAGTCAACTATGGTGACTCTGTCCTTCATGGTCGTATGCGTGGTTCATGGAAGGTTGAGTGAGGTGGCGGGCGGTTGCCCGAAGCCCCTTTCGTCCGGGGCCGCCCACACCACGTAGTATGTCCGAAAACGCCCTCCGTATCAAAGGACAGGCTCCCGCCGCCGTGCCCAGACGTTGCAAATCTCCGCCTGCTCCTTAGAATGCATCTTCTGGCGCGCGGCGTCACCGGGCGCCGCCTTCCGGTCCTGAACGGACGAACGTTATGCTGATTCTCGGGATAGAGACTTCCTGCGACGAGACGGCCGCCGCCGTGGTGCGCGACGGGCGAGAGGAGCTTTCCTCCGTGGTCAGCACCCAGTACGAGCTGCACGAGCAGTTCGGTGGGGTTGTGCCGGAGATCGCCTGCCGGGCCCACGTGGAGAACACGCTGCCCGCGGTGCATGCCGCCCTTGAACAAGCGGAGGTCCCGATGGGAGAGCTGGACGGCGTGGCCGTCACCACGACCCCCGGGCTGATCGGGGCGCTGTTGATCGGCGTGACCACGGCCAAGGCACTGAGCTGGGCGCTGGCACTTCCTCTGCTGGCGGTGAACCACCTGCACGCGCACATCTACGGCGCGTGGCTGGCCGGGGAGGAGCCGGGGCTGCCCGCGGTCAGCCTGGTTGTGAGCGGCGGCCACACCAGCCTCTACCTGACCCGGGATAGGCTGGACCACGAGCTGCTGGGCGGCACGGTGGACGACGCGGCGGGCGAGGCGTTCGACAAGGTGGCCAACATTCTGGGATTGGGCTACCCCGGCGGTCCCGAGGTGGAGCGGGCGGCCCGGCAGGGCGACCCGGAAGCGGTGGACTTCCCGCGAAGCTGGCTGGAGCCCGATAGCGCCGATTTCAGCTTCAGCGGGCTCAAGACGGCCGTGCTCTACCACTGCCTTGGCCAGAACGCCTCGAAGGAGGACATCGAGACGGCCAGCTACGAACCGGGATTCGTGGCCGACGTGGCGGCCAGCTTTCAGGAGGCGGTGGTGGACGTGCTGGTGGGCAAGTCCTTTGACGCCGTCGAGCGCCATGGTGCACGCAGCCTCATCGTCGGTGGCGGAGTGGCGGCCAACGGGCACCTGCGGGAGAGGTTGGAGAACCGTGCCGCCGAGATGGGCGTCTCGCTGCGCCTGGCGCCGCGGCGTCTGTGCACGGATAACGCCGCCATCGTTGCCGGCATCGGGTATCACATGCTGCGGGAAGGCAGGACCGCCTCGCTCGCGGTCGAGGCCCAGCCATAGCAGCCTGTTGAAGAGCTGGGCTCGGCCGCGCGGCGGCCCGAAGGGTTGGGGCGGCGCGCCGCCATCTGCGGCAGCGCCTCTCCTCGACGATGCACAAGGCATCGCCTGCGTCCCTAGCGCGGGCGAGGGCCGCGAAGGAGTTCCTCTGGAACTCCAACGCCGTCCCCGGCGGCGCACTTCGCATCTGACCGCGCGGCGCTCGCAACGCGGCCAGAACCAGTTCTTCAACAGGCTTATAGGGGGAACACATGGACGAACGGAGCATCAAGGAACTGCTGGAGGAGGTGGCCGACGGGCGGCTGACGCCCGAGAAGGCACTTGCGCGCATCAGGGCGCTGCCATTCGAGGACATCGGATTCGCCAAGATAGACCATCACCGGGCCTTGCGATGCGGCGTGCCCGAGGTCATCTTCTGCCAGGGCAAAACGCCCCGGCAGGTTGCCGGCATAGCCGAGAGGGTGCTGGCGGCCGGATCGGGGCTGCTGGCCACGCGCGCCGAGCGCTCGCACCATGAGGCCGTGCAGGAGGTATGCCCCGAGGCGAAGTACCGGGAGACGGCCCGCTGCATAACGGTCCGGCGGGATTCCACCCCGCCTCGCGGGCGGGTGGTTGTGGTAACCGGCGGCACCTCGGACCTGCCGGTGGCGGAGGAGGCCGTGGTGACCGCAGAGATGCTGGGCGCCCGAGTGAGGTTGATCAGCGACGTCGGTGTGGCGGGTTTGCACCGGCTGCTGGCCCACGCGGAGGAGATACAGAACGCCCGCGTGCTGGTGGTGGTGGCCGGCATGGAGGGCGCCCTGCCGAGCGTGGTGGGAGGATTGGTGGCGCGTCCGGTCATCGCCGTGCCGACCAGCGTCGGCTATGGTGCCAGCTTCCGGGGCCTTGCGCCCCTTTTGACCATGCTGAATAGCTGCGCCGCCGGGGTGGCCGTGGTGAACATCGACAACGGATTCGGGGCGGGCTACATGGCCGCGCTCATCAATGCTATGCCGGACGAGGAGGCCGACGAGTGAGCAGAGAGGACATTGAGGAAGTCACCCGGCTGCCACTTCTGCCCGAGCGAGCCCCGGATGCGCACAAGGGCGACTTCGGCCGCGTGCTCATCGTCGCCTGCTCGCCGGGGATGACCGGGGCCGGCTGCATGGCAGCGATGGCCGCCCAGAAGGCGGGCGCGGGGCTTGTGACGCTGGCGCTTCCCCAGAGCCTGAACGTCGTGGCGGAGGTCAAGCTGACAAGCGCCATGTCCCGGCCGATGCCGGAGCCCAACGAACCGGTGATCGGCGGGAGGGCCGCCGACCGGGTGTTGCGGTCGGCCGAAGAGTTCACGGCCGTCGCCGTGGGACCGGGCCTGGGGAGGGCGCAGACGACCGTGGAAGCGGTCCGCAGGCTCGTGCGAGAGTTGCCCGTACCGACGGTGGTGGACGCCGACGGGCTGAACGCCCTGGCCGGGGCGACGGAGGCATTGCGAGACGCCGCGGAGGTCCGGTTGCTCACCCCTCATCCCGGCGAGATGTCCCGGCTCACCGGTCTCTCGGTAGGCGAAGTACAGTCGGCACGCTCGGAGGTCGCACGGGAATTCGCCGCGGAGCACGAGGTCATACTGGCTCTCAAAGGTGCCGGGACGGTCGTGACCGACGGTCTGCGGGTTTATGTGAATACCTCGGGCAATCCGGGTATGGCCACCGGGGGGACGGGCGATGTTCTGACCGGGCTGGCCGTCGGGCTGTTGTGCCAGGGGCTGGACCCCTTTGAGGCGTTGCAGCTTGCAGTCTTCGTCCACGGTCTGGCGGGGGACGTGGCCGCGGCGCGGCAAGGCATGCTGTCCATGACCGCCGAGGACTTGCTCCACTGCGTGCCCGATGCCTTCCAGATGTTGGAGGGCTTCACGGAGCCGCCGGAGCCGGAGGAGGTCTGACAGTAGCGCCGCCTTGCGCAGCGCCCCTCAAGCCGTCGTGGCACGTCGCGCCTTGCTCAGCGTTTTGAGGGCCGCCTGCACCTGCTCTTTTTCCTCGTCGCTGGGTTCGTGCTGGCCGAAGCGGACGCGGCAGTACTGCTCCGTGACCAGTTCGACGGCGCGTCGCAGAGAGGACGCGTCCTCGTTGGACTCGGCCAGTCGGGCGCCGGCCCGCCGGGCGAGTTCGCGCGCGGTTGAACTCTCGGGGCGGTCGATCCCTTTGCGCCGCAGGATACCGAGCAGCTCTTCGTAGAAGCGAAGCGTCTTCTGTCGCGGACCGAACCCGGACCACCCCAAACGTGCTTCCAGCCAGCGCCCCAGAAGGTATAGCAGCATTACGATGAGGGTGAACAGGAGCACGAGCACAACCACCTGGAACACTCCGAAGCTCGGCATGCCGGGCACCAGGGTCCTGAATACTGTCTCGGAGTCCCGCGCCAGATCGCGCGCCGTTCGGAGCACGCTCTTGAACAACTGCCTCTGCTGAAAGCGGCTGTAGCCGATTATGCTGCCGCTCCACGTGCCCTGTATCAGCCGCCTGAGGCGGTATATCTCTCTGTCCACGCGGCCGGTGAATGCATTGTAGAGCCCCTGGTCGGAGGCGGAGCCGTCCAACTCGATGCGAGCGCCCGGGGTGGGATCGAACTCGACCCAACCGAGCCCGTTGAAATAGGCCTCCACCCAGGCGTGGGCGTCCTTGTCGCGGAACGTGTAGCGCTTCGTCTCCGCATTGAGCGTGCCTTCCTTGAAACCGACCACCAGCCGCGTGGGGATGGACCACATGCGGGCGATCAGCGCCAGCGCTGTGGAGAACTGCTCGCAACTGCCCCGCTTCGTCTCCGTCAGGAAGGCGACTATCGGATCCTGTCGCCCGAAGGCCGGCAGGTCGAGGGTGTAGGTGAAACGCTCGGGGTCCAGCAGGTAGCGTTGGGCCGCCGTCAGCCGGTCGTAATCCGTCTGCGGTGCATACAGCCTGTCGATCTCCCGGGCGGTCCGCTCCAGCACGGGGCGGATATCGTCGGGCACTTCCCAGTAAACCAGCCATGGCGGTGTGGGCTCCGGACAACCTGCCTCCCGCAACTGGTCTTGAGTGAACTCAGGGACCCACGAGATAATACTGTATCGTGGACGTCCCTCGTCCGGCAGGTTGGCCAGCACGTGATGGGAGATTGGTTGGATCGTTCGCTCGTAATCGGAGCCAAGCACCTCGACGGGCCTGTAGAGCGCAAACAGCACGTTGGGGGCCTCTTCATGCAACTGTACCCGCTGCAGCACCCGACGCACGGAAACTTCAGAGTCCTCCAACAGATAGGTTTCTTCGGATTCGAACATCTCCTGGCCTCGGCGGCTGCCCCTCAGGCGGCGCCTCACTATCTGCTGCATCGCGTGCCCGTGCCCGAGCCACTGGCCGTTGTCATAGACCGGCAGAGATACCCCGCGCATGAGCACCCGTCGGGGCGTGAACGGAACTGCTCGATCCGGGGTCATAAGGGAGAACTTTGCCGAGAAGGCCAGCTGGTCGCTCTGTCGCAACGAGCCCACTTCCTGCAGGGAGACGTTATCCGAGAAACCCGTCATCAGGGCGCCGAAGCTCTGTCGCCGATTTGCCGCCCAGCTTAGCCGGGGCAGAGCAACGAATCCGGACACCGTTACGGCCAGGATCAACAGCGCCGGCAGCCAGAAGGCCGACAGGATATCCCGCAGCGAAGGCACGACCAACCTTTCACCGGCGCCCGCCTCCGTCCGGTGCATTTCCACAACGATCATGTTGAGCACAAGACATGAGGCCGCGAGTATGAACGCGGGCAGGTACACTATCTCCAGTGCCCATATGGCCGCGATGAGCAGTTCGAAGATCACGGTCACCTGCATCAAGCGGATGTCCCGCATGTTGCGGAGCCCGTAGAGCATGATCAACTGCACCAGCACGAGGAAGTGGGCGAGCCCGTAGCTCATATGAGCATTGATGAACTGCACGTGAAGCAGGCAGAACAGCAGCGCGGCAACGCCCAGAATCTGCACCGCCCGGGGGCTGACCAGCGTGCGGCCCTCGGGGCCGCAGATGAGCGCGTGTCCGGCGCAGAACACCACCGCCGCCAGCGCGTAGGTGAAGGTCATCTCCGTCACGGCCAGCAGCACCGCTCCGCTGCATATCAGGGCGTAGATGCTGAGCAGCAGCGGCCAGGTGCGTCCGCTGAACCCCTCCGCCGGGCCCTGTGCTTCATATGTCAGAGCTGAAGTACTCATGGAACTCCGGTTTGCTTGCGTCAACAATGACCATTGAGGAGTCCGCCCCGGCGGTCCGGTCCCCTCCCGCATACGGCCCCGGGGTGACCAGGCAAGCGCCGCCGTGCCGTTCCCGGGGGTCCAGGGAGGACAGCAATTCATCGGTGGTGTGCTCGGCGGTCGGTTCCGCCCGGGCCAGCGTTTCCAGCAGGGCAAACATATGCCCGCGGCTGCACTGATAAGGTAACGTCACCAGATCGGGGCAGTACGAGGCGAAAGCGTAGAACATGTTCTGTCTCGTCAGCAGCGCCGCCAGCGTGGCGACGAAGCTGACGGCCTCCTCGAATCGCTCGAGCCTGCGCTGTTTTTGCTCCGGGGCGGTGGTGGACAAGGAGGCGTCCAGCAGTATCAGGACGCCGTCCGTGGCGCGCCGGTCGAACTCCCGCACGTACAGGCTGCGCAGCCGGGCGCTGGTGGCCCAGTGGATGTGTCGGGGATCGTCGCCCGGCCTGTACTCCCGCAGGGAGCGGAACTCCCCTTGCCGGTCGCGGCGCATGATGGGCAGGCTGCTGGGCGCCTCCCTTCCCGTATAGTGCAGAAACTGATCGTCGTAGATGCGGCCCATCCGGGGCATCACGAGGACCTCCTCCCGCCGTCCGGTCACCAGTTCCGTCTCCAGCAGCCCGAAGGGGAATCCGCTTCGCACGATTGCCGGGGGGAGTTTCTGGAGCCCCCGGTCCGGCAGGGACTGGCGCAGGGGAACACTGGCCTGCTCGTCCGGCCCCAGTCGGGGAACTCGGTACTCGGCTTCGTCCCCGGAGCGGCCGTCCTGGCCTTCGATGCGCAACGCGTAGGCCCCAAGAAGGCGTTTGGCGTTCCGCAGATAGAACCGACTCGAGAACGCTACGCCGGCGAAGACGTGATCGGGATACTCCCAACGGGCGTCCATGTCTCGCAACGTGACGACGGAGAAAACGACCGAGCAGAGGAGCCCCCCAAGCAGGAAGGAAG
>JAWODG010000122.1:0-2878 GCA_046483385.1 Candidatus Brocadiia bacterium | reverse complement strand
CGAACTTTCGATGGCCGCAAATATGAGGGCCACCGACTGGAGATTCGCCTCGATGTTTGTCTCCATCGGCCAAGATCGCCACGGACACCTACGTCACCTACAGCACGGCCTACTGGTACGACGCCGACGGCCGCAAGGAGGCCGTGGCCGAATACGGCACCGGCGCGCTGCCCGGCCAGGTGCCCGGCAGGCTGCCGGTGCCGTATTCGGCCACGGCCTCCCGCCGCCCGTCGGCGTCGTACCAGTAGGCGGTGCTGTAGGTGACGTAGGTGTCCGTGGCGATC
Source organism: Candidatus Brocadiia bacterium (assembly GCA_046483385.1). GTDB lineage: Bacteria > Planctomycetota > Brocadiia > SM23-32 > SM23-32 > B1Sed10-231. Next base: position 2,594 of record JAWODG010000122.1, on the reverse strand, counting down.
TTGTTCTTCATCCGGGTGTACTTGACGCTCCCGTCGTCGTAGTAGGCCGTCACCGTCTCGTTGCCCAGCGGGTCAACGGGCCATTACATCATTTGTGTATACACTGCGCGGTGTCTCCCCGCGGGCATCAAACGACGCTGGACGTGATCGATTCATCAGCAGGACGGCATTCGCGGCGTCTCGGTCCGGAAAGCAGAGGAAATCCTGTTGTCCGTCGCCGTCGAAGTCGAACGGAACGATGTGGATGCTGAAGAGCCCGCTCAGAAGGCTGCCGCGGTCTTCAACGGCGCCGCTGGCGTTCTTCAGAACACCTCCCTCGTTCTCTATCCAGATCAGGGACTTGTTCTGCGCCTCGCCGCCTACGCCAAGCAGGTCGATATCCCCGTCCGCATCGAGGTCACCTGGTATCAGCCTGGCTCTTGTGTCCCGGCCCAACGGCTGAAGACGCGGGTCCTCTTGCAGGCAGTAGCCGGCGCCGGCTTCCTCGTTCTTCTTTGCGTACCCGAGCCACAGCGGGCTCCTGTCCCCGGAAGGCCCGCCCGCGATCCCGGATACGACAAAGTCGCGCAACCCATCCCCGGTGAGGTCCGCCCCCACCACCTCCAATGCGGCCACGGGCGGGAGCGGTCGGCCTCCACAGAGCGGTCCCGGGATCGGTTCAAACCGCAGTGTGGTGGCTTCCGCCGGGTCGTCCCGGCCGACGCCGTCGATGCTGAGCCAGACCGTGCTGGTCGGCGGCCCGCTCGGTTGCGCCGGACTGCCCAGGAGCAGGTCACTGCGCCCGTCTTCGTTGAAGTCGATAACGTGCGCCTCGTTGAGCCGTACCGTGTCACTAAAGGGCTCTCCGGCCCGTTCGAGCGTGCCCTCCCGGTTCATCCAGAGGACGGGGGGTTGTGTGTCTATTACGCCGATGCGTCCCTTCACCCGTACTGCGCCCTGGAACAGCAGGTCCGTGTATCCGTCGCCGTTGAAATCCCCCCACAGGAGGCGCGGCCTCACCATGTCCGGAGTGGGGGCCGGCTCCTGCACCAGTTTCCCGTTCCTCCAGCGAGCGATGGTGTCAGGTTCACCGGGCCCGCGGCAGATCCACAGCTCGTCCCGCCCATCGCGATCTATGTCAACGGCATGTAGCTGGTCAACCCTGATACGCACTACGCCACCCGCCTGACCTCCGGGCAGCGCGGGGGCGGATGTCTGTTCGCCCAAACTATGGACTACCTTGCCTCCGCTGCGCGACGCCGCGAGGACAAAGATGGCCTCGTTCGGGCGCCGTTCCCGCAGGGGCAGGCGGAAGTTGCCCGGCCAGATGCCGTGCAGGACCAACAACGGGCGTCCCGTCCCCTGCAGGTCGGCCACTGTCCACGATTCAACCCTGAAGCCGGCGGGAAGCCCTTCCAACCGGGCCTGCACTTCCACGAAACGGAGTTCGGCCAAACCATTCGCCCCCAGTAGGGCTGTCGAAAGCAGGACGAAAAATACGAGCATCTGATTGGGTTTCATCGTTCAGATATCCTCTATGCGATGACAGGTGGGTTCTGCCAGGCTGGGGGAGTGGCAGGCGGCGCTCCCTGACCGCACAAAGCGCGGCAGAATCTTGCACACCCCGTGTAATTCGACGTAGGGGGAAACGACGGTCCTGGCACAACGCCCGGAATCTGCGCTGCATGGCCCCCGACAATACACGCGCCCATACATACATCCCAACAAGGCTCTGGCGGAGGGGCGGTAATATAGTACTCGAAACCATCTGCGCAGTCACATCGAAAACAGAGAGGATTGGTTTCATCATGGCACCCGGGAACCGGGTCCAGATAGACGGTCCAATCCGAGGGGAAAGGGCGTGGGTCGCCGCTACTACGCCACATCGTAGACCCATCATCGCAGCAGTACCGACAGGAACAGGCGGTGATTCTGCCAAACCTGTCTCGTGCCCAGCGGACAGGTTCGTCCTCCATCACTTCGCACCACTTGTACTCCGAGGAATTGCCGCTCGGATCCACAAGTGCCGTCGCCCGCCCTATGACGTAACAATAGAGATTCCACGCGTCAACGTACACCTGTGGATCCCTCGACACGAAACGCCCCACCACTGGCGCGTAGTAGCGATGCCGGTATTGCATGAGGGTGCTCTCGGTGTCCGCCGTCCGTCCGGTAAAGGCGTAGGGGTTGTGGATGTCGCTGGCGTTGTCGGCGTCGCTTGAGAAGTCCGCATCCAGCACGGTGCAGGCCCCGTAGGCATCATAGCGGTAACGCTCGACCACGTTCTCGCTTCCGTCGGTCAGGGCGTACACGCTGTAGAGGGTGTTGGAGTGGTACCAGACGACCTCGTCGTCGTCGGCGAAGTCGTCGTCCGCGTTCAGGTCTCGCTCCTGCCGGGCCACCGCGTCGATGTAGCCCGGGGCGTAGGTGAAGCGCGCCACCAGGTTCCCCGAACCGTCTCTTTCTTCCAGGCATTGCCAGTCGCTGTTCCCGCCCCAGACGAAGCGGGTGGTGCCGTTGAGGTCGCCCTTGTTGGACACCACCTTCAGCACGCGCCGCGTCTTGCCGTCGTACTTGTACTCCGCCACGGTGTTCCAGGTGCCGGACTGTTTCTC
>JAWODG010000205.1:0-52516 GCA_046483385.1 Candidatus Brocadiia bacterium | reverse complement strand
CCCCATAATATCAAGCTCACTGATTTTTGCCATTAAGTCCTTTAATTCATTATATCTCCTGATCTCTGTCATAATTTCCACAATCTCGCTGATGTGGACCAGCCCTTCGACGCCCTCTTCCAGCTTGACGAAGGCGCCGTAGTTCATCAGGTTCACAACCTCGCCGGTGACCTCGCTGCCGACCGGGTATTTCTCCTCGATGTTCTCCCACGGGCTCGGCGTCTTCTGCTTCAGCCCGAGGGCGACCTTCTCTTCCTCCGGATCGACGTTGAGGATGACCACCTCGATCAGGTCGTCGATCGCCAGCATCTCGCTGGGATGGCTGATACGTCCCCAGCTCATGTCGGTGATGTGGAGGAGTCCGTCGATGCCGCCCAGGTCCACGAAAGCGCCGAAGTCGACGATGTTCTTGACCTTGCCCGGGCGAATCTGCCCCGGCTCCAGGTCGTCGAAGAGCCGCACCTTCATCACGTCGCGCTGGCTCTCGATCAACTGGCGACGGCTGACGACGATGTTGCGCCGCCCCTCGTCGATCTTCAGGATCTTGCAGGTCAGGCGCTGGCCGATGTAGTCGGCGATCTCGCCCGGCCGGCGGGTGTCCACCTGGCTGGCCGGCAAAAACACCGGCACGCCGATGTCCACCAGCAGGCCGCCCTTGATCTTGCGCATGACGGTGCCGGTGACCACGTCGCCCTCGTCGTAGCGTGTGACCACCTGCTCCCAGCGGCGGATGCGGTCGGCCTTGCGCTTGGAGAGCTGCACCAGGCCGGAATCGTCCTCCACGGCCTCCAGCAGCACCTCCACGGTGTCCCCCACGGACACCTCGGCGTCCCCGTACCACTCCGAGAGGGGCACGGCGCCCTGGCTCTTGTAGCCGACGTCCACCATCGCTTCGTCGTCGGTCACGCTCACGATGCGACCTTCGAGGATGGTGTTGATGTTGTAGTCCTTTACGGACTCGTCCAGGTCCTTCTCAAGTTCTTCGCTGTCAAGCCCTTGCAGGGACTCCTGCAGCTCTTCCTCGACGTCGCCCCTGTCAATGCCGTATTCGGCAAGAATATCGCGATTAGCCATTGGTTACCTTGGAGTAGAAAAATAGTGTTAAAGTTACCTGCGACCTCTCTCGGACCGGCAGGACGCCGCCGGAAGCGGTCGTCCGCCGAATGTCCCTGTCACGGTCCTCCTCTATTTCCTTGTCAGGCGTTCCCTCAGGAACGCCTGCAGTCGTGCAATCTCATCACGCAACTCGCCGGTCAGCTCGCCGGCGTCCCGGCCCTCCGGCTTTATCGTGTCTCCGAACGCCACGCCGACCCGGGCCGGGCGAGGCAGCGCCCGCGTGCGCGGCCAGGCGTCGTACGCGCCCTCGATGGCGACGGGCAAAACCGGCACGTCGCAGCGCGTGGCCAGCGAGGCCACGCCCCGCCTGAACCGGCCAAGCGTCCCGTCGCGTGTCCGCGTCCCTTCCGGGAACATAAGCACCGCTTCGCCGTCGCGCAGCAGCCTGAGCACCGTCCGGATGCCCCGGCTGTCCACGGCGCCGCGCCTGATCGGGTGCGCTCTCAGTGCATGCAGCAACCGGCCAAAACCCGGAGCGCGGAACAGGCTCCGCCGCGCCAGGTAGCATATCGGCTCCTCCAGGGCCATTCCGACCAGCACCGGGTCGAGGAAGCTCTGATGGTTTGCCGCGATCAGCAGTCCGCCCTCTCTCCGGCTTATGTCCGGCACGTCCAGAAATCTGGCGCCCGTCAGCATCTTCACCGGGGCCCAGACGAACCGCCGGCAGAACCGGTAGAAACGAACTCCCGACCGGGGCGCGACCTCTCCCGCCTGATCCATTGCCATCACGAGGCGGGGAGCCGACGCGAGACCTCCTCGAACATGGCCTCGACGACCTGGTCGGCGGTCATATCGGTACTGTCAATGAGAATCATGTCTTCCGTCTTGCGCAACGCTCCGACGGGGCGCGACCTGTCCTTCGCATCGCGCTCCATCACCTGCCGTTTCACTTCGCGCAGGGACGGGTCGCGCCCGTTCCGCTGCAGGTCCTGCAGTCGCCGTCGGGCGCGCTCCTCCAGCCCGGCCACCAGAAAGAACTTGACCTCCGCGTCCGGGAACACCTCGGTCCCCTGATCGCGGCCCTCGGTGACCACGTCGTGGTCACGGGCGAAGCGTCTTTGCTGCTCTATGAGCACCTCCCGCACGGCCGGCTCGTCGGCCAGATGGAAGATGTTCTCGGTCACCTCGGGTGTCCGTATCTCCTCGGTCACGTCGCGTCCGTCGCACAGGACGCGGCCGTCCGGTGTCAACTCGATTCGCGTCTCTTCGGTCACAGCCGCCAGCTCGTCGGGGTCCTCCACGTCGGCCTCCGCGTCGAGCGCCTTCCACGTGGCGGCGCGGTACATGGCACCGGTGTCCAGGTACCTGAAACCCAGCCGCTGGGCCAGTTTGCGCGCCACCGTGCTCTTGCCGGCGGCCGCCGGACCGTCAACCGTCACTACCAAAGCCGCGAGTACCTCGATTGCGTTGTGGCGGAACCCGCGCGGATGCCGCGGTTCCGATGGAGATGCCCGTATATCGGACCCTAACTATATCAGAGATAACGCGATTGCGCAACCGGATTGGCTGCGCTTCTCGCCACCGCTCAACCCCCTGTCCGCACACGGAGAGGCGATCCTGGAGTGCGGTAGCCATGCTACCGCCATGGCGTTAGCGGAGCCATGCTCCGCCTTTGGTTGCCCCGCCCATGCGGAACAGGAGCCCTTCTTCGAGGCCGCAAGACACCCCTTGCCAAGACAAAGTGCAGAGACTCAGACCCTCTGCCCACATCATGCACGGGTGCACTAAAGCCCGTGGTGCGTAACCTCGAAAGCCCAGTTCAGGTTGCCCCAGCAACCGCGTCCTGAGTTCGCTCCCTCCTGGCCGACGGAGCTTGCGCGCCTCGCGCGTGGACCTCCGACCCCGTGCGTTCCCCGGCGCCAACGTTGTCCCACGGTCCTGGAAGCGCGTGACGGCAGGCCGTCGGGGCTCCGCTCCGGACCAGTGTCCGTGAACACCTGCGTCGTCCTCGGTCGTTCGCCGTTGCGGTTGAATTCATGATTCTGGATTCCTAATTCATGATTCGCGGCGAAGCCGCACCGCCCGTCAGCCCCGACAGGGGCCGGGTGATGAAGGCCGGGACTTCAGTCCCGGTGGAACCCCGAGCCGAAGCGAGTGCGCCCCGGAGGGGCGCTGTCAGCCGTCGCCCAACCGACCCGTTCGGTCACCGCGCCCCTCCGGGGCGCTTTATTCTTCTCTCGCGCAAATACCGGGGCTGAAGCCACCGGCCTTCATGACCACGCCGCTCTGCGGCGTGACTGATCACCGGCAACTGATGGCTGTGAACTGCTTGTCACACAAAGGCACAAAGGCGCGAAGCTTGCCCGCCTTTGGCGGGAACGGCTGACCTGGACCTGCGGCCCCTTTGGTGGCCGGATCGTCCTCGTCCTCGTTCCTGAGGCGGGGGATTCGCCACACGGGGAACGTGTCTCCGAAAGACCCCCTCGCTGCGCGCGGGGAGGGGGCTCGTAGTCGGCCGCGTCAGCGGTCGCGGACGCTTCGGCGGTCGCCTTCGCTTCAGCAACCATAGTTCTCTGACCACTGGCTACTGCCCACTGGGCCGGCCGTTACCGTTCATTCAGCATTCATGATTCCTGATTCATCATTCGCGGCGCAGCCGCGCTGCCGACGGGCAGTTGATAGTTGCTGGTTGATAGTTGACAGTCGGTACGCCCCACGTTTGATCGTCCTCGATCCCTGGGCTGCGAAGCCTTGGCGAAGCAGGCTCGTCCTCGATCTCGTCGTCGGCCGTTTGTAGGTCGCGACCCCGAACCTGCCGAGGGGGAGTCCCCCGGGATGCGATTCCGCAAACGCGGGACGCACAACGCGGCCGACGTCTGGAGCGTCAAGAAGGTCAGCCGGCAGAAGATGGGGCACCGCACGCAGAAGCCGGTCGAACTGGCGGTGCGCGCAGTCCAGTATTCGAGCCGCCCGGGCGAGAACGCGCTGGACCTGTTCGGCGGCTCGGGCTCAACGCTCATCGGCTGCGAGCAGACCGGCCGGGGCGCGTTCCTGACGGAGGTGGACGCCCTCTACTGCGACGTCATCGGGCAGCGCTGGGAGCAGTTCCCGGAACACAAAGCACTGTGAAGCGAACGAGAAGCCAGCGATGAACACAGGCTCTGAATATGCGAAAGGGGGCTATGCCTTGGCAGGCGGCTGAGAACGGTTTGGTCAAAGAGAAGTGAATGGAATGTCGAACGGCATTTGCCACCCGCCAATGCAGAGCAGAGCCCAGCCTAGCGCAAACAGCCAGGCCGACGTGGTCACCGCGGCTACTACTGAGTCCTGCTTAAGGCGCAGCAGACCAACAATGAGCACCACCGGCGGGACGAGGAACATCCAGGGCGCAGCGGCTCCGATCCAGTGAAGTATTCTCGGGATCTCAATATCCCCGTGTACGACGTGGTTGCGGTACTGGATGCTATGGTATCCCATAACGAAACAAGCCGATATAAGAGTCGCGACGGAGGCCCCTACAATATGGATGATGCGTTCGAGCTTAGCCATCGGTTCCCCTGTCCAACGCCAGAGCCGTCAGGATCACATGGGGGTCCTGGTGATTGTAGCAACAGCGCGGTCCCACCACAACGTGTGGGAATACCCATCTGGACGACGGAAGCCCGAGTTAAAGTAGGAGATGAAGAAACCCCGGCCCCGCAGGCGGCGGGTCGGGGCTCAGGAGGCGAGATGATCCTATTCAGCCAGCGCGAACAGGCCGCACCCCACCTTGCGGAAGCGGGACTCGTCGCCCTTCTTCTGCATGTCGCGCAGGATGGCGGAGTAGATGGTGGCGTGGGGCGTCTTGCCGCCCGAGACCCGGCAACCGGCCTCCAGGGCGCGGTGGCGATCTCCTAACAGCGCGTCGAGTCTTCTACGACGGCGGCGGGGACAGAGCCTTTATAGGATGCACTGGCTCGTATACTATACACGCAAGGAGATATGGTGTCGCCTCCAGAGGTCGGTTTTGTGCGCGTCGTGCGCACAGAGCGTAGGGGGAACGTGCTCAGGCGGCCGCGCGTGCCGTGCTCCCTCACCCAGGGGATCGACCTGACCAGCGGGTGCGCGCACGGGTGCCTCCCCGCTCATGTGCAGACGGAACTGTTCGGCCGCCAACCATCGGCAGGCTGACCGCCACCGTCCCCTACCCGATGCGGATGACCTTGACGCCTCCGCGCGATAGGACCTCACCCGCGATGCCCTCCCGGTCGCAGGACGGGCTGCCGCTTTTCATGTAGGCCCGGCGCACGCCCACTATCCGGGCGATATCGAGCGTATGCTCGGCCCCGTCCAGGTGGGCCTGCGTCAGGTCCTCTCCTGTATTCGGGTCGATGAAGCGCAGCCCCTCGTCCAGCACCTGCGCGCCCGTGCCCTGCAGGTACGCACCGCTCCGTGGCGTGGGCAGACCGCCCAACTGCTCCGGGCAGACCGGCACGAGGACGTATCGTCCGCTCAATCGCTCCATGAGCCCGTCGCGGCGCTTCTTGCGCCGCCCATGCCAGCGGTAAGGAATACCCAGAGGGCACGCGCTGATCAGCACCGGCGGACAGAAGCCGCGGATGTCGTCGTACGGCCAGAGGTACCGCTGCTCGTGCCGGTCTTCCATTGCTCTGTGCCTTCGTGCTCCAGCGGAAGCAGACCGCTCCAAGCCGCGCATTATACTCCCTGTGAGTATAGCCATCAACGGCCGCTTCCTGCCGCCCGGCCGCTGAGTGAGGACAGGAATGTCGGTCCGGGCGGATGGGTTAAGGCACGAAGAGTGCGTCGCCCGGCGAGCGGCGGGATACCAAACCTTCCGGAGCCCGGACCTGCTTCGAATGGGGCGACAACGGGCGGCCCTCAGGAGCGGTCGTTGCGGCGCGACTGCAGGAGGGCGACGTCGTGGAGTTGCTCGATGATGAACTCGACGGCCTCCTCCGGCTCATCGGTCACGCAGAAAAGCTTCGCGTCGGCCTCGGAGATGTAGCCCCGCGCCAGCATGGGGTCCTTGAGCCACGAGAGCAGCTTGCCCCAGTAATCGCTGCCGAACAGCACGACCCCGAAGTTCGGGTTCCGCTCGGTCTGGACCAGCGTCAGGGACTCGAACAGCTCGTCCATCGTGCCGTAGCCGCCGGGGAAGAGGATGAAGCCGACCGAGTACTTCAGGAACATGACCTTGCGCACGAAGAAGTAGTGGAACTCCAGCATCTGGTCCAGGTAGTCGTTGGGCTTCTGCTCGTGCGGGAGTTCGATGTTGAAGCCGAGCGACTGGCCGCCGCCCTCCTGGGCGCCGCGGTTGGCGGCTTCCATGATGCCGCCGCCGCCGCCGGTGATGACGGCGATGTCGCGGCGGGCCAGAAGCTGGGCCGTGCGGCGCGCCGGCTCGTAGTACTCGTCATCCTCCGCCATGCGGGCGCTGCCGAAGATGGAGACGGCCGGCCCGACCTTGGAGAGCTGCTCGAAGCCCTGGACGAACTCGCTCATGATGCGGAACACGCGCCAGGTATCGGTACTTGTGAATTCCCTGTTCTGGGAGGCGGCGTCCAGCAGTTCGAAGTCGTCCAGCACTGTCCGCTTCTTCCCGCGCGGCTTGTCTCTGCGGCTGTCGTTCGGCGCCATGGGCATCCCCTAAGTGTTGTGTGCGAAGTATTTTGCCAATTGTAGAGGAGTTCGAGCGGCGGGCGCAAACGGAACGCGACGGCCGCCCGGACGCACTTTTGTTTGACATGGCCGAGCTTTCGGATATAAAGGCGGACGAGCTGGACCGGGCAAGGGAAGAGGTCTAAGCAGGAGAGTTGCCATGAGTGACGAAGGGCTGGAGACGTTCGAGGTTTCCGAACCTTCCGAACCCGAGCCGGAGAGGTCGTCTACCCCAGAGAGGAGTGCAACACCCGTGGCCGAGCGAAGATATCTCTGCATCACGATCGTCGATCACAATCCTGTCATCGAAGGAACGGGCGAGGAATCCTACATCAACATGCGCGTTCCGGTCGCCCTGGCCGAAGCGAGTCTCCGTCTGGTTCCGGAAGGCAAGCTCGGCCGTATCGACCCCGAGCTGATCGTCGAGATGATCGAGGAGGGAGCCAGCGGCGAGCTGATCAACATCAAGGAAGAGAAGAAGTCCATCAGCGTCCGGGTCGAATAATCGGGCAATCCTGGCGCCCGTATTGCCTGGCGACATCTGCAGAGGGCGGGCTGCTACGGTCCGTCCTCTGTGTTCGTACGCGTCATACTTTGGCCCGCCGGCCCGGTCACGCCATGATCTCTCGGGGGAGTCGTGACCACGCCTGACCGCCTCTCACCATTGAGCGCCGCCTCACCGCGCAGGAAGGACCGACCATGTCCCCGCCGAACTTCGTCTTCATACTCATCGACGACATGGGGTGGAAGGACCTCGGCTGCTACGGCAGCACCTTCTACGAGACCCCGAATATCGACCGCCTGGCCGCCGACGGCATGCGCTTCACGGACGGCTACGCCTCCTGCCCCGTCTGCTCGCCGACCCGCGCCAGCATCATGACCGGCCGTTATCCCGCCCGCGTGGGCGTGACCAATTTCATCGGCGGGCACACCCGGGGCAAGCTGATTGACGCCCCCTACATCGACCACCTCCCGCTGGAGGAGCACACGCTGGCCTCCGCCCTCAAGGACGCCGGCTACAACACCTACCACGTGGGCAAGTGGCACCTGGGCGGCGAACCCTACTGGCCGGAGAAACAGGGGTTCGACGAGAACGTGGCCGGCTGCCACTGGGGCATGCCCACCCAGGGCTACTTCAGTCCCTGGGGCAACCCCATGCTGGAGGACGGCCCGGAGGGCGAGTTCCTGACCGACCGCCTCACCGACGAGGCCATCCGCCTCGTCCGCAACAACGGCCCGGACCCGTTCTTCCTCTACATGTCCTACCATGCCGTTCACGTGCCCATCCAGGCCAAGGACGCCTACATCCGCCGCTTCGAGGCGAAGGTGAAGGAACTGGGGCTGGATAATGTGAAGACGTTCGAGGAGGGCAAGCACTTCCCCTGCGAGCACAAGAAGGACCGGCGCATCCAGCGCCGCCTGCTCCAGTCCGACCCCACCTATGCGGCCATGGTCAACATCCTGGACGAGAACATCGGCCGGCTTCTCAAGACCATCCAGGAGGTCGGCAAGACGGAGGAGACCGTGGTCATCTTCACCTCCGACAACGGCGGGCTGGCCACCGCGGAGGGCGCGCCAACCTGCAACGCCCCCCTGGCGGAGGGCAAGGGATGGATGTACGAAGGCGGCACCCGCGAGCCGCTCATCGTCAAGTGGCCCGGGCGCACTCAGCCCGGCAGCGTCTGCAGCGTGCCCGTCACCAGCACGGATTTCTACCCCACGCTGCTGGAGATGGCCGGGCGCGACCCGCTGCCCGAACAGCACTGCGACGGGGTCAGCATCGCGCCGCTGCTGCGGGGGGAGGCGCCGCCCGACCGCGACGCCATTTTCTGGCACTATCCCCATTACGGCAACCAGGGCGGCACGCCGGGCTGCTCCGTGCGCGCGGGTGACTGGAAGCTCATCGAGTTCTTCGAGGATGGCCGGCTGGAGCTGTACAACCTGCGCCACGACGTATCCGAGGAGAAAGACCTCGCCGAAGAGGAGCCCCGCCGCGCCGAGACGCTGCACCGACAACTGGTCCAGTGGCGCGACGAGATAGAGGCCATCATCCCCCAGCCCAATCCCGACTACGATCCGGCCGACTGGCCGGACGTCAACCCGGAGGAGTGAGCGTGCCGAGCACTGATCCCGACAGGCCGAACGTTATCGTCATCCTGACCGACGACCAGGGCTACTGGGCCATGGGCTGCGCGGGCAACGAGGAGCTGCGCACGCCGAACCTCGACCACCTGGCCGCCACGGGAATCCGCTTCGAGAACTTCTTCTGCGTCTCGCCGGTCTGCTCCCCCGCGCGGGCATCCCTGCTGACCGGGCGCATCCCTTCCCAGCACGGCGTGCACGACTGGCTCAGCGCGGGCAACTCCACCTGCGAGCCCGAGCGGGACGGCGAACTGACCGAGTACCTGGCGGGGCAGACGGCCTACACCGACCTGCTGGCCGGCGCCGGCTATGTCTGCGGTATGAGCGGCAAGTGGCACCTCGGCGACGCGCATCACCCGCAGAAGAGCTTCACCTATTGGAACGTCCACGCTCGCGCGGGCGGCAGCTACTACGAGGCCCCGATGGTGGCCGACGAGGAGCGCGTCTATCTGGAGCCGCGTTACATCACTGATGTTTTCACCGACAACGCGCTCGGGTTTCTCGACGCGCAGACAGGTGGCGAGGCGCCCTTCTACCTCAGCCTCCACTACACCGCCCCCCACAGCCCGTGGAGCCGCAAAAATCACCCGCCGAAGGTGTTCGAAAGCTACTACGAAGACTGCCCCTTCGAGTCGGTGCCGGACGAGCCGATGCACCCGTGGGCGCGGCCGAACAGGGAGTTCTTCTCCGGCCCGGAGAAACGGCGCGAGTACCTGAGCGGATACTTCGCCGCCGTCGAGGCCATGGACGCCAACGTGGGCCGCGTGCTGGACTGGCTGGAGCGGCACCGGCTGCGGGAGAACACCCTCATATTCTTCACCAGCGACAACGGCATGAATATGGGCCACCACGGCATCTGCGGCAAGGGCAACGGCACCCGCCCGATGAACATGTTCGAGACGTCCGTGAAGGTGCCGGCCCTGGTGAGCCGGCCCGGGCACCTGCCGGAGGGCATGGTCAGCGACGGCCTGTTCAGCCACTACGACTTCATGCCCACGCTGCTGGACTACGTGGGGGTTCCGAACCCGGAGGCCGACGCGCTGCCGGGCCGCAGCTTCGCCCCGCTGCTGCGCGGCGAGGACCAGCCGGGCCGTGAGGACGTCGTCGTGTTCGATGAATATGGCCCCGTGCGCATGATTCGCACACCCCGATGGAAGTACGTCCACCGCCACCCCAACGGGCCGCACGAGCTTTACGACCTGAGCGAGGACCCGGACGAGCGCAGCGACCTCTACGGGCGGCCCGAGCATCGCCCCCTGATCGACGAACTGCACGCCCGCATGGACGGCTGGTTCGACCGCTACGTTGTCCCGGAGCTGGACGGCAACACGCTGCCCGTGACGGGCTTCGGGCAGGTCGGACGGGCGCGCGAACATCACAAGGGCGGCGAGCCCTTCTCGAAAGACTTCCCCGGCGGCTGGTGGCGGGAGCCGATGTCCCTCTGGCTGAAAGAAGAGTGACCCGATGTCCGGCGGCCGAACCGGCGAGGTGCGGTGGGGCATCCTGAGCACGGCCAGGATCGCCCGCCAACACGTCATCCCCGCCATCCGCGACTCACGCAACGGGCGCGCCGTCGCCATCGCCAGCCGCGACAAGGCGCGGGCCCGCAGGGTTGCCGACGAGTTCGAAATCCCCCGCGCTTACGGCTCCTATGACGAACTTCTGGCCGACCCGGACGTGGACGCCATCTACAACCCCCTGCCCATCAGCCTGCACGCCGAGTGGAGCGTTCGCTGCGCGGAGGCCGGCAAGCCGGTGCTCTGCGAGAAGCCACTGGCCGCCAACGCCGAGGAGGCCCGGCGGATGGTGGAAGCCTTCGCGGAGCGGGAACTCCTCCTGGCCGAGGGGCTGATGTACCGGTTCCACCCGCTCACGCGCCGGGTGAAGGCGATGGTGGACGACGGCGCTGTGGGCGATATCCGTCTGATGCGGGCCGTCTTCTGCGCCGCCACGCCCGGCGAGGATAACATCCGCCTGCGGGCGGAACTGGCCGGCGGCGCCATGCGCGACCTCGGCTGCTACTGCGTCAGCGTCATGCGACTGATGACCGGACAGGAGCCGAACGAAGTAACCGCCACCGGCCACGTGGGCCCGGAGACGGACGTGGACGAGTGGGTGGCCGGCACGCTGACCTTCCCGTCAGGCGCCCGGGGGACCTTCGCGTGCGGCCTGCGCATGGAGTTCGGCTGCTCCTACGAGATATGCGGCACCGAGGGCCGCATCACCGTGCCCGGCGGCGTGGTGCCCGGCAAGGAGAACGAAGCCACCATCCACCACTATCAGGACTACAACCGCACCGACATAGCGATCCCACCCGCCGACCACTACCGCCTGATGGTGGAGGACTTCACGAATGCCCTGCTCGAGGGCCGCCCCCCAACCTACCCACCGGAAGACGCCATCCACAACCTGCACGTCATAGACCAGGCCCTCGCGGCTGTACGCGCATAGGCGGAGTGGTCCTCGGCTCAGCGCATGGGTGGGATGTACTCTATGGCGCCGCTGTCTCGGGGGCCTACCGCCCTTGTGCCGAAGAAGTCCTTGAGGAACGGGCCGTCGAACTGCCAGTGGGAGAGTTCCTCGATGGTGGTTTCGGCGTCGGCCAGCGTGCCGCGGGCCACGCGCAGGAAGTCCAACGCGCCCGCGAAGTAGTCGCCGTCGGGACTTCTGGCCACCAGGAAATCGCCCTCGTTGGACAGCGAAACGCCCGGCTCCGGCATGGTGCCGGTCCACTCGCCGTCGGCCGGCTCGCAATCGACATACACGGTGATGCCGCCGGCCTCGGCGCGGTCCACCTCGGCGATGACGTGGTGCCAGTCGCCGTCGTTGATGGGCACTGAACTGGCCCGCGCGCACGCCTCCTGCCCGTCCACGCGGAGACTGAGGCGCGCCCTGCCCTCCTCATCCACGCGCAGCAGATAGCCGCTGTCCGCCGCCTTGGCCACCACGACACCGCCGGTGTGGCCGGGCTGCGTCCGGACCAGCGCCTCGATCAGGAAGTTATTGGTGTCCATGTCCACGGTCAGGCGGTCCTCGCCGGCGTAGCTCCTCTCCTCGCCCTCGCCCCAGGAGTAATCGGCGGTCAGGTCCTCGTGGGACAGGACGCAGTACTGGTCGTGCCCGTTGAAGGTGAGCGCGCCCGGGGTCCAGTCCTCCAGCGGCCCTTTCCGGTAGTCGGCCACCTCCACGTTGTGGGCAGTCAGGTTGTTGCGGGGGATGTGACGGTACATGCCCCGGTTGACGAACTCATCGGTCATGAACCAGTTCTCGCCGAAGATGACGGACGGCTCGGCCGAGCGGCGGTAGAAGTGCCACTCCCCCACCACCCCGTAGAGGCCCCAGGGGACGAAGAACTTGACGCCCTTGTCCAGACCGGGGGAGCCGGGCCGGGGGCGGAAGTCGTGGTTCTCGGCGTCGCGGAAGGGCGAAGTCTCCGTCTTCACCCCGACGGTGGCGGCCAGCGGATGGAGCGCCCGCAACGCCAGGCGGAAGGACTCCAGCGTCGGATGGATCCGGCCCCAGTGCTCGAAAACGCCGAAGTCGCGGGGCGAGCCGTGGAAAACGTTGTTCCCGTAGCCGAGCGAACCATATTCTATCGGTTCGCCCACGTCTCCGGCCGCCTCGGCGTCGGCGGCGTTCATATCCCGCGCGGACTCTTCCGGTCTGGCGTGGCGAAAATAGAACTCGCCCATCTGCGACCAGATGTTGCCCAGGTAGAGGCAGCGCCCGTGCTGCGGCGCCTGCCTCCGCGAGCCACAGCCGAAGTTGTAGAAGCTATTGTTGAACGCCGCGTTCATGAAGCCGATGATCTCCTGCAGCCCGCACGTGTTGCACAGCGGGCTTGTCAGGTCGTGGCTCTTGCCCCATGCGATATTGTTGAAGACGTACTGCTTGAAGGCGCCGTCCAGATAGTAGGCAAACCCGAAACGCGCGGTGCCGTGGCTGCGCTCCTCGGCCGTGTCGCCCCGGAGCACGTGGCTCCAGTGCCAGTAGCCGCCCGGGTTGCCCGAGATATTGTCGTAGATGTAGGTCGGGCCGCCCTGCCAGGACTCGATGCCGCCCCAGTCATTCGTGTTCAGCAGCGGGTCGGTCACCTTGTTGTGGTGGATCAGCACGCGGCTGAGCGGGCGGATGCTGCGGTCGCCACCGCCCTTGCCTCCGAAGATGAACAGCCCGGCCCCCCAGCAGCGGTCCAGCACGTTGCCGGCGATCTCGGCCAGTGACGCGAACTGCACCACCAGCGCGTGGCCGTGGTGGGCGCGCATCGGGCGCAGGCCGACCCGGTACAGCCGGTTGCGCAGCACCTCCACCCGGTGCAGCTCGGCGCCCCGGGAGATGTGGATCGGACCGTAGTCGGTCTCGACCATCTCGTTGTCCGTGACGGAGATACGGTCCATGAAGGCGTCCTCGCCGACAGACTTTGCGTAGACGGCCCGCGCCACGTGCTCGAACGTGCAGTTGCTCACCCGGATGTCCGTACAGGACCCGAGGGCCTTCACGCACGCGGGGTCCACCTCCGCGATGGTCCACCAGCGGTCGTACCAGTGCGCCACGTTCTGGAAGCGGAAGGTCAAGCCTGTCACGTGGATGTGGCTCTGGTCACGGATGTCGATCTGGGTAAGCGAGCGGGCCAGTTCCACGGTGGATTCGTTGGGGTTGGCCTCATCCGGCATACGCACGTAGACGCGCCCCGCCAGCGCTCCCTCGGACACGTAGTAGTACTCGCCGGGCTTGTCCAGAAACCGCGGCAGGTTCTCGAGGTAGTAGCGACAGTGCTGGATGGGCGCTCGGGCCTCGGCGTCGCCCCACGGGCCGGCGAACCGGATGGCGTTTCTCTCCGGATCGTAGGCCTCGATGGGGTTGGCATAGGGCGAGCCCATCACCCCGGCGTATTCGGTCCACACCGTGCCGCCGACGTAGGCGTCCGCGTCCCCGGCGGTCAGGTGCTCGGGGTCGGAGCCCCATGCTTTGACCTGCTCGTCGTCATCGACCTGGATGGTCTCCTTCTCGACGCCCGTCCACTCGTACCAGTTGCTCTTTACGTCGTCCGGGTTGGTGACCTCCCAGTCGGGCTCTCGGGCAAGGTGGAGGCGCTGGATGGCGCCGTCACGCACGGCCCACGCCGCACGTGGCGTGAAGTCGGTGCCGACGTCCCGGTACCAGACCTTTCCGGGCTCCGGCACGCCGGGCGCGGTGGCGGGGTCGGCCTGTTTCCACCCGCCGGTGATCTCGAGGGAGCCGTAGAGGGCCGCTTCGCCCTGCCCCCAGGTCGGGTCACGGGTCAGCCGGATGGGGTCTTCGGCGGTGCCGGATTCATCGGCCACCAGCACGCCGCGGTAGACCACGCCTTGCTTGAAGACATAGGTGTGGGCTCCGGCGGCCTCGGCGGCGTTGCCCGCCGCCTCCGGGTCCCAGGGATGGTGCTTCCACGGCGTCTGGGGGGTAAGTCCGTCGTTGGCGTCGTCGCCCCCGGCGTAGTCGATGTAGCGCACCGAGTCCCCGGGCTCGAACTGAAATGGCTCCGGCGCCCAGACAAGGTCGCCGTCCTCGGTAACCAGCGCGTGCTGCCGCTCCCACGACCACCGCGGTTCCCACGTGGGCGCCGCCGTGCGACAACCGGCACAGGCGAGAACTGCAACGGCCAACGCGACCACCGGCGCCAATATCTTGCTGTGCATATCCCTCGGCTCCCCTCGTGTTTCGGTTGTGACGGGCCTAAAGCCCCAGTCTCTCCTTGCACTCGTCCAGTATCTTCACGGTCCGGCTGGCGCCGACGCGCGTCACGCCCACCTCTCGGACCTCCAGCAGCGCGTCCAGCGAGCGCACGCCTCCAGCCGCCTTCACCTGCACGTGCTCCGGGGCGTGCTTCCGCATCAGCTTCAGGTCCGGGATGGTCGCTCCGCCGTCGCCGTAGCCGGTGGACGTCTTGACGAAGTCGGCGTTCACCTCTCCGCATATCTCGCAGAGGGCCACCTTGTGCTCGTCCTGCAGATAGCAGTTCTCGAAGATGACCTTCACCAGCGCGCCGCCCGCGTGGCCGGCCTCAACCACGGCGGCGATGTCCTGTCGCACAAACTCCCAGTCCCTGCTCAGAACCTTGCCGATGTTGACCACCATGTCGAGTTCCTCGGCGCCGTCCGCCAGCGCCGCCTGCGCTTCGGCGACCTTGGTGGACGTCTTGTGGCCGCCGTGCGGGAATCCGATGGTGGTCGTCGGCTTCACCGTGCTGTCGGCCAGCAGTTCGGCGCACCGGGCCACGTAATAGGGCTTGATGCACACCGTGGCGGCGTCGTATTCCACGGCGATCCGGCAGCCCTTCTCCAGTATCCCGTCGGTCAGGACGGGATTCAGGAGGGAATGGTCGATCATCTTGGCGATCTCTTCGTAGGTATAATCCATCGTCTGCTCCTCGGGTGTAGTGCCCCCGTTGATCGGGTCCGTCACGCAATGTACTGCCGCAGGAAGTTTGCGCTCTGTCGGAGCGCGTTCATACGGCTCTCAAGCGATCCCTCGTAGGCGCGGTCCTCCACCTCGACGCAAACGGCGCCGTCGTAGCCGACATCGGTGAGGGCGGAGAAGAACTGCCCCCAGTCCACGTCGCCCAGACCGGGCAGCTTCGGCGTATGGAAGTCGAGCGGATGGGCCAGCACGCCCACGTCGGCCAGCTTCTCCCAATCGACGCGCGCATCTTTGGCGTGCACGTGGAAGATGCGGTCGGCGAACTCCCGGATGGGCGAGAGGTAGTCCATCTGCTGCCAGACCATGTGCGAGGGGTCGTAGTTCAGGCCGAAGTTGTCGTCCGGGACGGCCTCGAACATACCGCGCCAGATGGAGGGGCTGTGGGCGAGATTTTTCCCGCCGGGCCACTCGTCGCCGGTGAAGAGCATGGGACAGTTCTCGATGCCTATCTGAATCCCCTGCTCGGCCGCGAACTCGACGATGGGCGGCCAACGCTTCTCGAAAACGGGCCAGTTGTCCTCGACCGACTTCGTCCAGTCGCGCCCGATGAAGGTGTTCACCGTCGGCACGTCCAGCAGGGCGGCGGCGCGGATGACGGCCTTGATGTGGTCGATATAGACCTGGGCCTCCTCCTCGTCAGGCGCCAGCGGGTTCGGGTAGTAGCCGAGCCCGCTTATCTGGACGCCGGCGCCGGCGGTCAACTGCTTGACCCGGTCGGCATCGTCGGCGTCGAACCCCGCCACGTCCACGTGCGTGACCCCTGCGTAGCGGCGCTCGGCCTTCCCGACGGGCCAGCACATCAACTCGACGCAGTCGAAGCCTTCCGTCGAGGCAAACTCCAGCACGTCTTCCAGCGAGAGGTCCGGCAGAATGGCACTGCAGAAACCGAGTTCCATGGTCTTTCCCCCGTTGAGTCAGCGGTCGGGCGACTTCTCGGTAAGTGTAAAGAGGCAATCCGGTCGTCGGCCAGAATAGATGCACGCGGGCAGGGCGTCAAGCGGCAAAATGAGGTAAAAGGGCCAAGAGCGACAGAGCCGGCATGCTACCGAGGGGCAAGGGATAGGTCACGCACGTAGAGTCCGCCGCTCTTTCCGAGTGCAGGGTCCGCCGTCGGCGCGGGATCGAATGTGCTTATAGCACGTGGAGCACCGCTCTTGTTTGCCAGCGGCCGTCCGTGCATTGGAGACCGCCCGGGGAATGCAAAGCGGCACTCCGTCCGCCGTACGGCGGACTATTGAGACCCGCAGAAGTAACGTGCCCGCTAAAGCGTTGTCATTCAGGGGAGGAGCCGGGCTGCGACGATGTTTATCCGCCGGCCGCACGGCGGGAATCTCTGTCTCGGAGCTCATTGCGCCTGCACAGCGCGATTCTCGCCCGAGGCGGGTAAACTTCTCCCGTCAGGTGAGTGACATCATTGGTTTTGCCGGGCTCAATATGAACAGCCCCCGCAAGGGGGCGGCAGGCATTAGCCCCATGGCGTAAGCCTGGGGGAAACGGACGATACGGGCAAAAAGAGCCCGCCGCGGGACGGGCGGCACAACCGCAGGGCAGGGGTCAAGTGCCGCCCCTTGCGGGGCTCTGTTTTCTTCTCCTTACGCTCACCCGGGCTGACGCCCGGGCCTCAAACCTGCCGCCCGCCGTGCGGCGGGCTTCTGTCACTTCTGCCGCCCATCATTGTTGACTGAAAGGCGAGACTCTCACCCAGGGCGGGGGGACTTCCGCCGTCCCCTGAGTGACATCATTAGTTATGCCGGCCTCAATGGTGCCGCACTCCAGAGCCGGCCGCCGGGCGGCCGGCAGGGAAGCGCCTCCCCGCTCAGTCCAGCGCCGCGATGGCTTCCTTGACCGCCTGCATGCACTCCTGCACTTCGTCCATGGGGTCGTCCGGGTTGCCCTCGTATTCCAGCGAAAGGAACCCGCTGAAATCGATGGCGTCCAGCCGCCCCATCAGCGCCGGCAGGTCGAGCCCGCCCGTGCCGATGATGACGTCCTCGGGCCGGCCTTCCTCGTCGAAGGTGAAGTCCTTCAGGTGCACGCCGTAGAGCCGGTCGGCGAAACGGTCCACACCCGCCACGGGGTCCTCGTCGCTGTCCAGGGCCCAGGCGGTGTCCAGGCAGAGACCAAACCGGGGCGAGGTCTGCTCGAACAGGTCCTCCAGTGCGTCGAAGCTGCCCAGCCGATGCCGCCGCCCGTGGTTGTGGAACGCCAGGTTAATGTCGTACTCCTCGCACAGGGCTTGCGTCATCTCGTAGGCTGCCGGGGCCACGTCCCCTATCGTCACGGCATCCAGACCTGCCGTGCGGCAGACTTCCAGAAGGGCCCGCGTCTTCTCCTCGTCGGCATCCAGGCCGACCGTGCCGTAGGAGTCCACCGTCAGGCCAGCGTCCCGGACCTGCTGCAGCCCGGTCCGGATCTCGTCTTCCGGGGCCTGAAAGTCCAGGTGGCCCGGCCATAGCTCGACATACTCGAGACCTACCTGGTTCAGGCAGTCAACCAGCGCCGACAGCGGCTGAAACTTGCGGAAACAGTAGCTCTGAATACCCAGTCTGAACTCGGCGGACATGCGAAGGCTCCTCTCTCAACGGGGGCGGTTCATGCGGAAGGCGCGGCCCACGCGGACGCGCCGAACTACAGAACCATATCCACCATCCGCCGGGGAGTCAACCGTGCTCGCAATAGCTTTCTCCCGTGTCGCGATCCCTGCCCCAGCGGCCGCAGCGGCGTCGCTCCTTGAGAAAAGGGGCGAGATGCATGAAGATAGGACGCACCGGGATACCATCAGCTTCACGTAATGTTCCTCGTCCGACGCTCTAAGACTCAGTTGCGGGCCACGCCATGGACCTTGCCGTTGCGGCTCTGCTGTTTGTGACGATAGCCTCCCTGACGCTCGCGGCCTCAGGAGGCGCCGCACCCGTCCCGCCCTATCCCCCCGGCCCCGTCATCGCGGGTATGGAGTTCGACACGTCCACCATTCGCACAGCGGCGCCCGGCAGCGACAACTGGGCCGTCACGTGGGCCGACGACGACCACCAGTACACGAGCTGGGGCGACGGCGGCGGCTTCGGGGGCACCAACGAAGCCGGCCGGATCAGCCTGGGCTTCGGTCGAGTCGAGGGCGGGCCGCGCGATTACCGCTGCTTCAACGTCTGGGGCGGCAAAGACCCCGTGACGCCGGCCGAGTTCGAGGGCAAGTGCCACGGACTGCTCAGCATCGACGGCATGCTCTACGCGTGGTGCACGGCAAGGACGCGGGAGCAGGCATGTCCCTGTGACATGCCGATGCAGGCGGACACAGCCGGGCACCGGTGCAGCCGCTCGAATCCAGGTCGGGTTCTTCAGACAGAGCCTCGGACGACCGGGGACTGACGGAGCAGGTATGAATCACGTTGAGCGCTTTAAGGCACTGATGTCGTTCCAGCCGGTGGACCGTCTCCCCATGGTGGAATGGGCGGACTACTGGAACGAGACGCGCGAGCGATGGCAAGGCGAAGGTCTGCCCGAGGACCTCGAGGACGCCTTCGCCATGAGGGAATACTTCGGGCTCGACCCTTACCGACAGTACTGGGTGCGCCCCCGGCACTGGGATTGCCCCTCGCCCCCCCACCACGGGGCGGGGCTGATGGAGGACGAGGCCGACTACGAGGAACTGAAACCCTACCTGTTCCGCAAGGACGTGTTCGACTACGAGCGGGTGACGGGCTGGAAGGCGGCCCACGACCGGGGCGACCTCGTCGTCTGGTTCACCATCGAGGGCTTCTTCTGGTTTCCGCGCACCATGTTCGGCATCGAGCGCCACCTCTACGCTTTCTACGACCATCCGGACCTGATGCACCGGATGAACGAGGAGCTGACCGAGTTCCATCTCTGGTTCATCGACGAACTGTGCGGCATCCTGCAGCCGGAGTTCATGACGTTCGCCGAGGACATGTCCTACAACCACGGCCCCATGCTGTCCGAGGATTGCTTTGACGAATTCATGGCTCCTTACTACCAGCGCGTCACCGAAGTGCTCAAGGAGAGGGACATCGTGTGCATCGTGGACAGCGACGGGGACGTCACCCGGGCGGTGCCGTGGTTCGAGAGGGTCGGCGTGGACGGCATCCTGCCGCTCGAACGGCAGGCCGGAGTGGACCTGCCCTCGCTTCGCGGACGCCATCCGCGGTTCCGCACCATCGGCCACTTCGACAAGATGGTGATGAAGCGTGGGGAAGCCGCCATGCGGGAGGAGTTCGAGCGGCTGCTGCCGGTCATGCGGCAGGGGGGCTACATCCCCTCGGTGGACCATCAGACGCCGCCGGACGTCTCCCTGGCCAACTACCGCACCTACCTGCGGCTGCTGGAGGAGTACTGCATACGGGCGACGTGAGAAAGGCTATTCCGAGGTGCCCGCCCCGTCACGCCGGCGGAAGAAGGGCATTGTTCTCCACAAGGAAGCGCACAGCCTCCTCGCGGCCGTAGATGGCGGCCCAGTGCATCGGTTTGCGGCCACCGGGGCTGGTGTGGTTTACCCTTTTCGGGTTCTCTTCGACAATCCGGCGCAACGCCTGCAGGTCCCCGAAGGCCGCGGCCGTGTGGACCGTGTGCTCCGCCCTGTGGGCAAGCAGCACCCGGGCAGTCTCCTGCCGGTCGGAGTTCAGCGCGTACTGCAGGGGCCCCTGGCCGAACATGTCCTGCGCGGACGGGTCAGCCCCGGCCGGCAACAGCACCCGGACGCACGCCAACTCCCCCTGGCTCACCGCCATGTGCAGAGGGGTGAGGGACAGGGCATTGCCGGCGTCCACTTCCGCTCCATACACCAGCAGCAATCGCAGGATGTCGGGCGCTCCGAGGGCCGCCGCGTGCAAAGGCGACTCCCCGTTGGGGGCTCGGAGCTTGGCCAGCTCCGGTTGGTCCGCCAGAAGCGTGGCAACGTGCGGGAAGTTCCCCTCGGCCACCGCATCCCATATCTCGCGCTTGCCGCGCCCCTCCGGTGCCCCCCCGCGCAGGTGATACACAGTGCCGCCCACCGCTAAGGCGACGGCAATGATGGCGACGACGATTACACGTCTCATCCCGCAACGCTCCCGTCCGATGGTTCCATGATCACCGGTCGACAAACACCTCCGCGCCGGCGGCCGGCCGGAAAACGAATAGCCTGCCGTTCTCGGAAAGGCCCCGGGCGCCGTAGAACCTGTCCCTGACTGCCTGACGGACCTCCTCGGCGCGAGCACAGTGCACCAGCGCCACGGCGAAACCGCCGAACCCGGCGCCCGTCAGGCGGGCTCCCAGCGCGCCCGCCTCCCGCATGAGGGCGGTCAACTCGTCCAGTTCCGGGCAACTTATCTCGTAGTCCTCCGCGCAACTAACGTGCGATTCGTCCATGAGGCGGCCGAATTCCACGACCGCCCCCTGCTCCAGACATGCGGCGGCCGTCGCTGTCCGTTCGGCTTCCGTCAACACGTGGCGGCATCGAGGCAGGACTTTCAACTCTTCCGCCGGGTCGTCCAGATCATCCAGTTGGTCCTTCATCTCCTCGTCGGTCCACCGAAGCGCCTGCCCGGGCGCCAGGCATTCATCCCCGTTCAGGGCCTCTCGCAAGACGGCCAGGAGTTCCCGAACCGGCGCGTCGAAGTCGGCCAGGTGCTCGGCTGATTCCCGACCGAAATGACGTTTCAGCACCCGCACACCCAGCTGGCACTCCAGAACGCGCCGGTTGTAGGCGCGCCGATGCTCCGCGGTCTTCCTCGCGGACACGGTGCTATGCGCGGCCACGACGCGGTAGTCCGGCGGAAAGGGCACGGGGCGCACCCGAAGGGGGAAGAAATCGATCTTCAGGGCACAGTCGGGGCGGCCCAGCAGGCAGGCCGCCTGGTCCATCCCTCCGCCGCGCGTGCCCACGTAGTGCTCCGCATCGGCCATTCGCTCGGCCATTTGGTGCCGTGAAAGGCCCAGATTGTTCACCGCCCCGAACGCCAGCCCCGATGCCACCACCAGCGCGGTGGAGGAAGAAAGCCCGGCGGCCGGGGGAATGTCGCCCTGAACCAGACAGTCCATCCCGCGCAGGTCGTCCGGCCCGCTGCCCTGCTCCAGTGCCAGCCGTGTGAGCGACTGCACCGCCGCCTTGACGTAGTCCCCCCAGTTGCCCGCCCCGTAGGGCTCCACGTCCGAACCGAGAAAGAATGTCCGCTCGGGGTATGGATCAGGCTCGGCGTTCCTGAGCACTATCCGGCGGTCGTCGCGCGGCCTGACGGCCAGGCGAATCGCCCTGCCTATCGCCATGGGCAGCACGGGGAATCCGTTATAGTCGGTGTGCTCCCCGATCAGGTTGATCCGGCCGGGAGCGGAAACGTAGAAGCTCGCCTGCCGTCCGTCGAAGCCCGCTTCAAAGGCGTGATCGAGCGCCGTTTTCCTGCTTTGTTCCATGGTGTCGATATGGGGGTGTGTGGGGAAGTGCACAATTCTATCGGGCGCGTGGAACGGGTGCAAACGGCCCCGTTGTTGACGACAGGACGGATTCTCGCTGCGCCACCGAAGACTCCCGCGGGACAGCGAGCCCGGCCGGTCCCTTCTCGCTCTTTCTTTGGGGGTTGGCGCCTCAATATAATTATGGCTGAGACGAGGTTCCTCGATGGGATTCGGGCCATGGCCGACAGCACCGAAAGCATGGCGAAGCGACCTGCCGACCAGGCCATCGACGTGAAGGCCGTCACCGAGCAGATGGAGGCGGCCCCCCGCGGCAAGGTCGCCGGCAAGATCTACGTCAAGGTCAAGATGGAGGGCATCAGCGGCCTTGTCAGCGCCGAGCAGGTGCGCCCCGGCAGCCCAGAATACGACTACGCTCGCCGGATGCTGATGCACGACCTGATGGCCGTGCTGGAAGGCGCCTTCGAGGGCGGCGCGAAGGAGGCCGTCATCTACGACGCGCACCTCAACGGCCGCAACATCGACCTGGAGGCGCTCGATGACCGGGCCGCGGTCATCAGCGGCAAACCGCGCCATCACGACGGCTTCTTCTACGGTCTGAACGAAAGCTTCGCCGCGCTCTTTCTGGTCGGCTACCACGCCCGGGCGGGGATGCAGGACGCCCTGCTGCCCCACACTTATGGCCGCGACATTGCCGCCATGCGGGTCAACGGAACGGAACTGGGCGAGATTGGCCTGGAGGCAGCCGTGGCCGGGGAGTTCGGCGTCCCGCTGGCCTTCGTGTCCTCCGACTCGGGCGGCGTCCGGGAAACGCGCGAACTGCTGGGCGGGGATGTCGAGGCGGTGGAGGTCAAACGCGCCATCACCGCGACCAGCGGCGTCTGCCTGCCCGCGGGCCGGACGGCCAGGCTCCTGCGGGAGGCGGCGCGCCGGGCAGTGCAGAAGACCTCCCAGCTCCCCCCTGTGCTGTTCGAAAGCCCCGCTTCGCTCGAGGTCGCTTTTCGCAACCCCGAGACGGCGGCGGCGATGGGCAACGTCGACTTCGTGGAGCGCACCGGCGCGGTCACCGTAAAAGTGGCCGGGCAGAACATAGTGGCCGCCTACCGCCGATTCATGGTCGCCCGCAACGGGAAGGCGCGAGAATGACCCCGCGCACTCAGCCGACAACTTCCTCGAGGGCTTCCTCGTAACTCGCCATATCGTCCCCGGTGAACAGCACGAAGCGCACCACGTCGAGCTGACCCGGGTTCTCTCCGACGAATTCCGTCACAGTGTGGAGGGCGATCCGCGCGGCCCTATCGACAGGGAACCCGTACGCCCCCGTGCTGATGGAGGGGAAGGCGACCGACCTGGCCCCGTTCTCCACCGCCCGCCGAAGGCTGTTCCGGTAGGCGTCGGCCAGCAATTCCGCCTCGCCCTCATCGCCGCCCCGCCAGCGGGGACCGACCGCGTGGATGACGAAAGAGGCCGGCAACTCGCCCGCCGTCGTGACCACGGCGTGGCCCGGAGGGCAGCCGCCGATCTCGCGGCACTCGGCCATGATCTGCGGTCCGCCCGCCCGGTGTATGGCCCCGTCCACACCGCCGCCCCCGGCCAGCGCGCTGTTGGCCGCGTTCACGACGGCGTCCACATCCTGCCGGGTGATGTCCCCCTGCACCAGCTCAAGGCGCGTCCCGTCAATCCTTTTCTCCATCGCTCCGCTCCTTTTTCTCTCCTCGTAAGCCTTTGCGCTCGCAACGCTTGTGCCGTTTCGGCACGTCACCCCTCCACTCTTACCTTATACTGCAGTGTCGGAGTGTCAAGATCGGAGAACACAACCATGGCCGGACGATCCCACGAGCCGAACTACTACCAGGTGCTCGGCGTGACGCCCGAAGCCACGCCGGAACAAATCAAACGCGCCTACCGGCGCAAGGCCCGCCTCACCCATCCCGACCTGCAGGGGCCCGAGGCCGACCCGGAGATGTTCCGTCGCGTCAAACGTGCCTACGAGGTGCTGGGCAACCCCGAGGAGCGGGCCCGATACAACGCGCTGACCGGGCTCGGCGACGGGGCCGGCAACGTGCGCTTCTACCGACGCAGCTTCGACCGGCTGTTCGCCAACCTGTTCCGCGGGCTCCGCGCCGCCATGGAAACGCGCGTGGACCTTTCCGATGAGGTCGGCAAAGACCGCCGAAAGGCGGGCTGACGGCCGAACCCCGCGCACTATGCCAGCCGGCGGCAGCTACCCTCCCAGCGACCGGATGTAGTCCAGGTCCAGGTCGCCCTTCTGACCCCAACCCCGCCGGCCCGCGGCGATCCGGGGCCGGAACTTCTCGTAGAGTCCGTACGATTGCTCCTCCAACTCCTCAGGTGCGAAGCATTCCGCCAGTTCCCGCATCGCCGCCCGCACCTCCTCCAGGGCGTCGCCGAACTTTCCCTGCAGGTACTTGCGCACTTTGGCCGGCTCGATCGGCTTGTCCTTGACCACCGCCCGCACGCCGGCCTCGGTGTTTTTCGCCGCCACGGGGCGTCCGCAGACCTCGATCCAGAAGTCCTCGCCCAGCCCTTTCTTCTCCCGGGCCTGTCGAGCGCCGCCCTCCGCAGCAGGCCGAAAGATGCCGAGCCGCCGGCCCTTGGCCTGGGCGTCAACAGCCTATTGAAGAACTGGGGCTGGCCGCGTTGGGAGCGCCGCGCGGTCAGATGCAAAGCGCAACGACGCAGACGATGTCTTGTGCATCGTCGAGGAGAGGCGCTGCCGCAGGTGGCTGCGCGCCGCCCCAACCCTTCGGGCCGCCGCCATTTGCGGCGCATCTCTGTGTTGCTCGGCCTCGACGTATCCGCGAAGGACACGCCTGTGGCCTCGCGCCTTGATCTGCTTGCAGATGGCGGCGGCGCGGCCGAGCCCAGTGCTTCAACAGGCTGTTAAGCCCGCCACGGCCTTGCCCAGGGTCAACGCCTCGTCCTCCTCGAACCCCATCCGCTCGGCCACAACCGCGGCCCAGAGTGTCAGCACCGGCGCCCGGTTCATCTGCACAACGTTCTCCCCCATCTCCGCCTCCATGTTGGGACTTCGGCCATTCTACCATGGAGCGGGCCACTCTCGAACAGGGCCGGGACCCGCCTCCGGGAAACGACGGAACCCCGCGGTCCTCTCTTGACTCTGGCCCAGGAGCGGCTTAGTATATAAGCAATTACTTAACGGATAGACCCATGAACGACCCCGAACAAGCGGCGCGGCTGTTCAAACTGTTCAGCGTGGCGGCCCGCGTGCAGATCGTTCAGTTGCTGGAGGAGCGCGTGCTCTGCGTCGGGGCCCTGGCGGCTCGGCTGGACATCACGTCGGCGGCCGTCAGCCAGCACCTGCGCATCCTGCGTGACGCCGGACTGGTCGAGCGCGAGAAGCGGGGCAACTACGCGCATTACCGTATCAACCGAGAGAGACTCGAGGAGTGCCGGCAGGTGATCGGCGAGGTGCTGACGCCGCCGGCCGAGGAGGCAGAATCATGTGTGGCGGAAAAGGATGCAGCTGCCAGCAGCCGGAAAAGCTAAAGGACAAACCGGAGAACTGCTCACCCGAGCAGATCAGGGAATGCCACGGGGACGTCGAGAGCCACCCGTGCGTGCAGGCGGCGGACTGCGAAAACCCGGAGAAGCTGGAAGGCAACCCCGGGGACTGCTCCCCGGAGCAGATACGCGAGTGCCACGGTGACGTGGACCAACACCCCTGCGCCTAAAGCCTCGCGAAACTCCTGCCGGCGATTCCGCATGGCGCCCCGGAAGACGGAACAGCAGTTGCCGGACTACTACGAGTGCGTCGCCCGCGACGTGATCGACATGTGCGAACCTTCGGAGGGAGTCTGGGTGGACCTGGGCTCCGGCGCAGGGCCGGTCGCTTTCGCGCTCGCCGAGCATTCAGGCAGCACTCTGGTGCTGGTGGACCCCGACCGGGACGCCCTGTCGGACGCACTCTTCGAGGCCGCCGAACGCGGCCTGCAGCACCGCACGGTGGCGGTTGTCGGCTCGGCCGAAGCACTCCCGTTGGCCGACGCTTGCGCCGACCTGGTGGTCAGCCGCGGCTCGATCTTCTTCTGGCAGGACCAGGCGGAGGGTGTGCGCCAGGTGCATCGGGCCCTTCGCCCCGGCGGCAAGGCCATGCTCGGCGGAGGTCTGGGCAGAACCTATCCCCTGTGGGCGCGGCAGGAGTTCATACGCCGGCGACGGCAGAGCGTGCGCAAACGCGGACCGCGGGCGGTGCGGGCCTTCAACCAGGTGCGCAGCCGCGGAGCTTTCCGGCGCTGGGCTGAAGAAGCCGGACTGCAAAGATTCGAGCTGGTCGGTGAAGCGGCCCTGGCAGAGGATGACCCGGACACCGGCCTGGGCATGTGGCTGATCTTCGAGAAGGAAAGGCAACAAACATGACCTGCGTCATCCAGGCTCACGGGCTGACCCGCCTCTTCGGCGAGTTGACGGCCGTGGACCACGTGAACTTCGAGGTGAATGAGGGCGAGATATTTGGCTTTCTCGGCCCCAACGGGGCCGGCAAAACCACCACCGTCCGCATGCTGACCGGCGTCATAGACCCCACCGAAGGCACGGCCACCATCCAGGGGCACGACATACGGGAAGACCCCCTCAACGCCAGGGAGCACCTGGGCATCGTTCCGGAAGAGGCTAACGTCTACCTGGACCTGAGCGTCTGGCGCAACGTGATGCTGATGGCCGAGTTGCACGGCGTGCCTCGCGCCCGGCGCGTCGAGGCAGGCGGGCGCCTCCTGGACAGGCTGGGGATCGGCGACCGACGGGGGGACAAAGCCCGGACCCTCTCCAAGGGCCTGCGGCAGCGGCTGATGCTCTGTTCCGCGCTGGTCAGCGGACCGGAGATCCTCTTCCTCGACGAGCCGACCAGCGGGCTCGACGTACGCAGCGCGCGGCTGATCCGCGACATCGTGCGGGATATGAACCGGGACGGCCTGACCGTCTTCCTCACCACGCACAACATGTCCGAGGCCGAAGAGATGTGCGACCGGGTGGCGATCATCAACCACGGCCGGATAGTGGCGATAGACACGCCCGACCAGCTCCGCGACGCCATGAAGTCAAGCCAGTACGTCGAAGTGAACTTCGCGGACGGCGTCCCGACGGAGGACCAGCTGGCGGCCCTCGAGCAGGTGGAGCGGGTGACCGGCGGGCCGGGAGACTGGCGCCTTTACTCGGAACAGCCGGGTCGCGTTGCGACGGCCGTCGTCCGCTTCGCCGAACACAACGGGCTGCAGCTTGGCGAGATCGCCACGTGCAAGCCCTCGCTGGAGGACGTATTCGTCCACCTTACGGGTCAAGATGCAGCGGAGGCACGCCAATGACAGAAGGAATGCACACCTTGCGCCGCCAGGCCCACGGGGCCTACGTCATCGCCAAAAAGAACGCCTTGCTTTACTACCTGAAGCCGCCGGTGCTGATCTTCGGCGTGCTCTTCCCCGTCTTCTTCTTTCTGACTTTCAAGATGGGCCGGCCCATCGCGCCGGAGAACATCGTGCCCGGCATGGTGGCTATGGCGCTGTGGTTTACTGCCAGCGCCGTGGGCCCGCTGGTCACCCCGTGGGAGCGGCGAAACCGCACCTATGAGCGACTTATCTCATCGCCCATCTCCCTGAAGGCCATGCTGGTGGGGGACGTGTGCAGCGGGCTGGTTTTCGGAACGTGCCTCTCCCTGATCCCCATCGCGCTGGGACTGGTTCTGACGGATGCTTCGGTCGCCAGTATTCCGTTGCTGGTGTTCGGCATCGTGCTGGGGGCTTTGAGCTTCGCCTCGCTGGGCGTGCTCCTGGCCGCGCCTCCCGCCAGCAGCCCGTCCAACATCATGCTGCTGTCCAACCTGGTGCGGCTGCCGCTGCTGTTCGTCAGCGGCGTCTTCCTGCCCATCGAACAGATGCCCGGCTGGGCCCGCTGGATATCGCCCATCTCACCCCTCTCCTATGCGGGGGACCTGATAAGGTCCGGCTTCGGGCAGGACCCTTACTTCCCGGTCTGGCTGGCCATCGTCGCCCTGGTCGCCTTCACACTGGTGCTGTTCCTGGGAGCCTGCTTTTTCCACCGCCTCTGGCGGGCCCGAGGGTTGTGAAAAAGGCAGCCGGCCTTCGTCGGTGCGGCTGGAACGCTCCTTGTCGGGGCGGTCGTCGGCCTCTGCGTCGGCATCCTGCCCGTTGTGGTTTCCCGGGTGCTCAGCTATGCCCTCTCGGCCGCCGCGGTGGCCGCGGGAGGCGCCGTGCTGGCCGTGCTGGCGCTGCTGGGCCGCTGGGACGGCTGGACGTTGACGCGGCGGACCCTCCTGGCGGCGTTCGTCGGCGCCACGGTCATGCTGGTGGCCGGGGAGGTGGTCCAGAACCCCTACTCTTTCTTCTTTCCCTTCATGTTCCTGGTGCTAGCGTTCGTCTTCGGGGTCATCGGAGTGTTCGGCGCGGCGGTGCTCCGTCGGCTGGCACACCCCCGTCCTTCCGCGCCGGCGCCGCAAGGCTGACGTCCTCTTCGCTCGACGCGCCACCGTCGTCCCGTTATTGTGGAATAAGAGGATTGCCTGGCTGAACTGACCTTTTCTCACCGTGGGGGCAACAGATGAAGTATCGCAGACTCGGCAGTACGGACCTTCAGGTTTCGGTCGTGGGCGTCGGCACGTGGCAGTTTGGGGGTAGCTGGGGCAAGGACTTCACCCAGGACGAAGTGAACGCCATGCTGACGCGGGCGCGGGAGCTGGGCATCAACCTGCTGGACACCGCCGCCTGCTACGGGCCCAACCACCTTTCGGAGAAACTGATCGGCGGCTTCCTCGAGGACGAGGACCGGGAGGACTGGATCATCGCCACGAAATTCGGCCACATGCCGGGCTGGAAGCCCGAACAGGTCCGCCAGACGATACAGGATTCGCTCGAGGCGCTCGGCACCGACTACATCGACGTATACCAGTTCCACTCCGGCTCCGATGAGGACTTCGACACCGAGGGCCTCTGGGAGATGCTGCGCGAGCAGGTCGAGGAGGGCACGCTGCGCCACCTGGGCATCTCCATCGGCTCGAACGACAACATCTACCAGACGGACGCCGCCGGCGAGGTCGGCGCGGAGGTCATCCAGGTCGTGTACAACCGCCTCAACCGCCGGCCCGAGGAGCGCGTGTTCGACTCCTGCCAGAAGCAGGACCTCGGCGTGCTGGCGCGGGTGCCACTGGCGAGCGGATTTTTGAGCGGCAAGTACGACAAGGACGCCGAGTTCCCCGAGAACGACGTCCGGTCACGCCGCGACAGGGAGCGCATCGAGCAGACCGTCGAAGAGGTCAACCGCATCCGTGAGGAGGAGGTGCCCGAGGGCGTTCATATGGCCCAGTGGGCACTGGCCTGGTGCCTGAAGCACCCCGCCGTCACCTGCGTCATACCCGGCTGCAAGAGCGTCGAGCAGGTGGAGAGCAACGCCGCCGCGGCCGACCTGGACATGGTGCCCGACGACCATCCCCAGGCGGTGGAGTGAACCCCAACGGCCCGAACGGGTTCCTCTGGCACGAAGAACACTAAGGGTGTCCGCCGCAAGCAGCGGCACCTGTTTAGCGTCCGCAGAATGGGCTTGATCGCGGAGGCAAGGATGCCCCCGCGTGGCCGGCATGGATGCCGGCGCTACGGACGCCCCATGAACCCGGTTCCCGCCGTAGCGTCACCTTCCAACCTTGGCCCCAAGGCCAGGGCGGGACACCTGCGGCCATCCTTGCCCGCAGGACACGGGCTGCCCAGACACGTACAAGCGGCGGCACGAAGAGCGACGTGAGGCCGAAAGGTGACCCGTGTACCTATGACCCCACAGGCCTGGCGGGAGTGGTCGCCCTCGTCGGAAGGTAGGGCTAAACGTAGTTCAGGCCGTAGCTGACGAGCGGAAGAGGGAAGAGGCGGTCCAGCACGCCGCGCAGGTGGGAGTCCTCCGGCAGGCCGGTCTTCAGTTCATCGCGCCGGTGCGGAGGCAGGAACACAAGCCGCGTGAGTTCCTCCATGCCGTCCAGTTCCAGCTTCTCCTCGCCGCACGCGATGGTGATCCGGTCGTCGGCGCGGAAGCTCAGGCACTTGAACCCTTTGCCCAGCCGCTCCCGGAAAAGGGGCTCGCAGGCCGACCAGAAGCGTTCCGGCTCGACTATGCCCACGGTGCCGCCGAACTCGCCAGTCTCCGTGGGCCAACGGTGGTGCCGGGCCAGGGCTGCCATCTCCGCGTCCCCGCCGAGGTAGTTGACCGTGATGCTGCGGATATCGTACTCCTTGAAGAGGGCGGGCAGGGCCTGGGCGATGGCGGCGCGCGAGCCGGCCAGCTCGTCGATGATTATCTCGTCGTCTTCGGTCCGGCGGCTGCCCGGCCGCCTGTAAGTGACGTAAGCCACGGGTCTGCCGTCGCGGTCGAGCACCAGCCGGGTGTCGGCCTGCGCGTTGACCACCCGCTCGGCCTTAAGCAATGCCAGGAAATCCTCCGGTCCCCTGACGAAACGCGTGGGCTCCAGCGAATGGAGCCGCACCAGTTGAGGCACATCGTCCGGCGTCCAGGCCTTCACCTTCAGGTTCCCCCCGGGCATCCGCTTCTGGGTGACGGTGCAGGAGGCGTAGTCGCCCACGTCGGTGTAGCCCTGCCGGGTGTAGAGCCCGCGGCCGCCGGAGATGAGGAAGATGTCGCCACCATCGCGGACGGTCTGCTCCCGGGCGTCTTTCAGCAGCCGCGTGGCCAGCCCCTGCCCGCGATAGTCGGGATCGGTGCAGACCGACCCGATGGCGCAGCTCCCGTGCCGCGTGCCCGCCAGCACGACCTCGCGCCGGAACATGGCCACCAGGGAGACGGGCCGGCCGTCATCCAGGAAGATGCGCAGGTCTTCGGCGTTCTCCTCCCCGTAGAGGAGCGGGAACTCCTCCCGCATCGACTCGTCCTCACCCGCGCGGAACACGCTATCGGCCAGCTCCACGACGGCCGGTATCTCGTCCGGCCTGGCACCTCGGGGGCCTTCGATAGTCATGATGGTCTTCCTCTATCTGGTATCCGGTGGGTACGATGCATGCTATTCTTACCGCCCCGGCGGCCCGGGGCAAGCGTCGGAGCATTCAGCGCCATTCGGTAATCGCGCCGGGGGACCCGGATCGCATTGGCTCCGGCGGGAGACCGAGCAACGAGCGCCCCGCGCACTACGCGCAGGGTCGGAGATGCTTCACCCGCTCGGTAAAAGCGGGTTCAGCATGACATTCTCACCCCGTTCGGCTGTGCTTGAACCAACCGGCCCCCGGGCAGGAGCCGGGGGATGTAACGAAGCGGTAAGAGTTGAATGACCCTGCGGAGTGTTTGACGGGGGGCGGGCGGCTGCGTAGTATGGGTTTTCGGCGGGCTCCCGCCGCTCAGTCTCTGCCATTTTCCCATGCCCGGGTTCTTCAATGCACATCGTCGTCTGCATCAAACAGGTGCCGGACACCACCGAGGTCCGCATAGACCCGGACCGCGGGACGCTTGTGCGCGAGGGCGTGCCCAGCATCCTGAACCCGCTCGACGCGCACGCCATCGAGGCCGCCGTGCGGCTGCGCGAGTCCGTCGGGGGCACGGTGACGGCCCTCAGCATGGGGCCGCCGCAGGCGGAGGCGGCGCTACGTGAGGCGGTGGCACGCGGGGCCGACAGGGCCGTTCTGCTGACGGACCGCCGCTTCGCCGGCGCGGACACCTGGTCCACCTCTTACACGCTGGCCTGCGCCGTCCGCTCGCTGGGAGACGTCGAGCTGGTTCTATGCGGCAAGCAGGCTATCGACGGGGACACCGCCCAGGTCGGCCCCGGCATGGCGGCCCACCTGGGATGGCCGCAGGTAACCTTCGCTCGAAAGGTACTCTCGGTCGAAGACGGTCACCTGTCGGTGGAACGTATGACCGACCACGGCGACGAGACGGTGCGCTGCCCGCTGCCCGCCGTGCTGACCGCGCTGAAAGACCTGAACATCCCGCGCCTGCCGTCCCTGGTCAGCCAGATCCGCGCCCGGCGCTGCGCCATCGAGTCCTGGGGCGCCGATGACGTCGAGGGCGACCCCGCCGAGTACGGCCTGGACGGCTCGCCGACGCGGGTCGTGCGCGTCTTCACGCCACCCCGGCGGGGCGAGTGCCGGTTGATGGACGGCGAGCCCGAGGCCGCGGCCGCCGAGCTGGCCCGACTCCTGCGCGAGAGGCAGGTCGTCTGATGCCCCTTCACATCGACCATGACGTCTGCGTCCTCTGCTCGCGCTGCGTGGAGGACTGTCCCTACGACGCGCTCGAGGAGGAAGAAGGGCGGATACGCGTGACCGAGCGCTGCACTCTGTGCGGCGCGTGCGTGGACGTCTGCCCGGTCAACGCCATCGAGGTTGTGGAAGAGGTCGCCGACCGGACCGAGGAGGCGGGCTACCGGGGCGTCTGGGTCTACGGGGAGATGGAGGACGGCGAACTACACCACGTCGTGTTCGAGCTGCTCGGCAAGGGCGCGGAGCTGGCCGACGCACGGGACTGCGCCCTCGAGGTGGTTGCGGCGGGGCAGGGACTGGACGCCCTGCCGCGGCAACTTGACGGCTTTCCCGTGGACGCCGTGCACGTGGTCGAGCATCCTGCGCTGGCGGAGTACAGGGACGGCGCCCACGCGGCGGCGCTGGCCCACCTGGTGACCCGGCACCGCCCGGAGATCATGCTGGCCGGCGCCACGGCGCGCGGACGCTCCCTGATGCCTCGGGTCGCCGTGCTCTGCCGCACCGGCCTGACGGCGGACTGCACCGGGCTGGAGATCGACACCGAGACGGGCCACCTGCTGCAGACCCGCCCGGCCTTCGGTGGGAACGTCATGGCGACCATCGTCACCCGGCACCACCGTCCCCAGATGGCGACGGTCCGCCCCCGGGTCATGTCGCCGCCGGTGCGCCGGGACGGCGCCACGCCGGAACTGCACCGCTGGAGCGTGCCCGACGACGTCGTGGCCGATGTGACCGAAATCGTTGTGCGGGCCGCCCGCGAGGAGGAAGAACTGAACATCGCCGAGGCGGACGTGCTCGTGGCCGGCGGGCGGGGACTGGGCGGTGCGGAGGGATTCGACCTGCTGCGGGAACTGGCCGATGCGCTGGGCGGGCAGGTCGCCGCCAGCCGCGCCGCCGTCGATGCCGGATGGATACCTTATGCTCGACAGGTCGGCCAGACGGGCAAGACTGTGCAGCCGAACCTCTACGTGGCCGTCGGCATCAGCGGTGCAGTGCAGCACCGCGCGGGCATGCAGTCTTCCGACACGGTTGTCGCCGTCAACTCAGACCCGGAGGCGCCCATCTTCGAGGTGGCCGACTACGGCATCGTGGCCGACTACCGCCAGGTGCTGCCCGCCCTGATCCGCGAGATGAGGGAGGGAGGCGGGGATGAATGAGCTGAAGCCCGGGGCCGCCGCGGAGACAGAAAACGCGCACCGCCGCGTGAGCGGTTGGGACCGCATCCGACGCGGCTACGCGCAGTACCTGCAGGACGAGTCGCGCATGGCAGCGGAGGGCGTGGAGGTCATCCACTTCCCCACCACGGCGCAGGAAGCCGCCGCCGCGGTGCGTCACGCCCGGGATGCCGGGCACCGGCTGGCCGTCAGCGGCGGACGAACGGGCATTACGGGCGCCGCCGTGCCTCTGGGCGCGGAGGAGGTCCTGTCACTCGAATTCCTGACCTACAAGCCCGAGGTCCGGCGACGGGAGGACGGATGGACCGTCCGGGTGGGGGCCGGCACGACGCTCGACGAGCTGTCCGACGCGCTGGACCACGGCATGTGCGAGTACCCCGACGGACGCCCGGAGCGGCCTCTGTACTACCCCGTGGACGCCACGGAGATGAGCGCCCACCTGGGCGGCACCATCGCTACGGACGCCTCCGGGGCTCGAACGCTCCACTACGGGCCGACGCGGCGGTGGGTGGAGTGGCTGCGGGTGGTGACGCCCGACGGCCGCCTTCTGGACCTGCGGCGCGGCGAGGTGACCGCCGACGATGGCGGTTTCACCTACCATCGAGAGGACGGCGCTGCGGTGGAGGTGCCCGTGGCGGACCTGCACCTGCCCCGGACCAAGCACACCGCCGGCTACCACCTGAAGCCGGGCATGGACGCCGCCGACCTGTTCGTGGGCAGTGAGGGTACCCTGGGAGTGGTCGTGGAGGCCGAGCTGCGGCTGGCCGAGAAGCCAGAGAACCGGCTGTATCTGACCCAGTTCGTGCCGGACGCCGCCGCCGCGATAAGGCTCACCGCCGCCTGCACCGGGCACCCCGCGCTCGAGCCGCTGGCGCTGGAGTACATCGGCCCTCAAGCCCTGACGCTGCTGCGCAGCAAAGGCCGGCAGACGCCGGCATACATGGAGGTGGCCCGGCTGCCGGGCGAGGCGCCCGCCGCCGTGTACGTTGAGTTGCCCTTCGAGGACGAAGCGGCGCTGGACCGCGCATACGACTCCCTGCGGCAAGTGCTGGCTGAGGCGGGACTGGAGCCGGAGGAGAGCTGGGCGGGCTTCACCGACCGGGACCTGGAGGAGATGAAGCGCCTGCGCCACGCCGTGCCCGAGGCGGTCAACACCATCATCGGGCAGCGCAAGGCCGAGGTGCCGGAACTGCACAAGGTAGGCACGGACATGGCCGTGCCCCCCGACCGCCTGGACGAGATGATGCGGATATACCGAACCGGTTTGGAGGAGCGTGGTCTGGAGTACGTCATCTTCGGCCACATCGGCGACGGGCACCTGCACGTCAACATCCTGCCCCGCTCGGCCGATGAGCTCGAGGCGGGTGAGGCCCTCTACAAGGAGTTCGCGCGGGCGGCCGTGCGCTTGGGGGGCAGCGTCGCCGCCGAACACGGCATCGGGCGCATCAAGAAGGAGTTCCTGGAAATCCAGTACGAGCCGGAGCACCTGGAGGCGATGCGCGCGGTCAAACGCGCCCTCGACCCGGAGGGCATCCTCAACCCCGGCGTCCTGCTCGATTGAGCCATCAGGGGCCCCGCCTCCACTCGGATGACACACTCGTCACTTGCAGTGCAGCATTTCTGCGTATATACTTTGGCAAAATATGACAGACTTCCCGCGGTTCGGCGTGAGGGCTCTATGGACTTGTTGAACGTAAAGGATGCGGCGTCACTGCTGGAGGTCAATGCCAGGACGGTTTACAGGCTCATCAACAACGGTCAACTGCCTGCGTTCAAACTCGGCGGGCAGTGGCGCATGCGGATGAATGACCTGGAGGACTGGATTGACGATCAAATCAGAGCGCGGGAGCCGTCTGTCCCTTATGAGGCTGGCCAAACAAGGCTTTTTGGGCGAATCGGTGAACCCAGCACGAAGGGCAAAGAACGGGGGGCGGCGTTCAGCGATTCGGCCTTCTCCGAGAACAACGGCCTGCCCGTCCACGGATGGGTGCCCTGGATCGCGGGCTTCAGTGCCAGGTTCGTCGACGAGGCCATAGCACGCTTTGCAGACTCAGAGATGGATGCCGTGCTTGACCCATTCGCCGGCGTCGGTACGACGCTGGTAACGGCAATGCTGCGCGGGCATGACGCCGTCGGCTTTGAGATCAACCCTTACGCCGCTGAGGTCTGCAGCCTGAAGGTCAATCTGGTCAAGGTTGATGTGGAGCGTCTGAACGACGCAATTGGGGGATACGTGGGCTGGATGAAAGATGCCCTCGGCCGGGGAGTCGATCCGGACTCCGCCCGCCCGGAGGGATTCGTAACCCGTTCGGCATTCTTCTCTCCTCCGGTATTGCGCAAGGTCTTGCTGACCCTCGACTTCATCAAGCGCCTGAGCGACCCGTGGGTCGTGAAGTGTTTTCGCGTCGCCCTCGGCTCGGAACTCGTCGGGTTCTCCAACTACTCATATGAACCCAGCCTTTGCAGGCGCGAGACCGCTGGAAAAAGACCGGTGGACGACGCACCCGTCGCATCGGTTGTGGCCCGGAAGCTGTACTACATGCGCGACGACATACGGGAGGTGCACGGGCTTGTCCAGAGGCAAGGGAACTGGCCGGTGGTCAGGTTCAGGCCGGCCGACTTCTTCCAAGGACAGGCGGGCCTCGATCCCGAGAGCATCGGGCTCGTGGTGACATCACCGCCATATCTCAACAACTACCACTACATTCGCAATAGCCGCCCGCAGATGTACTGGTTGGGTCACGTGGCGGAGTCTGGAGAGCTGAAGTCCGTCGAGCACGGAAGTTATGGGAAGTACTGGCAGACAGTGCGGAACTCAGACGCGGTCTCGATCGACTTCGCCATGCCCGAACTGGAAGAGCGGCTTGCGGCTCTCAGGTGCCAGAATTCCGAGAAGGGACAGTACGGGGGGCCAGGCTGGGCCAACTACGCTGCGACTTACTTCAACGACAGTTTCCGATTTGCCTCGGCTTTGGGCAGGTTGCTGCACCCTGGTGGGACGGGCGTCGTCGTGCTGGGCAACAGCATACTACAGGGAGTTGAATTCCAGACCGATCGGATATTCGGGGCTATCTGCGAAGCCAATGGGCTGAGTGTGAGCGACATTGAGATGCTGCGAACCAAGCGGACCGGCACCAGCATCATCAACTCGTCGGTGCGAGCGGATGAAGCCCCGAAAAAGACAGAACTCTACGAATCCGCAGTCATCGTGAGAAAGGACTGATGCCGGTTTCGCGCAGACGCGCGAAGTGTTGGGCCACTTCCCTCAGAACATCATCAGGTTCATGCTCCGGCTCCAACTTGTGTGCCCAGTGCCGACCGGGATGTACGACATCCCACTTCGGCCGCCGCATGTTGCGCCTCCCGCTGCCCGGGTCATGGTCGCCAAAACCATCAACTACCACGTTCCAAACCGGCCTGATCGTCTGAATCAGGATCCGCTCAGAAAGGGGCACCCACAAATGTTTAACGGTCAGGAACCTGCACATGAAATCGGAGAGTTCCAGGTTCTCTGCCACTTCGATCGTGCGCCTGTGCTCTCCCAAGCGGCTATACAGCGCCCGGCCCACCTCGGGGTCAAACTCATCGCTGCCGGTTCGGGAACCCGGGGGTATAGCCTTGCCGACATAGATGGGCACTGAGGGTTCCGGCGCACTGATGGGGGCGTAGGCCTCGAACGGACCCGTGTAGTAGAGCGCGTATATCCCCGCACCATCGAACGGTTCAAGTGTTCCCAGGGGCACCAACTCCCCGGCAAGCAGTTCGCGAACAACCGTCTTTGCGATGTTGCGATAGTCCAGGGGGTCAAACGACCCCAGCTCATCCTCGCGCATTCCCCA
The DNA here is from genome assembly GCA_046483385.1 of Candidatus Brocadiia bacterium. Classification (GTDB taxonomy): domain Bacteria; phylum Planctomycetota; class Brocadiia; order SM23-32; family SM23-32; genus B1Sed10-231. The sequence goes on along the minus strand of JAWODG010000205.1, from coordinate 15,547 downwards.
ACCTCACACCAACTCGCAATGTGAGTGGAATCATAGCCGAAGGCGACGGGCCAGGGCAAACGAATTGCCCGAGGCCTTCCACAGGCGGGAAGCCTTGCAGCGGTGCGGAGAGGCGGCCGATCCCGTTCAATCGCCTTCCAGCAGGACGTGGGCTATGGCGAAGTCCCTATGGTGGGAGAGGCTGACGTGGACCTGGACGACGCCCAGTTGACGGCTTATCTCGCCGGCCTTGCCGGAGAATGAGATGCTGGGGGCGCCCAAGCTGTCGTTGCTGACCTCCACGTCCCGGAAGCGGGTGCCCTTCTGCCAGCCGACCCCGAGCGCCTTCAGGGCCGCCTCCTTGGCGGCGAAGCGGGTGGCGAAGCGCTGCTCCGGGTGCGGCGCAAGGCGACAGTACTCCGCCTCTCGCTCGCTGAAGATGCGCTCGACGAAGCGGTTCCCGTAGCGGTCCACAGCCCCGCGGATGCGCTCGACCTCAACTATGTCCACCCCCGTGCCGAGGATCATGCGTCACTCTTCCTGTTCGTCCTCGGATTCCTCGTCGGCGGGCTCTTCCCGTTCGGCCCGCCGGGCGGCGGCCATCTCGAGCTGCTCCCGGCGCCGGTCAAGCAGGTTGGGAGCCACCTTCTCGAAGATGCCCAGCTCTATCTCGTCGGCGATGTCGGGGTTCTCCTCCAGGAACTGCCGCGAGTTCTCCTTGCCCTGCCCCAGCCGGGTCTCACCGTAAGAGTACCAGGAGCCCGCCTTGTCCACGATGCCGTGCTCGACGCCGAGCTCTATCAGGTCACCCTCGCGGGAGATGCCCTTGCCGAACATCAGCTCGGCCTCGACGCGGCGGAAGGGCGGGGCGACCTTGTTCTTGGCCACCTTGATGCGGCAGCGGTTGCCTATGGTCTCGCCGCCGTCCTTGATGCTGCCGATGCGGCGCAGCTCGATGCGCACCGACGTATAGAACTTCAGCGCCCGCCCGCCCGGCGTGGTCTCCGGGTTGCCGAACATGACGCCGATCTTCATGCGGATCTGGTTGATGAAGGCGACGGTCGTCTTGCTCTTGGAGGTGATGGAGGCCAGCTTGCGGAGGGCGCGTGACATGAGGCGCGCCTGCAGGCCGACCTGCTGGTCGCCCATCTCCCCCTCTATCTCGGCGCGGGGGGTGAGGGCGGCAACGGAGTCGATGACGATCAGGTCAAGCGCGCTGCTTCGGACCAGCGCCTCAACGATGTCGAGAGCCTGCTCGCCGGAGTCGGGCTGGTTGATCAGCAGGTTCTCCATGTCCACGTCCAGGTTGCGCGCGTACTGGGGGTCCAGCGCGTGCTCGGCGTCGACGAAGGCCGCCACGCCGCCGAGCTTCTGGGCGGAGGCGATGAGTTGGAGGGCGAGAGTCGTCTTGCCGGAGGCCTCCGGCCCGTATATCTCGATCACGCGCCCCCGCGGCACCCCGCCCACACCGAGCGCTATGTCCAGCGCGGGGGAGCCCGTGGGTATGCTGGGCACGTCGAGGCTCTCCTGAGAGCCGTCCAGCTTCATGATGGCGCCCTTGCCGAACTGCTTCTCGATGGATTCGATGGTCTTCTCGAGCGCCTTCTGCCGCTGTTCCCTGTCGTTGCCGCCGTCCGATTTAGCCATGATCGCCTGCCACTGAAGGGGGAATCAGAATGCTAACGATATGTATTGTAGTCGTTCGCGTTCGCTTTGCAAGCGCATTCAGTCGTCTCGCTCCGTGCTCTCCCGTATCCACTCGAGGTAGGCCGGGCTGCCGGCCACGATGGGGAAGGCCACGACCTCGGGCGTCTCGTAGGAGTGCAGCTCCTCGATGCGCTCCCTCAGGGTGTCGAACAGCTCGGCCCGGGTCTTCATCAGCAGCAGGGACTCCGATTCGCGCGCTGCGGCGCCCTTCCACCGGAAGAGTGAGCGGATGCGCCCGGCGATGTTCACGCAGGCCACCAGCTTTTCTTCGATGAGCTGGTTAGAAATCCGCTCCGCTTCCGCGCTGCTGCCGCAGGTCACCATCACAAGAATCGCTTCAGCCACGATTGCGTCTCCTTTCGCCAGCGGAACGCGCGGGCCAGCATGCGCCGGCTGCGCGCGTCGTCTGCCAAATCGGTGCAGTAGAGGTCCAGCAGTCTGTCGGCTCCTTCGTCCGGCAACGCTGCCCCGAGGTCTGCGGCCAGCATGCCCAGGTCGAGCCCCCGCAGCAGGTGCCGCGCCGGGGGCGGCACCCGGCGGGTCGAGCGCGACCGACCCGTGGGCAGCACGCGCGCGCCGACGGCGGCGTCGCCCACCAGTATGTTATGCGCACGAAGGTCGCGATGCCAGACATTGGACAGGTGCAGCGCCCGGACGGCTTTCGCCACACGGTTCAGCACACCCGTCTGCCACCAGGCCGGCCCCTCGCCCGGCGGTCCGCCCACGAAGTCGTTCAGGGGGCGCAGGCCGCGCTGGTGTTCGAACACAGCAACTTCGGGCGATCGGCCGCGGGCGCCCGGCCCGCGCATCCAGCAGACGGGACGGGGTGCCGCGGCGGTGCCGAGAGCCGTGCGCCAGGCTCGCCGGGCACGCCCCTTCCCGTGGCGATACTGCTCCACGAGCAGGCGCCAGGGGCCGAAGTCCAGGTCGTTGGGCAGCGAGGCCATCGTCCGCCCCGCGGCGGTCGGCAGAGGCGCGGCGTCGGGTGAATGCAGCAGGTGCTCCAGTTCGCAGAGCCAGGTGAAGAACGCGGGACCGCTGTAGGCGGTGTTCACCTCGCCCCGCCGTGGACCCAGCCTGAATGCCCAGGTGAAGGGTTTCCGGATGGGCTCCGGTCGCCCCCGGCACTCCCCCGCCCCGTCCAGCACGTCGAGGGCGGCCTTCAGCACCTGTGTGCTGGAGATACTGGTCATGCAGCGCACGTGGCTGCAGCGGCGCCGTGTGCACGGCCGGCACGCCGCCCGGCCGGTCACCACGAGGCTCCGGCTGCAGTAGGGGCCGGTCTGCACGGGGTCCTTCGGCCCGAAGAGGGCCACCACGGGCGTGCCGACGGCGGAAGCCACGTGCATGGGGCCGGTGTCGCTGCCGATGAACAGGTCCGCCCGCTGGAGCAGCCGCACCAGTTGCTGCAGGTCGGCCGTGCGGGGCGCCAGATGGCCTCTACGCCGCATCAGCAGCACGACTTCCTCTGCGACGTCCCGGTCGGCCGGTCCCCAGCTCACTATCACGTCCGCTCCGCGCTCCTCGATAAGCTGGTCGGCCACACGGGCATACCGCCCCGGCACCCACCGCTTGAAGGACGCGAAGGCGCTGGTGCCGGGATGGATGACCACCAGAGGGCCCCCGGTCAACATGTCGTCGAGCGCGGCGTCCACCACGTTCGCGTTCTCGGGCCGGCACGGCAGCGTCGGCCGGACATAGCGGGTCCGGATACCCAGAGGGGCCAGCAGGGCCAGGTCCCGCTCGATGCGGTGGACGCCCTCGCGGGGGGATTTCACCAGCCGGTTCTGCACAAGGTGGCTCAGCTCCCGGCTGACCGGCGGGGCGAACCCCAGCCTGAGTTCTGCGCAAGCGGCCCGGACCATCCAGGCGCTCTTCAGGCTGCTCTGGAAGTCCACGCTGGCGTCGAACCGTCCCTCCCGCAGACGACTGGCCAGATGCCGCAGCTCACGGACGAACTCGGGCCATCGCAGGGGGTTCTTCAGCATGCGCCCCCACCGCTTGCGAGGAACGGTAATGAGTTCGTCGATGTGGGGATGCCCCGCCAGAAGATCGGCGAACCGGTCCTCGACCGCCCAGGCGATGTGCGCCTCGGGCCGCTCGTTCCGCAGAAGCGCCAGGGCATTCATGCTGTGAACGACGTCGCCGAGCCCGCTGAGTCTTATGCAAAGGATCCGGCCGCCGCTCTGTCTCTGGCAGAGTGTCATTGAAGGAGCCGCGAGAGAATTAGCCCGTCAGGCGCTGTCCTGCACGGTGCGGGTACGCGCCGCCAGCCCCGTTATGGTCAGCCCCGCCTCACCGAAAACCGCCGTCTCGACCCGGTCGTTCAACGGTTCCACCCAGTGCTCCGGTATGGCGTCCGCCCCCAGCAGAGCGCCCAGGACAGACCCCGCCGTGGCCCCGTTGCAGTCGGTGTCCAGGCCCGCCTGCACCGCCAGTCCGACGGTCCGGGAGAAGTCCTTCTCCCCCCACAGGAGCGCCCGGGCCACGATGGCGGGGTTGTTGATGGTGTGGACCCGGTGGTAGTGGCCGTATTCCTCCATGATGTTGTCCAGCGCTTCTTCGGCCGTCAGATTCTCCTCGCGCCACGCGACCACCTCGCGGATGTCTTCTGCCAGCCGGCACTTCTTGGGGATTTCCGTCAGGCCCACCTCGACCACTTTGCTGATATCCTCCGTGACGAAGGCGGTGGCGAGCATGGCGGCCACCCACATCTCCCCGTAAATCCCGTTCTTGACATGGCTTATGCAGGCGTCTTTGAAGGCCAGCGAGGCCGCCTCCTCGGGGCGCCCCGGGCAGGCGTAGCCGAAGGCGTCCGCGCGTATCTGAGCCCCTATCCACTCCCGGTAGGGATTGTGGTGGGTGGCGCTGCGGGGCGGCCACAGGTCGTTGACGAAGTTCCGGTAGGCGGCCCGCTCGGCGGTGTAGGTGCGACGGTAAGGCAGATGTCCCAGCCAGAACTCGGCAACCTGCCGCGGCTCGAAGTGGCGTCCGTGGTCCTCCAGAACCCGAAGGCCTACGATGGTGTAGTCGATGTCGTCGTCCCGCACGCCCCGGGTGATATTGGGCCGCAGCACGGGGCTGCCTTCGGGGAGTTCGACCCCGCGGTTGTTGTCCGGGCACTCGGGCAGGTAGTCGGTCAGCTCCTCCAGGCCGCAGACCTCCATCAGGTCGGCGATGTTGTCACGACTCCAGCCCTCCACCGGTTTGCCCAGCATGCATCCGGCTATGCGGCCGAGCCAGGCGCCCCGGGTCTTGTCCTCGAGGGCCTCCGTGGAGAGCGGCACGGCGATGTGGCGCGGCCCCTCGGGGCAGCGGGCGCGGATCTCGTCCAACGTGCTTGGCTCGTCGTAGGGAAAGTTCGGGCCCGGCCTCAGGTTCTCCATGCGGTGACAGAGAGCCTCGAGCTGCTCCCGCGCGTCCGGTGCATCCTCCTCGCCTATCAGTTCGACGCGGCGCTCCAGCTCCCACGTCTCGCAGCCCTGTTCGGAGAGCGCCTTTAGCTCATTGCGAGCATAATTCATGAGACCTTCAAGGTCCTCGTCCATTTCATCCTCCGGGGCAGCGTGGGGTCGTCGCGACACGAGTAATACCTATCACAAAACCCCCGGGCGTTCAACAGGCGCCCGCGCTGCTTGCAACGTCCTGCGGGCACCTCTACAATGCGGCCCGTCGCCCTGCACCGCCGACCTCTCGGGATACTGGACGCATGCTGCTGCCCTTCCTGCTGAGCGTGCTTATTCTGTACGCGCCGCTGCCGGTGGACGGCGTCCCCGACCCGTGGGTCTTGACGGGGCTGGGGGTGGCGGCGCTGGCGGCCCTCAACGCGGGGGCCTCGTGGCTCGGGGGCCGGCTCGCGGGTCGCTTCTACAGCTCGACCGGCCCGCTGGGCGAACTGGCCGCCTCCCGCGTCTTCTCCTTCCTCAAAGGCCTCGTCGTGGGTCTCGTGGCCGCGGACGTTTTCGTACTGAAGTGGCCCTTGATGGTGGAGGCGCTGCTGACCCGGCATCGGTGGTTCATACTTGTGGATGACCTCCTTCTACTGCTGCCCGCCGTGGTGATGGTCGTTACGGTAATGGCCTTCCAGCACCGGGTGGAAAGGGAGCGGGGTAGCATCTCGCTCGGCCTCCGGCGATACCTGTGGCTGCGCATCCGCGTGGAACTGGGCATCATCTTAGGACCGTGGATCGCGCTGGTGCTGGTTACCGACCTGGTCACGGCGGTATTCTACGGTTCACCTCACGCCGTGGTGGCCGACGCAGTCGGTACGGCCGCCGTGCTCGGGATTCTCATCGTGTTCAGTCCCCTGCTGCTGCGCCGGATGTGGAGCACCAGCCCGCTGCCGGAGGGCGCGCTGCGACGGCGGCTGGAGGACTTCTGCGAGCGCAACGGCTTCCGTTGCCGGGACATACTCGTCTGGCACACACACGATCATCTGACCAACGCGGGGGTGATCGGACCCGTGCCGCTTCTGCGCTACGTGCTCCTGACGGACGCGCTTGTCAACCGCTGCTCCGAAGACGAAGTGGAAGCGGTGTTCGCCCACGAGGTGGGCCATGCACGGCAGCACCACCTGGCGTTCTACCTGCTGCTGGCGCTGGCGTTCCTGGTCTTCTACACCAATCTCATAGACCTGCTGGCGTTCATCGGCTGGGTGGAACCCATGCAGCACATCCTTGGCTTCGACATGACCCTCCGGCAGGCGGTCGCCATGCTTGCCTTCGCCGGCTTCTACTGGATCGTCGTCTTCGGCTACATCTCCCGGCGCATGGAGCAGCAGGCGGACCTCTACAGCCTGCGCAAGATCGAGCACCCGACGGCCTTCCTCACGGCCCTGGAGAAGCTGGGCTCGCTGAACCGCTCGCCCCGGAAGCTTTGCTTCTGGAGGCACTTCAGCATCGATCGGCGGATAGATTTCCTGCAGAACGTGCTGGATAATCCACGCATAGGGGGTCGCTTTCTGCGGAAGGTGACGATCATCAAAGGCGTGGTGGGCGTCCTGTTCGTCGCGGCACTGGCGCGCCTGCTGCTCGCCCGCCCCGAGGTCTTCGGGCTCTGAAGGCGAGCGGGACACCTCTTCAAGGGTGGACGCATGGTGGCCGGCAAAAGCCCCTTGACGCGCCAAGCGCGATGGGTTATGTTGTCTATATAGAGAGTTGCCTATTGAGACAACTACCCTATCGAGGCATAACCGTGCCGGACAGGTTACCATCGGACGCCGTTCTGGTCGAGCGTGCGGTGCGCGCCCTGCGCGATCTCCATCCGGGGCTATCCGTCGCGCTTCGCCCCGAACGAGCGACGGAGGCGGATTGCGATCTTGTCGCCGATCTCCGATATGGTGGAGGCGCGTGCACCCTGGTGGCTGAATGCAAACGACGGCTGCCTCCCTCCTCGGTTGCGGGAGTCCGGCAGCGGCTCCGCCGCGCTATGGAACGCCTGGCCGGGAGGGCTGAACACGAATTGGTTCCGGCGGTTGCAGCGCCTTATGTCACCCCGGCGGGCTTTGCGGCGGTGCGCGAGGCGGGCCTGTGCGCCTGGGACTTCTGCGGCAACGCCTACATAGAAGCTCCCGGTCTGCTGCTATCGGTGCAGGGCAGGCCGAACCGGTTCGCGGATCCCGACGTGGTCAGAAGCGCCTTCTCCCCGAAGGCATCACGCGTGGCGCGTCTCCTGCTGTCCGAGCCGGAAGACGATTGGACCGTTACGTCCCTGGCCGAGGCGGCCGCTATAGACAAGGGCTACAGCTCGCGCGTGGTCTCCCGACTGTCCGAGATGCAGGCGGTGGACTCGGGCGATGACGGCCGTATCCGGGTGGTGGACGCGGGGCTGATTCTGGACTCCTGGCTCAGCCGGTATCGACCGACCTCCGAGAAACCCGCGCGGTACTTCGTGCCCCTGGATGACCCCGAGGCGGCGATGCGGAAGGTCTCCCGCGCGCTGGAGGGTTCCAAAGTCAGGGGTGCTTTCACCGGTTCTGCGGGGGCCAACCTGCTTGAGCCGTATATGCGTGCCGGGCGGCTGGACCTGTATTGGGAGGGGGCGCTCGAGGTGGTGGAACAAGCCGCGGCCCTCAGCCCCGCGGAGCGTGGGGCGAACTTCGTTGTCTACCGCCCCTATGACGCCTTCGTCTTCCACGATAGGAGAGAGGTCCGGGGCGTGCCCGTCGTGTCCGACCTCCAACTCTACCTGGACCTGGCCCACGCGGGCGGCCGGGCGTCCGAGCAGGCGGAGTCCTTTCGTGAAAAGGTAATCGCCGGCGCCGGCACGGGAGGGCGTGGATGAGCCGCATTCCCCGCTCCGATGAACTGGTTGCCTGCCAGAGCGTGCTTCTCGAGCTTTCCATACTGTTCCGGGACTTCTGGGACCGGTGCGTCCTTGTCGGCGGGTGGGTGCCGTACTTCGTCCTTGGTGCGCCCGAGGGCGACCGCCCGGTGACGCACGTCGGATCGCTGGACCTGGACGTTCTGGTGGACGTGGACGCGGTGGGGGTGGACGGATACACGGCGGCAGCCAAGGTGATGGGCAAACGGGGCTACGCGCCGGGGGAAAGCGCGTTCGAACGGGTACGCGAGGTCGGTCCGCCCGTGTTGAACAGAATCGTACCGGTGCGCGTCCACTTGCTGGCGCCTCAGAGTGAGGGGACGGGTTCCCCGCGCCGCAGGCTACAGGGTGGTCTCCAGTTGATGGCCCTCCCGGGGGCCGATTTCGCCATGGAACACCGCGTTGAGCACAGGCTCGAGGGACGGCTGCCCACCGGCGAGACGCACGCGTGCTCCCTGCAGGTCGCCGATGAGGTGGCCTGCTTCGTGATGAAAGGCTCCATCGTCCCGCGCTTTGACGCAAGCGGGCAGAAGGACAAGGACTGCTACGACCTGTTCACACTGCTCCGGCGTTACCCGGGCGGACCGGAGGCCTTCGCACAGGCGCTCTCCCGGCACAAGGACACAAGGGAAGTGCAAGCGGCTCTCGAGAACGTCCGCGAACAGTTCGGGGAGCCGTCGCGAGTGGGGTTCCAGTGGACGGTCCGCTACCTGGCAAGGCTACGAGAGGCCGCTTCTCCGCAGGAGGTGGAGGAGATACGCAACGAGGTGGCATACGTCTTCGACCGGTTCCTGGCAGCCATCGAGCCCGGCGGATGAAGCCCGGACGCCGACGAGCACTGTAAGCCGTTCTCCGCCACCTCCGCCTCTCAGTGTTTCCTCTTGACTGTCGGCCGTGTTCGTTGTGGCTTTCCTCCCTGTCGTTCTCCGCGGTCTCTCCGGTCTCTGCGGTGAGTGTCGTCACCGGCTTTCGCGGTTGTGCGTCGGGCGGCATCGGATATCATGAATTATGGCCCGCGGAGGGACAGACATGCGCGTCCGGCAAGCCATCAGCGTTCCGGCAAGGTTCTTCAGGGGGCTCGGCTACCCCTTCCGGGCCATCGGCGTGCTGTTCGGGGACGTGCGCGTCTTCGCCCGGGCGGTGATCCCGTTCCTCATCTGCGCCGTGGTCTACGTGGCGTGCTTCGTGGCGGTTGTCGCTTTATCGGACAACTTCGTGGGACTCATCATCGAACCGGGGGCGTGGTGGCGCACGGTTTTGCGTGTGGCGTTGACGGTCGTGGTGGTGATGGGGTCGTTCCTGCTGCTGGTGTTCACGTACTCCTTCATCTGCCTCGTGGTAGCGGCGCCGCTGTACGAGTTCCTGTCCGGAGCCGTGGAGCGGAAACTGACCGGGGACGTGGTCGAGGAGCCATTCAGCATCCGCAACATGCTGGAGGACATCGGCCGGGCGCTGCTATGGATGGGGCTGATCCTTCTTATCGAGATCGGCGTGTTCATATTCGGCCTCCTGGTGGTGCCCGTCACCACGGCGGTGGCCTTCGCCGTTTCGGGAGTGCTGATTGGCATGGAGTGCCTTGAGCATCCGATGGAGCGGCGCCGTATGCGCATACAGCAGAAGCTGGACTTCGCCCGGGACCACTTCTGGGAGCTTATGGGTTTCGGCCTGCCGCTCATGGTGGCGCTCGGGGTGCCCTTCGTGGGCGTCTTCTTCCTGCCGCTGGGGGTAGTGGGTGGTACCATGCTGTTCGTGGAGACGGAGCAGAGGACCGAGAACCGGCCGGCCCGGCGGCCGGCCGCGCAGGGCGCCGGGGAATCGGGGCCAGGAACGTAACGGAGGTGGGGGCGATGGAAGAATGGGGAAAAGGCTGGTGGATCGTCGGAGCGATTCTTGTTGCGCTGACGGTGCTGGCGTTCGTGCTGGCATTCCTGAGCGAGGGGAACAGCGCGTTTCTGGGGGCTATAGAGACGCGCCCTTCCGGACCGTCCGCGGAGACGCCGATTCAGACTCAACCGGCCGCGCCTCCCGACCGGCCCGAGACCCCCATGCACGCCGCGCCACCCGAGACGCCGGTTCAAACGCAACGGGAGGAGCCGCTGGAATGGTCACGCCCCCGGTTCGACGAGCGCGCGGACCGACGGGAGCGCATGGTGCAGCAGCAGATAGAGCTTCGAGATATAGAGGACGAGTCCGTACTCGATGCAATGCGGCACGTTCCGCGCCACCTCTTCGTCCCCGAAAGGTGGCGTCCGAGCGCATACACCGACCAGCCCCTGCCCATAGAGCACGGGCAGACCATCTCCCAGCCCTACATAGTGGCATACATGACGGATTTGCTGGAGCTGGAGCCGGGAGACCGGGTGCTGGAGGTGGGCACCGGCAGCGGCTATCAGGCCGCGGTGCTCTCCGAGATCACTCCTTACGTCTATACCATCGAGATCATCGAGCCCCTGGCGCAGGAAGCAGCCGACCGGCTGGAGGAGTTGGGCTACGAGACCATCGAGGTCAAGCACGCCGACGGCTACTACGGTTGGCCGGAGAACGCACCGTTCGACGGGATTATCGTCACGGCGGCCGCCGGGCACGTGCCCCCGCCGCTGAAGGAGCAGCTCACGTCGGGCGGGCGGATGGTCATCCCGGTTGGTGGCGTCTTCGAAGTGCAGCGGCTCATCCTGCTGAGGAAGGACGAAGAGGGGCAGATCCAGACCCGTTCGCTGATGCCCGTGCGGTTCGTGCCGATGACCGGTCGCGCCCAGAGGGAGGACTGACCGCGCATGGGCAACGCCGGCGACGAGCAAACTCAGTCGCTTCCTTTCAGCACCGCGGCGGTTTTCCTGCAGGCGGCGGCCATCCTCGCCCTCGAACTGGTGCTCATGCGGTGCTTCAGCGTGGCCCGTTGGCACCACTTCTCCTACCTCGTCATCGGCGCGGCGTTGCTGGGCTTCGGCGCCAGCGGGACGTTCTTGACCTTCCTGGGCGACCGGCTGGAGCGCCGATTCGGGTTCTGGGTCTTCATCCTGACGCTTGCGTTCGCCGCCTCCGTGCCGCTGACGTTCCGGCTGACGCAATGGCTGCCGCTGGACGTGCAGTACGTCCTCTACAGCGCACGGCAGGGCGGGCTGATGTTCGCGCACGACTTCCTCATATTCGTGCCCTTCTTTCTGGGCGCTTGCGTGCTCGGACTCTCACTTATGCACTTCGAGCAGCGGGTGCATTTCATCTACGGGGCCAATCTGGTGGGCAGCGGCGTGGGCGCTGCGGTGGCCACGGGGGCCATGTTCCTCATGGCTCCCCACAGGCTGCTCTACCCCGTGGCGGGTCTCGGCGTGCTGGCGGCCCTCTGCTGGGCTGTGGCGTGGAACCGTCGGCGAACGCTCGGGGGGTTGCTTGTGCTGCTGGTGGGTGCGGGGCTCCTGGCGGAGAGCCTCTGCACGCCCGTCGCGCTGCGCATCGACCAGTACAAAGACATGGCCACCCTCCAGCGGTGGGCCCGGGAGGGCGGCGCCCGCAAACTACTGACGCGTTACGGACCCCGGGCCCGCGTGGACGTCTACGAGTCACCCCGCCTGCACATGACGATGTTCGCCGGGCTCACAGCGACCGAAGCCCCGCCTCCGCAACTGGGACTGCTGCTTGACGGCCACCTGACGGCGCCCGTGCTGGAGGTGGACTCGCCCGAGGAAGCGAGCATACTGGACCACACGCCGATGTCGCTGCCCTATCGGCTCCTGGAGCGGCCGCGCGTCTTGCTGCTGGGTGAGACGGGGGGCGGCAACGTATGGCTGGCGCAGCGGATGGGCGCGGCGCATGTGACCGTCGTCCAGCCGAATCCGCAAGTCGCCCGGATTCTGACGGGCCCTCTGGCCGAACGTTCCGGTGGCGTGCTCACAGCGGACAACGTGACGGTCCGGAGCGCCGGTCTGCGGGAGTTCATGGAACATACTGACCAGCGGTTCGACATCATTCAGATCGTCTCTACGGAAGGGCCGGCGGCGGGGGTCAGTGCCCTGAGGTCCCTGCACGAGGACTTTCTGCTGACCGTTGAGGGCATGGCCCGGTGTGCCGAGCGCCTGACTGACCGCGGAATCGTGTCCGTGACGAGGGGCGTGCAGGAACCGCCCCGGGACAACGTCAAGCTGCTCGCGACGCTGCGAGCGGCGCTGGAACGTGCAGACCGCCCCGAGCCCGGGCGACATCTGGTGCAGGTGCGCAACCTGCTGGCGGCGACGACGCTGGCTTTCGCGCGTCCCATCCGCAAGGAACGCTGTGCGGCGTTGCGTGCGGCCGCACGGGAACTGCGAGTGGACGTCGAGTGGGCAGCCTGTCCCGGCGTCGAGTACGGGGAACCGGTCCATCGCATCGCCGGCCCGGAGGGCGAGGACTACTCGTGGTTCCACCATGCCGCCGCCAGAATCCTGTCCGCCGAGAGGGAAAGCTTCTTCCGGAACTGGGCGTTCGACGTGCGTCCCGCCACCGACGAGAGCCCGTATTTCTACAACTTCTTCCGCTGGAGTTCGCTGCCGGATTACTGGCAGGCGTACGGCCGACGCTGGCTCACGCGCGTTGAGCTGGGCTACGTGGTTCTGGTGTTCGCTCTTTTGCAGGTTGTTCTGGTGGGAGGGGTGCTGATTCTGCTGCCGCTGCTGCGGCTCCGCCGCACGGGCGGGGGCAGGCTGCCGACGTTCCTGTACTTCTCCCTCATCGGGCTGGCATTCCTGATGCTGGAGATGGTGTGCCTGTTGAAGTTCACCTATTTCCTGGGCGACCCCATCTACTCCGCTGCGGGGGTTTTGGCCGCGTTTCTGGTCTTCAGCGGGCTGGGCAGCGCCCTGAGCCGGCGCCTCTCCCCATCCCCCCGGCGTGCCATCACGCTGGCCGCGCTCGGGGTAGCGGCGCTTGCGGTGCTGTATGCGGTCGGGCTGGACCCGCTGTTCAGCGCATTGATCGGCTGGCCGCTGCCGGCGCGTTTCGGGGTGGCGGTGGTCGTTGCGGCACCGGCGGCGTTCCTGATGGGCTGGCCGCTGCCCAACGGCCTGTCGCTGGCCAGGCGGTCCGACCGCCGGCTTGTGCCATGGGCCTGGGGTGCCAACGGATTCGCCTCCGTGGCGGCCTCTCCGCTGGCCGTGCTGCTGGCCATCGAGGTCGGCTACACGGCCGTCTTGCTCCTGGTCGCGCTCCTCTACGTGCTGGCCACGCTGGTGTCCCGCCGGCTGGGCTGACCGAGGGGCGGTCCCGCCCGGCGCGGGGAGGCAACGGCCCGGTGTCCACGCCAGGACCGGCCCCGCCCGCATCCGCCGCGCGGTTTGACCGCCTCCGGCGCCACGGCTATACTGTGCCCCTCCTCGAATTACTGCGCAGCGGAGGCCGAGAGCATGAGGGTTCTGGTTGTCGGCGGCGGTGGAAGAGAGCATGCCCTTGTCTGGAAGATCGCCCGGTCACCCCTGGTGGACCGCATCTGGTGCGCGCCCGGCAACGCGGGGATTGCCGAGATCGCCGAGTGTGTCGACATCGCCGACACCGAAATAATGCGGCTCCGCAAGTTCGCGCGGGAGAACGAGATAGACCTGACCGTCGTGGGTCCGGAGGCCCCTCTTGTTGAGGGCATCGCGGACGCCTTCGCCACCTCGGGGCTGAAGGTCTTCGGCCCCGTGCAGCAAACGGCGAAGATCGAGGGCAGCAAGGTCTTCGCCAAGCAGCTAATGAAGCGGCACAACATCCCTACGGCCGAGTTCCGCACCTTCACCGCCCCGGACCGCGCAAAGGCCTACCTCGAGACGGCGGCCGAGACGCAGGAGAGGACGGGCAACGAGCCCTTCTCCATCGTGGTGAAGGCCGACGGTCTCGCCGGCGGCAAGGCGGCTTTCGTCTGCGATGATCTGGAGGAAGCGTACGAGGCCCTCGAGCGCATCATGGTGCGCAAGGACTTCGGCGAAGCGGGACGGCAGGTCGTCATCGAGAGCTGCCTCGAGGGGGAGGAGGCCAGCATGATCGCCTTCACCGACGGCCAGACAATCGCCGTCATGCCCTCCTCGCAGGATCACAAGCCCGTCGGCGACGGCGACACCGGTCCCAACACCGGCGGCATGGGCGCCTACAGCCCCGCCCCCGTCATCACCGACGAGCTGGCCACCCAGATCGAGCGCGAGGTGCTGGTCCAGGCCGTCCACGCCCTCAATCGGGAGGAGAAGGCCTACCACGGCGTGCTCTACGCGGGCATCATGGTCACCGACGACGGGCCGAAGGTCCTCGAGTTCAACTGCCGCATGGGCGATCCCGAGACCCAGCCACTGCTGATGCGGCTGGAGAGCGACATCGTGCCCATCCTGCTGGCCACCATCGACGGGGAGCTGGAGGACGCCGATATCCAGTGGGACCCCCGCCCCACCCTTTGCGTCGTGATGGCCTCCGGCGGCTATCCGGTGGAATACCGGACCGGCTACCCCATCGAGGGACTGGACGAGGTGGCGAAGATGGAGGACGTGATGGTCTTCCACGCCGGCACGAAGGTGGACGAGGACACCGGCCGCATCGTGACCGACGGCGGCCGCGTACTGGGCGTCACCGCCCGCGGTGACACCATCGAAGAGGCGCAGAAGCTCGCCTACGAGGCGGTGGAGAAGATCCACTTCCGGGACGCTCACTGGCGCACCGACATCGGTGACAAAGCCATAAACCGCCCGGACGAGTGAACCGTGGCGTAAAGCGTCGGAGGCGTCCATTCATCATTCTTGATTCATGATTGGCGGCCTGCGGCCGTCAATGCAGGAACCATCGCATGCCGCTGTGGGCCATCACCATGCCGTACTGGTCGGCGGCCTCGGTGACCTCCTCGTCCCGGTAGGAGCCGCCCGGCTGCAGCACGTATTGCACGTTGGTGCGGCTGGCCCGGTCGAGGCTGTCCCGGAAGGGGAAGAACGCGTCCGAACTGCAGCAGATGCCATCGAAGCCGTTGATCCACTCGCTCCGCTCCTCGCGTGTCAGCGGCTCCGGTTTCTCCTCGAGGCCGCTCAGCATCTGCTCCTTCTCCGCCTCGGCGAGCTCGTCCCACAGCAGGAACTGGTCCACGATGTTGGTTCGCTCCGGCCGCCCGCGCCCGTCACGCCGCCCGAAGCAGGTACTACGCGGGCTTCTTGGACGCGTAGATCTCGTCGATGGCGTCCTGGTACTTCTCGGCCACGACGTGGCGCTTGACCGACATCTTCTGGCTCAGCTCCACACCGACCACGAAGTCGCTCGGCAGGATCTTGAAGGTGCGGACCGACTCGGCCTTGGAGACCAGCTTGTTGGCATCGTCGATGGCCGACTGCACCTCGGCGCGCAGATCGTCGTCCTCGGTCAGCTCGGCGATGGTGCCGCTCTTGCCGTGCATCTCGGCCCACTGCGGGAAGGCCTCGGGATCGATGGTGACCAGCGCGGCGATGAAGGGCTTGCCATCGCCGATCACCATGCACTGGCTCACCAGGCCGTGGGCACGGATGCGATCCTCGAGGACCGCAGGGGCGACGTTCTTGCCGCCGGCGGTGACGATGAGCTCCTTCTT
>JAWODG010000063.1:0-15315 GCA_046483385.1 Candidatus Brocadiia bacterium | reverse complement strand
GCCAGAAAAATCCTTGACCGCCCCCAACCCGCGCCCTATAGTAAGCGGAGACGGTAAACACTTACCATCTGCCTCTCCCTTCGCCATTGCCGACTTGTTAGTGCTGCTTTGTCATGTTCCCGTATTCCCGCTGTAGACCGGTTACTTGAAGCGCGGCAGAACGACGTGAGATTGTCATCCTGAAGCCGTTTTGACTGAACGGCTGGCGCTTACGGGCCGCAAGCGCGGATCTGCGACCTTGTGCGCTGTGTTCCCGACGCCCGGCACTCGGTCTTGCGCCCGGGGCCGACGCGGTCCGGTAAGGGCGCTGCGGGCGCTGTCAGGACCGTGTAGCACGCCCTGGGGGCGCGCCGCTTTCAGGTCGGGGATTCCTCGTTGCGCCGTACGGCGAACTCGGGATGAAAACTCTCAGTCACACGACCGAGCCGCGGGTACGGCTGGAGAAGAGGCGCTCGGATTCGAATTGAGAAAGTAGCATCAGTTCACCCGGAATCTCCGTTTGCCCGACCCGGCACCAGCCGGCGCTCACGAGCCTCAATACCGCTCAAGGTCCATGGTGTCAAGCACTTTCCGCTGACAACTGCCTGCGAGCATGATTGACGGCAGTCACGCTGAGGCCTGCCATATACACCGCTGGAGGACGATATGGAGATGGGGATAGTACAGGAGTTCACCTACCGCCGGCGGCGCCGGCGGAACAGCGCCACGGCTGCGCCCGTCTGCATCCACGTATCACACGGGTTTGCGTGTCGGGGAGTGTTTGCCGGCGGCCGATTGGTCGCACAAAACCCGACCGCGTCTGCTGCCCGGGCGGGCATAGCGAGAGCGGTGAGGCGGCGCTTCAGTATTCGGTGCGCTTCAGGATGTCGAGCTGGCGGTTTCGGTCAAGCTCAACGAAGCGACACGTGAACCCGCCCACACGGACCAGCAGATGCCCGTAGCTGTCCGGTTCCTCCATGGCCGCCTCGAGGTCTTGCTGGCTGACGGACGAGATCATCGCCTGCAGCCCGCCCTGCTCGAAGAAGGTCGCCATGACCGCTTCCACTTTCTCCCGCGAGTGCGCGAAGAAGTCGGGGTTGAGCTTGAGGTTAGTGACGGCGCCACCGTTCGCCGGGTCGAGCTTGGCCACGGAGTTGAGCAGGGCGGTGATGCCCCTGGTGTCGTTGCCCGCGGTGGGAGCATGGCCGATGGCAAACGGCTGGCCGGCGCGCCGACCGTCGGGGGTAGCCCCGCAATTCTCGCCCGTGAAGTAGCCGCCCGGGTTGACGCTGGAGATGGTGAGGAAGTCGAGCCCGGCCTCCTCCCCGGCCTCCGCCACGGCCCGGTTGGCGTAATCCCACAGTTGCCCGTACAGGTCATCGACTTCGTCGATGTCGTTGCCGAACTTCGGACAGGCCTTCAGCCGGCTGTGCAGCAGTTCGTGGCCTTCGAAGTCGTCATCGAGGGCCTGGATGATCTCCCCCATCGTGAAGGCCTGCTGCTCGAAGACGAGTTGCTTGATGGCGATCAGGCTGTCCGCGGCGTTGGTAAACCCGTGCCCCATGATGCAGGCGCCATTGTAGCGGACGCCCCCGTCCATCATGGCCCTGCCGCGCTCAAGGCAGTCGTCCGTCAGGAGGCTTCCCAGCAGCAGGGAGCATTCCTCGCGCAGGACCGAGTTGTTCAAGACGTGAATGCGCGCGGGTATTCGGACGGCCCAATCGATCTGCGCGTAGAAGGCCGCCAGCAACTCCTCAAATGACTCGAACTCCCGGGCGTCGCCCGTCTGGATGGCGAATTGCACCCCGTCCCTGTCCACACCGTTGCGCAGGGCGGCGTCCAGCGCCTTGCCGATGCTGATGACGAAGTTAAGTTCGCTCGGGCTTCTGCCGGCGATCATGTATTCGCCGCAGCCGAGGGGATGGTAGTTCAGCGCATCCTCCGGCGAAACACGGAGCGCCTCTTCGACGCCGGGCAGGATGGCGTCGTCGTTGTAGAGCAAGGGGTAAACACAGCCGGTCGCGAGCGCATCGTACGCGGCCTCCATGAGCGCCGGGTCCTGCCCCTCGTAGAAGCGGAGGGTAAGCTGGGGGATGAGTTCCTGGTGGATGCTGCTTGCCTTGATCGCCGCCAGGGCGAAACGGTCCGCATTCGCCTCGTTCCGCCGGCCTTTGCCGCCAACCAGCACGCGGCAGACGGCCACGTTGCCTTCGTTCGTGAACTTCTTCCACAGAGCGAGGACCAGGTCGAGGGCCTCATCCTCGGTCAGCACTCCGGCCTCGATATCCCGCACGTACAGGTCTCCGAGGGCCACGTCGGGCCGGAAGGCGTCGATGTGCTGGCCACTCGTGATGATGCTGGTGATCCAGACCAGTTGCATCGCTTCATGCAGGCTCTGCGGCGCGTGGTCCAGGTTGGCCTCGAGACTCCGGGCAATAGTCAGGAGCCTGTCCTTGTCCTTTTCATCGGTGGTCTGCTCGGCCTTCTCCCGCGCCTCGGCTGCGTAGTGCCGGCAGACGTCGGACAGCACGTCGAGAACGGTTCGGAGACTTCTGAGAAAATCGAGGTCAGCGCCTTCCCCGCCCCGGGCGATTCGCCGGTCAACATCCTGGTAAAGTCCGGGTATGCCCCTCCTGACCAGTCGGTCCAGGTCGGGGACAAGGCACATGCCGCAGCCCCCGCCGATGATCGGGTTGGCCAGACCCGTGAACGTCTCGTCATCCTCGGAGTATTTGGCGAAGATCTTGGCACAGGTGTTCTCATGGCGCCAGAACTCGGTAAGCTCCTCAAGCACAGCCCGGTCAGCGGGATTGTCCCCGTAACGGTCGAGCGCGGCAAAATCGAAACAGTAGCCGCCCTGTTTGCCGGACCCCGGCCGTCCGGGCATTCTGGCCCACCAGATCACGCCGAGATAGGTGATCCTGTCCTCGGCCTGAGAACCGGCAAAGACATCGTCCGGCTTGATCGGCCCGACCAGCGCCGGATACTGAGTCTTCAGGCAGGCGGCCTCCCGGACCGCAGGGGGGGCGTCGATGTACTCCTTATAGGTTTCCGTAAACACCTTCGCCTGGCGGACGACCGGGTGGAGCTGGCTTTCTGTCATCTTGTCTCCAGAATCAATGGCAAACCTGTCAAGGTTTAGTACTGCACGGTCATGAGGTCAGATTTCCCAGACAGAGTAGCGGAGTTCGGAGGCTACCGCAATTGCATAGTGTATTGCCCGGCGCTGTTCGTCAAGGAAGGACCCGTGCAAGGAATCTGCCCGCTGGTCTCCGGCCGCCGTTAGGCCGGGGAGATACGGCCGCCCGAAAGATGTTTTTCAGCCATCGAGAGGCACCTTGGCTGTCGAGAAACCGCGAAGTCAGGTTCCGCTCCGAAAGCCGGCGCCACTCGTCAGGTCGGCGCCGGGGATAGGGTCTTATACTCCTGAGATCGGTGCCCCGGAGTTTCTCCTCCGCTCGGACAGCGAGCGATTCAGCGACGGGTCCCGTCGAGCCTGGCTCAGGAGGACCTCGGCCCTGAGCCTGGCGAAGGGCCGCCGGTGCGGCGTCGGGCGGGACGGTGTACTCTCTGTTGTTTACTTACCCCGTGGGAGTACAGAACGTCGGAGTGGGGTGCGGCCGCTCAATCCCAGCACGTCCAAAGGCTGGCGCAGGAGTGCTTCGCAGCGTTGTTGCAGCTGGCGGTTGGTTATGCTGTCGCTGGTCTGCATCAACCTAACATTGCCAGCGCCTTCTCGAGGTGCCCGATGCCGGCGGCGTAATGGTTGCGTGCTTCGGCAAGGAGCGGCCAGAGCCTGGCGTCGCGGGCATCGTCGCGCTCGGGCGACCGCCAGCCGATCCCGGCGCTGCACTTGTCCAGCGCGTCCGCCTCGGCGGCGAACTCGGAGGCGGCCTTGGCCAGATCTTCGCCGCTCCTGGGGTACTTGGGAGCAGTCTCCTTGAGCAACTCGCCGGCCGCCCGATGCGTTGAGCGGTAAACGCTCCGGCAATACGAGTCGCCGGCCCCGCACTTGGCGCGGGGTTGGCTGAACTTCTCGACCCAGCGGTCATAGGCCAGCAGACCCTCGCGGCGATAAGATTCCGGCCGCACGGTCGTACTGCGCGAGTGGCGCACGGCCTCCTTGGGCGCCGCAAGCTCGGCCGCCCGGGCATCCAATGCGCCCGTCTTCTGCCCGATGAAGATGGCGCCGAATGCAGGGCCGGACGCGGCCGCCTCCCGGGCGCGTGTCAGCTCGGCGCGCCTTTCGGGGGCGCCGCCAGTAGGCGGCGCGGGCTCTGCCCGCGCGGGTCTCTTACGTCTACCCGCGTTACCCGCATGGCCCTACCTCCTTTCGTGTAAAGAGGTTACGTTTACGACACCCACATGAGGGCATGACTGCGCCGGGAAAGCAAGGCCGGTTCTCGGAATGTCGCCGAGATTCCACCTGTCGCAACTCTCGACCGGGTAAAGGCATGTGACATGAGCGAGAAAAGGCGAGTAAATGCGATGGCGATGACGGCCGAGGAGGTGGCCAAAACGCTGGGAATTCCCCGCGATTGGCAGGAGGAGGACCTGGCCGAGACCGAGGCGCCGGGCCAGCGCGGCGCCCCGTTGACAGAGCAGCTGCTGGCCTTCAGCCGACAGAGGCCCATGCGACCCACGGTGGCGAACCTGAACACCGTCATCGAGGGCGCCATCAAGATGCTGAAACGGGCCATCGGGGAAGACATCGAGCTGGAGTTCCATCCCCACCCCGACCTGGGAGGCGTGCGCGTCGTCGCGTGGCAGATGGAAGGGATACTGATGAACCTGGCCCTCGACGCGCGGGACGCCATGCCCGAAGGCGGCAAGCTCCTGATAGAGACCGAGCCCGTGACGGTGGACGAGGACTTCGCCGAGAGGCCGGTTGACCTCCACGAGGGTCCTTACGTGCGGCTGTCGGTCACCGACACCGGCTGCGGCATGGACCCGGACACGATGGAGCCCCTGTTCGAGCCCTTCTTCACCACCAAGGAGCCGGGCAAGGGCACCGGCCTGGGCCTAGCCACCGTCTACGGCATCGTGGCGCAGCACGAGGGTGCCATCTCCGTCTACAGCGAGCCGGACAAGGGGACCACCTTCAAGGTCTACCTGCCACGCGTGCGGGAGCAGCCCGCCCCGGACGTGGCCTCGCCGGACCATCGGTCCGCCCCACGGGGCAGCCAGACGGTGCTGGTCGTTGAAGACGAGGAGGCCGTCCGCTCGCTGGCCGAGCGCATCCTGACCCGGCAGGGCTACACGGTGCTCTCGGCGCGCGATCCGGGGGAAGGCGCGCAGGTCTTCCGGGCACACGCGGACCAGATCGACCTGCTGCTGACCGACGTGGTGATGCCGGGCGGCGACGGCAACGAGCTATTCGAGGAACTGTCGGCGGAGAAGCCCTCGCTGAAGGTCCTCTACGTGTCCGGCTACGCCAGCAGCACCGTGATGCAGCGGGGCCTGCAGGGCCTGGACACCGCGTTCATGATGAAGCCTTTCGATGCGCAGGAATTGGCGCGGCACGTGCGGAGGGCCCTCGATGCGGAGGGCGGCCGGGACTGAACCCCGCCCCGACTCTACTCGCACAGCCGGCCCCGTTCCAGTTGGAGGACCCGGCGGGCGTGCTGCGCCGCCTGGCGGTCGTGCGTGACCAGCAGCACCGAGCCCCCGTTCTGCGCGAACCGCCGCAGCCCGTCCAGCAGCACCTCGGCGTTTTCGGCGTCCAGGTTCCCGGTCGGCTCGTCCGCCAGCAGCACGCGCGGGTCGTTCATCAGCGC
This sequence comes from Candidatus Brocadiia bacterium, assembly GCA_046483385.1. Classification (GTDB taxonomy): domain Bacteria; phylum Planctomycetota; class Brocadiia; order SM23-32; family SM23-32; genus B1Sed10-231. The sequence goes on along the minus strand of JAWODG010000063.1, from coordinate 9,559 downwards.
GCGCGCCATGGCGGTGCGCTGGCATTCGCCCGTGCTGAGCTGGGCCGGCACGTGGTCCGCCCGCTCTTCCAGGCCGAACCGGGAGACCAGCTCCCGCGCACGCTCCAGCGCGTCGGCGCGCGGATGGGCGATGTCCGCCGCCAGGATGTTGTCCAGCACGTCCAGGTAAGGGATCAGGTAGAACTCCTGGAACACGAAGCCGATGTGCTGCGCCCTGAACCGGCTCCGCTGGCCGGCGGACAGCGCGTACGGGTCCCGGCCGTCTATCACGACGGAGCCCGCCGAGGGGCGCAGCATGGCGCCCGTCGTCAGCAGCAGGGTGGTCTTGCCGCATCCGCTGGGCCCCTGCACGGCGACGAACTCGCCGTCGGCGACGCGGAAGGAAACGTCCGTCAGCGCCTGCACCGGGCCGGCGGGGCCGTCAAAGCTCTTGGTCAGTCCCCTTATCTCGATCACGGTCGGTCATCCCTTCCTGAGGATGGATGCTGGGTCCATGTACGAGGCCGCCAGCGCCGGCAGCCAGGCGGCCAGCACGGGCAGCAGGCACGCGCCTGCCAGGATCAGCAGCCCCGGGCCGGGTGCCAGCAGTTCGGACGCCGGCAGGTCCGGCGCCGGCCCGCTCCCCAGCGCTGCGGCCAGCCATCGCCCCCCCAGCAGGCCGGCCGGCAGGCCGCATACCCCGCCCAGCAGGCCGAACAGCAGCGCCTTCGAGACGAACAGCTTCATGACGTGGCCGGAGCGGTAGCCCATGGCGCGCAGGATGCCGATCTCGCCGCGGCGGTCACGCACGCCGAACGCCGTCAGCAGGCCTATCCAGACGGCGCACAGCACCACCACCAGGGGGACCAGCAGGGCGCTGACCCTTTCCAGCTCGGAGCGCAGCTTCCGGCGGCTTTCCTGTTCGGCCGCCAGGGTTTCCTTCACCCAATCCTTGAGTTTAAGCCGCGCTTCGGCGCGCACCAGCGCCCGCGTGCCGCGTTCCACCACCCGCGTGCCGGGCAGTATCTTCTCGATCTCCGCGCGCACCTTCGGCAGGGCCACCTGGCCGGCGCACAGGCACTCCAGGGCCAGGATGGCGTTGATCCTGTCCTCCTTTTCGAGCATCTCCTGCGCTTCGTCCAGGTGTATCCATGCGGTGATGTCGTCCTTGTTGCCGCGCTGGTCGTAGCACCTGTTCACGGTGAACTCCCGCCCCATCAGGCGGGTTGAATCGCCCGCCGCCAGGTCCATGGTCGTGTGCAGCTCGTGGCCCAGGACGATCGTTCCCTCCGGCACGGGCTGGACCATGGGCTTCCGGTAATTCTTGTGGAGGTTCGGCACCTCGCCGCGCGTGCCCACCAGGATGATGGTGCGGTTCTTCTCCGGCCAGACGAGCTTCTGCTGCAGTATGGGGAAGAAGTGGCGCACCACTATGATGCCCGAGTCGGCCAGCCGATGGACGTATTCCTCCGGCATGTACTCGGTGGCGTAGTCCCGGGCGTACCAGTCCCGAAGCTGCTGGTCCTCGGGCAGGATCACCAGGTTGAAGCTCAGCTTCAGCATGGCGCGTCGCATCTCGTCCTCCAGCTCGGCGAGCTGCTCTTCGGCCTGCTGCTGCTTGCGGGCCAGGATGTCCCGCGTGTAGGCGTCGTGCATCCGCAGCAGCACCATGGAGCCCACCAGCACGGCGACGGCGACGGCGACGGCCACGGCGCCCGCGGCGAACCGCAGCCTGTGGTGGGCTATCTCGCGGGCGACCAGTCTCCAGACTCTCATCTCTCGACCTCGTATTCCGGACGGTTCATTGCCTGCGTAGAACAACGGCCGGGTCCAGCCGCAGCGCTCTGAGCACCGGCAGCAGGCCGGCCAGTGAAGCGACGACCACGGCGGCGCCCAGCGCGAGGGCCAGCACGGCGGCGTCGCCGGCGCCCAGGGCGGGGGCCGCGGCGCCCTGCCGCGTGTACTCCAGCGCCCAGCCGAAAGCCTTTCCCACCGCGTAGCCGACAATGCCGCCGGCCACGCCCATCATCACCGGCCGCACGAACAACACGACGAATATCTGGCCGGAGCGATAGCCCAGGGCGCGGAACGCGCCGATCTCCCCCCGGCGGTTCCACACGTTCCTCAGGGACAGCAGTCCGACACCGGCGGCGCAGGCCACGAAGACGACGGCCACCAGGGCGAGGGCCAGCGCCTCGCGCCGCTCTCGCAGCCGTTCCCTGGCCGCGCGCTCGCGCTCGATGGCCGCCAGGCGTTTCTGGCGGACGCTCTCGGTGGCCTGCGCTTTGGCCAGCAGGTCGGAGCCCCTCTCGATCACCCGGGTGTCCGGCAGCACGGCGGCGACCTCGGATTCGATCCGTGCCAGATCTTCGTAGGCGGCGCGGGCCTCGACGGCCAGTATCTCGTTGATGCGCCCCTCTTTGTCCAGAAGCGCCTGGGCGTCCGACAGGTTCAGCCAAAGCGTTATGTCGTCCTTCGAGCCGTGTTCCGGGCGGCACTCCAGTATCCGGAACTCCCGGCCCATCAGGCGGACCGTCTGGCCTTCGGACAGTCCCAGGCCCCGGTGTATCTCGTGGCCGACGATGACCCGGTCCGGCGGCACATGGCCGACGAACGTCCCCGCGGCCATTTCCTCCCGGTCCGCGGCCGTGCCGACCACGATGACCGTCCAGCCCGTCTCCGGCCATCGGACCCTGGCGCGCAGCCTGGCCGCCAGGTGCTCCACGGTCATCAGGTCCGCCCCCCGCAGCCGGTCCAGGTATTCGGCCGGCATGGTGCGGGAGGCGTAATCCTCCGTGTAGTAATCGCCCAGTTCCTGGTCCGCCGGTATGATCGCGATATTGAACCCCAGCTTCCGGACCGCGTCCTGCGTTTCGGACTGGACGGTGTCCATGGTGCGCCGGACCTCCGCCTGGCGCGCGGAGACGATGGCCTGCGTGCGGTGATCGTGCAGGCGCAGCAGTTCCAGAGAGCCAGTCATGCAGGCCACGGCGGCGGCGAGGCACAGCGTGCCCAGCAGGAAACTCAGGCCGCGATGCCGGATCTCCCTGGCGGCCAATCTCAGGAGCTTCATGGGGGACGATGCGCGGCGCGGCGGCGTGCGGCCTACGCGCCCGCGTTCCTGTGCTTGAGTATGAGTGTTCCGGCCGCGACGCACAGGGCGAGCACGCCCAAGGCGGCGGCCAGGCCGACGAGCAGGCGGGTCGGTCCCTCGGGCTCATCCGCCTCCGGCGGGTCGGCGGTCCCCACCGGTTCGGTTGCCTGTTCCGCGGGGTCAGCCGCCGTCTCCACCGGTTCCGGGAAGGCGCCGGTCAGCTCCGGGGTCTCCGTTTCCAGCAGCGGCTCGTCGGCCGCGTCCTCCGGCCGGGCGTCCCAGTTAGCGGCGACGGGCAGGTCCAGCCCCGGGTTCTGGGCCTTCACGGTGCACTGGCATGCCCCCGTCAGGAACCAGCAGAAGTCCTCGACGTTTCGGGCGTTTATCTCCTCCCCGATCAGCACGTCCAGCAGCCGTCCCCTGCCGAACACGGGGAAAGCCACCGGCTGTTGCGGGGGCAGGGGCAGCCTGTCCCCCAGCAGGGAGGAAAGCACAGTCAGGATGACCTCTTCGCGCCCACTGCCGGCGCTGACGCGCACCAGGGAGAACTCCGGGTGGCCGGTTTCCGGCTCTTCGGCGTCCTGTTCTCCGGGCGGGGGATAGGCGTCATAGGGGATGGGCAGTTGCAGCTCCCCTTCCAGCCGCTTCAGTTCCGTCTGCAGCAGGTTGGCGGCCCGGGCGTCGGCCTGCTCGTTGCCGCTCTCCACCAGCACCCACACGGCGGCGTCGCCGCGCAGGATGTTGCGGACCATCTGCTGCCGGGCGGGCGAGGCGGTCAGCAGGTCGGCGGCCGGCTGCCCCAGCGGGCCGGACCAGACGGGGAACAGCCCCCCCGGGTCCGGCAGGCAGAGGACCATCCGAGGGGTCGCGGCGTCGGGCGCTTCCTCCCGGAGCTTCGCCAGGTCCTCCGGCAGTTCCCCGGCCAGGTCCGCGGTTCGCACGCGGATGTTCAGCCGAGCCTCCGCCTCCAGCCCGCTCAGGTTCTCCAGGTGGGAGACGACCTGCCGGTTCTGTTCGCTGAGCGCCCCCTCGTGGAAGATGACCAGCTCGTAGTCGGCCGGAAACCACGAATACAAGGCGTACTCGAAAACCGGGATAGAGCAGGCGCCGGCCGGGCGTACGGCCAGCGCGGCCCCCAGCGCGGTCATAAACAGGACACCGCACAGATCCTTCACAGTTCGCTTCCCACTTCCTCAGAGCATTGGTGTTGTTGCCCCAGTGCATGTTCATTCGACTGCTCGACTCCCAGCAGTCGCCCGTTCTCGATCCTGCCGATGCGCTCGGCCACCAGGCTCGTCTCGTGACGGTTGTGCGAGACGTGTATGGTCGTGACGCCCAGTTCCTGCTGAATGTCCACCAGTTCCCGGCCGACGGTGTGGCGGCTCTGCTCGTCTATGGAGCTGACCGGTTCGTCCAGCAGCAGCAGGGAGGGCCGCAGCACCAGGGCGCGTGCCAGGCTCACCTTCTGCTGCTCGCCGCCGCTCAGGCCCGCGGGCATCCTGTCCAGCAGGTGCTCCAGCCCCAGCATGGCGGCCATCTCCTCGACTTTCTCCGCCCGCCTCTTACCGTTGCGCGTGCGCAGCTCCAGCAGCGCCTCGGGCGAGAACGCGTCGGGGGATGGATCGAACACCCATTTGCCGGGCTCCGGCTCACCCCACGGCTCGTCCGGCCGGCATTTGCCGCGCGTGAGGAAGGGCTTCCGGGTGAGGATGAAGCAGTCTATGCACACGGGCCCCTGGCCCGTCGTCTCGATCGTAAGTTCCTGCGGACCCTCCTCGAGGTCCACCTCCCCCAGCGGCACCCAGTTGGCACCCAGCTTGGGGCGGATGGTCACCGAATCGAGCAACGGTCCCTCCCGGTCATACTCTTTCCAGGGGTTATCCCCCACGCGCCAGCGGAATCGGCCATGCTTCCAGAACTTGCGCATCACCAACCGATAGGTCCCGTCCCGGGGCACGTGGAACTCATAGGTCACGGTTGAGGCCGAAGGCGGCCCCCCCTGGATGCAGAGCCATTCGCCCTCGCTGAGCACGCTGGCTTCCTCTTCGCCGCGCGGCTCGAACTCCGGAGCCTTCCGGATATCCAGTGAAGCGGGAGCCTCCCCCTCAACCCAGACATACGCGTTCTCCGCCCAAACTTCCATGCAGCCCAGCAGCAGCGCGCCCACAAGCAAAGCGGTTACTCTCTCGACCATAGGGTCATCTCCTCGACCTCTTACGGCGTGGCGCATTCGCCGATGTAGTAGAAGCAATCGGGCAGCAACGTGATCCAGCCCTCGGCATCTGGGCGTCGCCTGCGCCATCCGTGCGGACCGCGCCCGTTGGCCGGCGTCAGAACCTCGGAGGCCCTCGCCTTGTGCATGAGCCACTATCAAGTGACCTGTTGCGGAAACTGCTCCTTCAGGTAACCGTAGTACTTCCACAGGTAGGCTTCCGTGTAAGCATCCACACTCTCGTCTGAATCTGCCCCGCTCCGGCAGTAATCCGTCTTGAATATCCCGCGCTTCATCAGGATCCGTTTCTCAAATTGCAGCTCATGAGGCCCATGGAACACATTCAGGTAGGGCACCAGGCGATTATACATGTCAAATGCACGCTCTTTGGCGCCCTGCAGAAACTCGCGGACGATCCTCGCGTAGACGCCCACAATCGAGCAACCGGGCATAACCCCTACGGCGCCGCGGTCCAGTCCTTCATACATGGCGATTCCCTGGTTGCCAGTGTAGAGCGAGATACGGCCCTCCGATTCACGGTGAACAGCCGCAATGAACTGCCCGGTCGGCATCTTGGGCTCGGCCTTGATTGCCAGGGGGTTGGGAATGGCTTCATTCAGCCTGACAATATCCTCGACCGGCACTGGAATGCCGGTGGCTTCGGGCTCAACTTGCACGAAAAGCGGAGCGTCTTCCGGCATCTGCTGCGCGACGGCCGTCAGCGTCCCGATCACCTCCTCCGAGAATCGAGGCAGTACCATAACGGCGTCGGCTCCCACTGAGACGTATTCCCCGGCGGACGCAATCGCTTCCATAGCCGTGGTGTCCGTCACCGAGGGGATTACAGGGATGCGCCCCGCGGCGGTCTCGATCACCACCTTTACCATCCAGTCTCGTTCGTCATCTGAGAGCGTGGCAAACTCGGTGGCGAACCCGAAAACCACAAGCCCGGAGGCGCCGTCACGGATTACCGCCTCCACGACGGCTCGCAGGTCTTCTTCATCGACATGCGTTCCGTCGCTGGTGAATGGGGTTTCCAGTACCGGCAAGGCGCCTGTTATTCGCTCCATGTCATGTCTCCCAAACGTGTGGGCAAGCGACGGCAATCTGGCTTCGCCGGCCCTCTAAGATGCGTCCAGTTCGAACGAACGCACACTGTTTTCAACCGCGTATTCCCAGAGCGCGGGGCTGAAGCCCATCCCCGGTGTCCGAGGAACCACGATTTCGCCGCGATCGAATGCCGGGTCCCCGCCGGTCACGAAGCTGTAGCCCATGTGCTCGACCCCCGGTGTGACCAGGAACATCTCGTAGTACTCACTGACGGTCTCAGGGTAAGTGGCGATGGCCTGCACCCTGGAGAAGCCGCCGCCGTGCGTTTCGCACTGCGTATGGTTGGCCTGGGCCAATGCCATGCACTTCAACATGGGCGAGATGCCACCGCCTGGCCGGATTATGTCGGTCCATCCGTTGCGCAGCCATTCCGCCCGCGCGTAGAACGACCCCGGCACGCTTTCCGGACCGCAGATCGGCACGTTCACCTGCCTGCGTAGCTCGGCGTAGCGCTCCGGGTGCTCGCGTTCGTTCATCGGCGCCTCGAACCACTTGAAACGGAGCTTCTCCAGCTCCCGACCCACTCTTACTGCCTGCTCCAGCGTGTAGGCCGTGTCGGGGTCCAGCATCAGCTCCATCCGATCACCTACCCGGTCGCGGACCGCCCGGCACGCTTCGATGTCGTAGTCAGGGGAGGCCAGGTTTCTCCCGGCCAGCGTCATTGTGCGGGGATCGAGGCAACGGTATGTGTGGAGCTTGTACGCCTGGAAGCCCATCTCCAGACATTCCTGCGCGTGGTCCGCATATTCCTCGGGCGATCCGACGTCCGTGTAGGAACTGGCGTAGGCCTTGATGCGTTCCCGGCCCGCACCGCCCGCCAACTGATGGACCGGCAAGGCGGCGTGTTTGCCCTTCAAGTCCCAGAGGCATGTCGCCATCGGACCGGCCCCCAAAGAGAGGAGTCTCTCTGTGTTCAGAAGGTCCTCTCCCTGAATCCGTTCCCAGATGCCCTGCAGCCGCTCCGTCCGGGACGCGAATGCACTCCCGTCCGTGATGTCCTGTTCCATTTTCAGGTCGTTTCCGGTCAGACCGCCCATGCCGAACGATCCGGAATGCACGCCCCCTCCGCCGTAGCTAAAGCCCTCCAGCCCGTCGTCGGTCGTCACCTTCAGGGCGAACATCAGACGCCCGATCGTCTCGCCGTAGCTGGCAGCCTCCGTCAGGCCGTACTTGCGCCGGATCTCCCACCACTTCCCCTCAAGCTTCCGAGGCGGCCGCACCGCCTCATGCGCTTCGATCCGTGCTATTCTCATGCTCCTCCTTCTCCCGTAAAGTAGACCGTGTCAATCGGGACTTCCCATCCTGCGTGGCGAAGGCCGGGGACGGACCAAGAGAGGTAGTCCTTCTCGATGCACGGCCGATTGGAACTCACTACTGCTCATTGCGTTCTTCGTTCCCACTCCAAACCGAGGCTCTACTCTTTCCCGGCCTCAAGTTCCCCGAGCAGGAATTCCGTGATGTCATGGTATGGCTCCGGCCGGTGGCCCTGGGCCTTGACAAACGCCTGCACTCCGGCCTGCTGGCAGATCTTCTTCATCTCCAATCCGAAGACCGGCGAAAACCTGAACCGCTTTGTGGTGCCTTTCTCCGTGGGAAGCACCGGCAGATGTTCCCATTGCATAAGGTTACCATCGCGGCCGCCCCCGGGGATATCGACTGTAACCGTCCCATCGCCGGATGATTCCACGCGGCCGGAACCGTAATCCATGTAGATCGGCGGGTCGTCCGGCGTGACCAGCGCCGCCGGCGAGTATTCCTGGATCCACCCCTTCTTCATCCATTCTGTCCGTCGTTCGAGGAATTCATCGACCGTCTTTCCCTCGAGTTGAGGCGTGAATCGGAACCGTGCAAATACGAACGGTCCAAGGGGGCTCTGGGGAACCCACTCCTTGATCTGGACCGGGTCGAACGTCGTATAGGGAAGATAGCCGGCCGCACACTGCAGGCGGCTTGACTCACGCGCCACCGGGTCGCTGCTATCGGGATCGGCCAGGTCGTCGTGCAGAGCCAACCAGAGCGCGGTGGTGCCCCCCGACACCGCCCCCACGGCAGCCACGCGGTCCTTATCGATGTTCAACTCCTTCGCCTTGCTGCGCAGGTACTGCACCGCCCGGCCCGCATCCAGAAAAGGAGCCCGGATTCTCGGTTCCAGCTTCTCAGGTTTGAAGCGGAAGTTTATGGACGCCACCGACACCCCGTGATCGGTCAATTCGAGGTAATCCGTATGCTTCACCTGGCCTTTTTGGAAGTAAATCCACCCGCCGGGGTGCATGAATACCACCAAGGGCGTCGGCCGGTCCGACTCGGCCCGGTAGAAATCGATGGTGTGGCGGAAGTGTGGCCCGTAGCGCATATCCCGCTCATCGGGAAGGGGTTGGTGGGTGATCTCATACCTGGTCCGCTCGACCCGACAAGTATAGGTCGTCCCCGCAAACGGGAACACACCCGTGAAGCTCTTGCCACCCGGCGCCACGTCACTGATATCCCCGTCGATGCTGAGCGACTCAGGTGCCGAATCCAGCCGGCAGGGCCGCTTCCTGTCATTGGGCTCGGAGTCAACTATCGTCGCGCTGTACTGAACGTCCGCATACTGATTGCGCACGTCCATAACGAACCCGTCCTCTGTCCGCTTGAACTCTTTGGCATCAAACCTGGCCGGTCCTGCGGATATCTTGTCCGGCCATGCATGCCAGATAAGCTGACTTCCCTTCTCGCCGGGCTTCCAGTGCAGCGGTTCCGCCCGGGAAACGCCGGTGGCCACACAAGCGAAGAACAGCAAAGCCAGGAGCAGTCTCGACCACTTCATCTCACTTTTCACACCCTCGTCCATCATGTCACTCTCTCCCGATGGTTATGTTGTCCTCAAGCAGGCTTACGCCCCGGCGACCGTCCGCTGCCGCAGCAATGCCTTTATCGTACAAACCGTCCCTCCAGTCCGTTGTGACCCCGATATCGAGTTCCGGATGCTCGGTTCCCTTGCCTGAACGGTCAACCCGGCCGAGATCAGCAAAACCACATATGCGAAACGAGCTCTTCCCCCACATTATTCATCAGGTGGCGTGTGGGGAGAGTGAAGAAGGCCTCCTGAGCCTTTAAAATGGGCGCAAGAAGCAATCGCGCGTCCACCGGCAAGGAGGCCTTCCCGTGACAGACTGTTCCGAGCA
>JAWODG010000050.1:0-6967 GCA_046483385.1 Candidatus Brocadiia bacterium | reverse complement strand
TTGACCACGTCCGCCCACTCGGCGTGGCGCCGGTAGCCGAACCACGAGGTGACGTTGATGGCGCCTTCGAGCCCGGTATGGATTTCCAGCCACCACGTGGCGTGGTGAAGCAGCCACCAGAGGGGCGTCTTCGGCACCCACGTCTGGAGATCGTCCCGCCCTTTCACGTAGTCGGCGGAGACGATACGGCTTTCCTCACCGGAGCGGCGGAGGGCCGTGTGGAGGCGATGGCACGCAATACCGGCTCCGAGCACCCTGGCGGACGTGTTTACGTGCAATACGTTCACTTGGTCGTCCCGGCCCGAAAGCGGGCCGTGTCGCTAACCCATCACTGACGAATAGACCTCAGCTATGCGGCGCTGGAACGCCGCCCGGCTGAACTTCAGAACCCTCTCGTTGCCCCGCGCAGCCAGCTCCCGGCGCAGCCCTTCGTCCTCGATCATCATGCGCAGCTTCTCGGCGATGTCCTCCCTGTCCCTGGGGTCGACGTAGAGCGCTGCCTCACCGCAGACCTCGGGCAGGGACGCGACCCGGGAGGTGAGCACCGGACACCCGTGGGCCATTGCCTCCGCCGCCGGGAAGCCGAAGCCCTCATAGAGGCTCGGAAAGGCCAGGAAAAGTGCCCCCGCGTAAAGCGCCCGCAGCCGCACGTCGGAGACATAGCCGGGCCGGATGACGCGGTTCTCCTTCTCCATCAGGTCGATCATCTGCACGGTCTCCTCCGACAGCCAACCCTCCCGGCCGCAGATGACCAGCGGCGGCGCGTCCGGCAGGCTGGACAGCGCTTCCATCAGCTGAATGAGGTTCTTGCGTGGTTCGATGGTGCTGCAAAACAGGATGTATCCGCCCGGTTCCAGGCCCATGGGGCGCAGGCGGGCGGCCACGTCCCGCTCGGCCATCGGCTCGCTCGACAGGCTGACCGCCGGGTGCACGGTGAAGATGCGCTCCTCCGGGATGTCCGAGAGGCGCAGCAGGTCCTCCTTGGTGTGGTCCGAAACCGTGATGATGGCGTCGGCGTAGCGCGAGGCGAAGTTCAGGCGGGACAAGAACTCCCGCGGATCGGTGGCGCTGGTATACGGCAGCAGAACCGGCACCAGGTCGTGCATGGTGACCACGAAAGACGCCCCGTCGACCCGTATTGCCAGAGGCTTGATGGCGTGCCAGAGGTCCACCGGCCGCGAGGTTTTTACTCGCAGGGGCCGCCCGAAGTGCTGCGTAAGCTTGAACGAGAGGCGGTAGCAGTTCGGCAGTATCTCGACCGAATCGATGCACCGCCGCCACCCGGCGCCCGATGGCGGGGGGATGACGGACCCCGGAGGGATGAATTCCTGCGACTTCGCCGGCCGGAAAAGAGCCTTCAGTGCGGTGCGGGCGGTCCGGATCAGGGAGAACCTGAGCTGGGCTGGATCTCGATAGAGCAAAGCCTCCTGGACCTCGGGTGACCCCACCCGCGGACAGTTCCACAGCACGCTCAACTCGGCCGCCGTCGGGCCGAGATCGCGTATCAGCTGGCGGCCATAACGCCCGATTCCGGCCGCCCGGCTGCTGAACAGGTCCCAACTGCCCAGGAGGATGCGTCGGCCGGACAGCAGCCCACCCACCTCCGCGACGTCTTCCGCCCGTTGGTCGACTTCCTGTCTCTCACTCGGCATATCCCAGGTCCCTCAGCCGTTGGAGTACCTCTTCGTCCGTGTCCTCGTCGACATCCAGCTTTATCTGCGGCCCGACAACGCCTTCCTGCCAGTAGTTCCGCAGGCGATCCAGCAGGTCAGCGTAGGGCGGGGCCGCCAGCTCGTCGGCGGTCAGCCTGACGGGCTTCTCCTCGAGCGGATCCTCGCCCAGATCAAACGCGAACACGGGCGCCTGGCGCCAACTGCGAAGCCGTTCGCCCGGATCGCCTGCAGTCACCATCAGCCGCCGCCTCACCCATCGAACGGCTGCCAGGCAGGCCTTCACCGCGCGGACGACGGGGCCCGGCAGGTGGTTGCGCAGCCACCTCCTGGCCCGCCTGCCGAGCCGCTTCGGGGTGCCGCGCTCGCGCTGCCAGAAGCGCTCGAGGCGGTAGGGCCCGGGGTGCCAGACCAGCTTCGTGTGCCCGCGCGTGATCGAGCCCTGCGCGGGCGTCCAGACCTCCTCGATGAACTCCTCCAGGCTCGGAGCGTACCCCGTGCGGGCCGGGCTGAGCGTTGCGTTCCGGGTCCAGCTTTCGGCGAAGTAACAACGCCCGTCGTCCTCGGGCTGGGACAGCAGGCTGCGGCCGTCCAGGCGGCCACGCCGTCCGAGGCTGACAGGCTCCATCCCGAGCCAATCCATGACCGTAGGTGCGACGTCGACCAGTGAGCCGGTCCCCAGTCGGACGCCGGGCTCGATCCCCTCCCCGCGGAAGGCCACGGGAACGCGCAGGTTGTCCTCCAGCAGCGTATCAATGTGGAGCAGGGGGTGACCCTCGGCGTCCGGCCGGGCCGCCTCGCCGTGGTCGCTGAACAGCACCGTCAGCGATTCGTCGTAGAGGCCGCACTCCCGCAGCGCGCGGCGGGTTCGCCTCCAGGAGGCCCGGTCGAACCAGTTGACCCCGCGACAGTACCAGCGGAGGAAAAGCGCCACGGCCTTCTCCCCCCTATACCGCTCGCGCGCGGCCTGCCAGGCGCGCTTGTAAAAGCCCATGTTCCACTCCATGCTCTCCAGTTCTTCAGCGTTCCCCCGCCCCTCCAGGCCGACCTTCGCCGCCAGTTCCTCGACGGCCTCCCTTCGCGGAGCGAAGTGTTTCCTAACATCCTCGTCGAAGGACCAGCAGTAGGGCGTATGAATATCGAAGGTGTGAATGAACAGCAGGACCGGCCGGCCCGCGGCGGCGCAGTGTTCGCAGGCGTCGAAGACGTCGGCGAAGACGTGCTCGAAGCCACGAAGGACCCCCGTGCCGGCGTTGAGGAAGTGCTCCTCGGGGGTCTGCAGGACGGCTACGGTCTCGTAGCCTTTCGGACCGAGTTCCTCGGCGAGGTTCGTAACCCCGTCCGCCACCGCCCATTTGAACAGCGCGCGGGCCCCGTGGCGGCCGGGGTAAAGTCCGGTGAAGACCGAGGCGTGGGCCGGCGTGGTCAGCGGGATCGGCGACAGCGCGGTTGGGAAGTAGAGAGCTTCCCCGAAGAACTCGTCCAGGTTCGGGGTATCTGGCAGGTCCTCCAGCCCGTAGGCCCGCAGGTGCGTCTTCTCCGGGCACGCGCTCACCGCGTCGTAGCGCAACGTGTCCAGGGACATCAGCACGACATTTCGCGCTCTGGATTCACTCATCGGTTCGCTGCACCACCCGTTTGAGAGCCGACTTGACCGCCCGGTAGAACCTGACAGGCGGCTTGCTGAGGATCGTGTGGAGCGTCCGGCTTAGCTGGCTGCACAGCCCGGCGACCCGCACCGCTTTGCCCTGTTTGAGCAAGGCCAGCGCGTCGCCCGTAAGGTGTCGCGGGGGCCGCTCGCCGCCCTTCTTGAAACTCGCTAACAGCTCCCGCTGCGCTGAGACGAAGCGCTCGCCGACGCCCGTTTCCTCGCCGTGCTGCGAGCACCATTCGGCGAAAGCCACGGGACCGTGCAGGGGCGCGGAGGGGTGCCGATCCCCGGTGGCGACGATGAAGCGGTAGAGGGCGGCAACCGCGCCCACCCAGGCGGAGTCCCTCCACCGGCCCGTTAGTGCCGGCATTGTTCCGTTTTTGGGATCGAACGGATCCTCCGGAGCCCCGAGCCCGCGCGGATATAGCACCTCGCGGTGGAACTCCCGGAAGGCCGGATGCACCGGGGTCCCGTCGCCGAAAGCACCGTACGCGTAGGGCCACGCGGCGCACTCCTCGTAGCCGGCGTCCCGCAGCCTCTCCGCATACCCATCCAGCAGCTCGCTCACTTCGCTCGCAAGCGACTCGCGGCGCGGCCCGACCGGGCCGAAGGGGAGTTCCCGGCCGGGACGGAAGTAGCTGAAGTGGAAGAAGGCCAGTTGGGTCCCACCGGCCAGCCATTCCCCGGCGGCGCCTCGGGTCACGGGCCGGTTGGCAAGGTTCCAGTAGGCGACGTTGTAGCCGGCATCCCGCAGTACCTCTACGCCCGCGAACAGGGCCGGCACCATGTCCAGCCACTTCTGGTCGTACATCAGGCCCCGCTCGCGGTCGACCACGCAGTCGTAGGCGACCTTCTCGGCCCACCAGTTCAGGAAGCTCCGCGAAGTCTCCGAATCCCGGACGCCCACCAGGCCGCCGTTGTAGGTGCCGTCCCTCAGGATGTGGTCCTCCGGCGGCCCCTCTCCGGGGCCCCGCAACGGACTGGCCAGATGGGGGGTCAGGGCGATATTGCGCTCCTCCAGAGCTTCCTCGATCCGGCTGAGGGGGGAGTACAGTTCGACATCGGAGTCCAGGTAGAGGGCCCGTCCGAAGCCCCGCTCCTCCAGCAGGTAGCGGAGGCCCCAGGGCTTCAACGCGCAGCAGAGCTCCATCGGCCCGTAGCGGAAGGCCATGCGGCGGAAGTCGGGCACGGGCAGGCCTTGAGCCTCAACGGTCTCAAACGGCTCCTCCGCCGGATCGAAGCATCCGTCCACCTCGTCCGCCAGCAGAACGAACCGCCGCCAGCCGGGCATCTGCCGGCGCACCGAATGCATCAGCACCCGCGCGGAGGCAAGGTGGCTCTTGGTGACGGAGGTGAAGACCGCTCGCGGGGCTTGCTCCGTTCGCGGCGCTGATCTATCGGCTTCTGCCATGGTCTTCCCGGCTGACGAACCGCGTGGCGTCAGCTATGCGTCTCCTGTTTCGAGTTGGGAATATTCCGCCGTTTCGCCCGGACCGAACCCGGGCCAACGCCCTGCGCACGGCTCTCGCCGCGCGCCTGACGAGGCTGTGGGGGCGGCGCAGCCGCCGCCGGACCAGCTGGACCAGGGGCGGTAGCAATTCGAGCACGTCCTCCGCGCGCACGTCGGCGGGACCGGTGAGCCGCTCCAGCACGTAGTCAGCCGCGCGCCGGCCCTCGCCCGGCAGGTCCTGCGGCCGGCAACGGTACAGCCACCGGCAGGCCGCGCGCCAGCACCAGTAGTCGATCTTCCCGGCGTCCGCCGGGGGCTTCATCGGATCGCGAGAGAAAGCCCGCCACATCTCCTCGTGATTCAGGTCATCGTACTCGTAGGCAACTCCCTTGCCGTTGAAAATACCGCGCCCGAGGAGGACGACGGGGCGGTGCTTGAGCAGGGCCTCCAGCACGACGGAGCTGTTTATGCTGACCACGCAATCGGCGAGGTCGAGGCAGTCATGGAGGTGGACGTCCTGCGCCCAGGTGCCGCGCCCGGCCAACAGCCGTCTCATCTCAGCGTCCCGGTCGTCGCCCTTCGGATGCTTCTTGCCGAGCACGAACCAGTCCGAATCGGCTGGCAAAAGCTCCGTCAGGAAAGCCACCGCTTCGCGGTTCGAATCGAAGTGCGGGGAGAACTCGGTCATGTTGGTGTCGCTGTTAACCTGGCCGACGTAGAGGATGACCCGGCACCCCGGCTCGATGCCGAGCTGCTTCCGCAGATTCTCGGCTCCGACCCGCCCCACCGGCTGACTCCAGCCGGTCTCCCCTTCACCAAAGAGTTCGTCGCGCAACTTCTTTAGCTCGCGCTCGACCCGCGCCGGGTCCGCGGGCTCCGCCTCGGTGGCGACCGCCAGCGAGCTCTCCGCATTGATGCCGCGCTCATCAAGCTGGAACGACCTCGGCAGCATACCCTTCTCGTAGTAGAAGACCGGTATGCCGAGCGCGCGTGCCGCTCCGACCAGGGGTCGGTGCTCTAGCCAGTAGGGATTGTAGACGATGACAGCGTCCGGCAGATGGCGGTGCAACAGCCATACGGCTCCGCAGGTTGCCCCGTAGACGTGCGAAGCTGCCGACTCCGGCAGGCCGACCCGGTTACCGACGCTCAGCAGCGTGCGCACCGCCTCCCGGCATTGGGCCCATTCAATGCCCGGCCAGTCGGCCAGGTCATCCGTTGAGAGGGGCAGCCGCAGCATGCGCTGGAGGTCGTATTTCTCCACCTGAGCCTCAACGTTATCGGCGAACCATTCCGCGTCCGGCCCGGTCCGGCTGACAACGACCGGCTCGTGGGCCTGTGCGCTCAGCGCAGCAACGAAGGCAGCCACGCCGTCGCGGTAGCCGGGCCACGGCTTCGTGCCGAGACTGAAGAGAATCTTCATAGCAGGTCCACCTTAGCTGGTCCACCGTGCGGGCGGGTCCGGAACTTCCCGGACTTCCCGTTCGCGGGCCCGGAGACCGTCCGCCTGGCCGACAATTCGTGACTCATATCTCCTGCTTCCCAACGCAGCGCTCAGAGGTAACCCATCGTCTTTAGCCGTCTGGCCACTCGCTCATCCAGCTCGTGGGGCGTCTGTGCGCCGGCTGGCCTCTCCCACGTGCCCAGATCCTCCAGCTTCTCTTCGAAACGGGCCATTAGTCCCGAATGGCTATTCGCCACGTTTCGGGGCTCCTCTCCTCCCGGCCCGATCGGGTAGAGGGCACGCTCGCCGGTGGCGCTCGCGATATACCTCCAGCGCTCGCTTCTGAGGCTGGCCTTCTCGACGCCGACGAAGGGGCTCACCGCGCGAACGTCTCCCTCGTAGAGCTGGATCGGGGAGGTCTCGCTGTAGGCGAGCATTTTCGGGAACGGCGCCCTGTCCAGCAGTGCGTCCGAGAGGTCAAGCCCGCGCATGCCCTCCGGGCGCTCGAAGCCGAGCAGGCCGAGAATGGTCGGCGCAACATCGATTGACCGGCTGACGCCTTTTCGGACGAAGCGGGTCTCGCTCAGATCGAGCCAGGGCAGAGCGTAGATGAGCGGTACCTTGAGCGAACTATCAAACAGCGTGCGTCCGTGCCCTTCTTCGCCGTGCTCTCCGAGGCTTTCGCCGTGATCAGCGGTGAGCACGAATCCGGTACTTTCGGTTAGTCCCAGCGAATCCAGTAGGTCCAGCAGCTT
>JAWODG010000233.1:0-17020 GCA_046483385.1 Candidatus Brocadiia bacterium | reverse complement strand
AGGTGCAGCCGCTCTCTGCGCGTGGTGCGCAGGAAGGGCAAGGCGGGCACCAAAGCGGAGGTGCAGCCGCAATCCACGACCGCCGGGTTGAACTCCGGAAGCCCTCCGTCCCCCAGGCGGTCGTGGATTGCGGCTGCACCTCCGCTTTGGTGCCCGCCTTGCCCTTCCTGCGCACCACGCGCAGAGAGCGGCCGCACATGGGGCACTCGACACGTCGCTCGCCCTTGAAATCGGTGAGATCGAACTCATTGTCGCAATACGGGCACTTCAATGTGGCCATCGGCCCCACCTCCGCCTGATATCGGCACTGACCGGCAACGGGCCCTCTCGCCCTATTACGGGGCATCGCCCGCGCCGCGGCCCTGCACCATTCGCATTTTAGCCCAACCCGGTCATCCTATGCAACAGGTGTTCCAATGGTTACACAAGTTCGTCATCCGGGATCGGCTGTCCTAAGACCGGACGGGCCGGGCAATTGGAGCAACGCGGCGTGGTGCGGCAATACTGCTTACCCAGCTCGACGAGCTGCGCGTGGAAGTCCCGGTAGAGTTCCAGGTCCGCGGGAAGCGCGGACTCGAACACGTCCTTCATCTCGTGATACCCGGCGCCCGGGTCCAGCAGGCCGTGCCGCACCAGCACGCGGTTGGTGTAAGTGTCCACCACAAACGTAAGTCTGTCCAGAGCATAGAGCAGTATGCTGTCGGCCGTTTCCGGGCCGACGCCGCGCAGCCCAAGCAGTTCCGCCCTCAGTTCATCCGTGGGCACCGCCTCGAGGCGCTCAAGCTCTCCACCGGTGCGCTCCATCACCCAGCGGGCGAGGCGGATGAGCCTTGCCGATTTCTGCCGGTAGTAGCCCGCCGGCCGAACCAGCTCGTGCAACACTTCCGGCTCAATATCGGCCAGGGTCTGCGGGTCGAGGGCGTCCTCCTCCTTCAGCCGATCAATAGCCTTCTCGACATTCTGCCAGTTGGTGCGTTGCGTCAGGATGGCCCCGGCCATGACCTCGAAGGGAGTGTCCCCCGGCCACCACTCCCGGTGGCCGAACGCCTCCCGGAGGGCATCGTAGAGTGCCATCAGGCGGCTGCTGAGGTCCATTGTCCGTCGCTCCCGACTCAGGGGACTCGTTCCAGCGAATAGATGTGACAGGGCTTGCCTTTCCAGTCCACGATCAGCTTCTCTGCAAGCCGGTTGAGTCCGACGAGACTGACGGCGCGCTCGAATACCCGCCAATCGCGGACCAGCCAGACCGAGGTGCCCCCGTACTCCAGTACGCGGAAGGGTTCGGCCAACAGCGCCGCCAGCGCCTCAGGCTCCCAGCGTGTGCCGTCAGTCGGGTCGCCCTGGGGAGGTGCCGTGGCAATGCGAGTGAACGCACGATCCCGGAACGGCAATCTGTGCGCGTCACAACGCACTAAGTCAACGGGCGCGCCGGCGGCCTGCACGTTCGCACGGGCCCAGTCCACCCGGCGCGGGTTGACGTCGGCGGCCACCACGCGTTCTGCCGGTCCCAGCAGGGCGCGCTCCAGTGCGACCGTCGCCGTGCCGGCGAAGGGGTCGAGGAACCGGCCCCGGGCCGTGGGTTCGCAGATGCGCACCATCGCCGCCGCCAGCGTGGGATCGGTCTCGCAACGCGCCCGGCGAATCTTATACGGTCGGTGGGAGAGCGGGACGGGCGTCAGGCGTCCACGCAGACGGCACGTCTCCTCCCTTATCTCAATCCGCAGCTCCAGCGGTCGTGAATCCAGCACCGCCCGTCGTCCCGTGGTCTCGGAGAGGACATCCGACGCCATGTCCTCGACGTCCTTGTATGTGTAGTTGTGGTCGCCGGAACGGTCCACGCTGATGGCGATGTCGCCCGACTCGAGCTCGTCTCCGGCCACGGCGACCGCGTGCTCCTCCCACCGGGCCACCGGCAGCCTGAGCAGCCGCGCCTCCAGCGTTCGCAGGTCATCGTGGGTGGGACCAAGGCGGAAGCTGGCGAACTCCTCGAACACATTCACTGCCAGCCGCAGCTCGCGCAGGCGAGCCGGTTCGTCCTCGAAGGAAAAGGTCACCTCGCTCCAGCCGTGCGACGGTTCGACGCCGAGTCGCTCGGCCACCTCGTCGCAGAGTTCCTCTTCCAGCCCGTAAAGGCACGTCAGCACGTATGTCGTCTGTTCGGACAAGATGGTCACCGGGTGTGCAGAAGCAACGGTTTTCAGGGCATCCAGCTCAGCGGGTCTCGCACCCAACCCTGTATCAGGATGTCGGGCCCCACCCGCTCGGTCTCAACGCTCAACAGTTCGTGCGCTTCGTCCATGCGTTCGATCCCACGTCCGGCGACGGCGGTCGTGGCATCCCGGCCACCTGCGACCCTGGGCGCCACGAAAACCAGGACGCGGTCCACCTGACCGGCGTCGAAGAAGGCGCCCAACGTTTCGGCGCCACCCTCGATGAGGACGTTGGCCATCTGCCGCCGGCCCAGCTCCTCCAGAAGCGCTGCCGGGTCGAGACGCCCCGGGTTGCCCTCCTCCGCGGGAAGGGGCAGGGCCTCCGCCCCATCCTCCGCGGCCGTGTCAAGGCCCGTCGGCGGGGCGCTCTCCGGATAGGCCAGGACAAGGGGCGCTTCATCCAGTGTAGCGAACAACCGCGCCTGAGGTGGCGGCACGCGCCCGGAGCACAGCACCAGCCGGGTCGCCGTGCGGCGCTTCTCCGCGTCGCGGCACGTCAGTCGGGGATCGTCCTGCAGAGCGGTGCCCACGCCGACTATCACGCAATCCACCATGCCGCGCAGTTCGTGGACCCGGCGGCGCGACTCCGCGCCGCTTATCCACCGGGAGTCGCCGGTGCGCGTGGCGATTTTGCCGTCCGCCGTCATCGCCCACTTTGCGATCCCCAGAGGCTTGCCGGTCGCGGCCATCTTGAAGAAGGCGGCGTTCTGCCGCACGGCTTCCTCCCGGCACAGGCCCACCTCCGTCCGGACACCCTCCCGCTCAAGCAGACGGCGCCCCCTGTCGCGGGTCTTCTTCGTTGGGTCGAGCACGGCCATGACCACCCGGTCCAGCCCCGCTCGAACCAGCTCCGGAGCACAGGGCGGCGTCTTGCCCTGGTGGGCGCATGGCTCCAGAGTCACGTACATGGTCGCCCCGCGGGCGGCCTCCCCGGCCTGTTCGAGAGCGGCGATCTCGGCATGCGGGCCGCCGAAGGCCGCCGTCCAGCCCTCACCCACCACGCGCCCTCCGGCCACTATCACCGCTCCCACGGTGGGGTTGGGTTCGGCCAGGCCGCGGCTGTTCTCGGCCAGGCGAACGGCCCTGCGCATGAAGCCGGCGTCGTGCTCTGCGTCGGGCAAGGCTGGAGTCTCCCGGAACTGCGATGGTGGGTCGGGACGGGTGGTTCACGGATTATACCGCGGCCGCACGCTTGATTCAAAAAGGGGCGTAGAATACAATCCAAAGTCCGATAAGACTCACAAGCACAGGGGCTTGCCATATGGCCGGCAATTCCAACCAGAGCGAGTTCGCCTACGATTTCGAGGCGCCGATTCTCGAGCTGGAGAGGAAGATAACGCAGCTTACCGAGCGCGCTTCCTCCCAGCATGAGGACCTGAGCGCCGAGATCGAGAAGCTGGAGGAGCAGCGCGACCGGCTGCTGGACGAGGTCTTCAGCAACCTCTCCGCCTACCAGCGCGTCAGGCTGGCCCGCCACCCCCAGCGCCCGCACCCGATGGACTACGTGAAGATGATCTTCACCGACTTCATCGAGCTGCACGGCGACCGACGGTTCGGGGACGACCGCGCCATCGTGACGGGTCTGTGCCGGCTGGACGACCACAAGGTGATGGCCGTCGCCCAGCACAAAGGCCGGGAGACCCAGGAGAAGATGACGGCCAACTTCGGTATGCCCCGGCCGGAGGGCTACCGCAAGGCCCTCCAGAAGATGAAGCTGGCGGAGAAATTCGGCCTGCCGGTGGTCTGCCTTATCGATACCCCCGGCGCGGCGCCGTCCGTCGAGGCCGAGGAGCGCGGACAGGCCATGGCCATCGCGGAGAACCTGTTCACCATGGCCAGCCTCAGGGTGCCCATAGTCGTTGTGGTCACCGGCGAGGGTTGCAGCGGGGGCGCGCTGGGCATCGGCGTCGGCGACCGGTTCGCCATGCTGGAGAACGCCTACTACAGCGTCATCAGTCCCGAAGGCTGCGCCGCCATCCTGTGGAAGGACCGCGACAAGGCGCCCGAGGCCGCCGAGGCGATGAAGCTGACCGCTCAGGACCTGCTGGAGGCCGGGGTCATCGACTCGATAATCCCCGAGCCGGTGGGGGGCGCCCATCGCGACCCGCAGCGCGCGGCACGCGAAGTGGAGAGCTACATCAGCGACTCGCTGGATGAACTCCAGCAGATGCCCACCGACGACCTGCTCGAAGCGCGACACAACCGCTACCGCGAACTCGGCGTCTATCGCACCGTTCAGTCCGCCGAAGAGGCCGAGTCCACGCCCGCCTGACGAATGTGCAGCATCTCGGCCACGTCCGCCGACCCGAAGTCCCTCAGATCCTCCAGCACGAGTTCGGCCTCGCCCAGAAGCTCTTCCGCGTGGGTCGTGGTAACCGCCACGCACAACATACCGGCCGCATGGGCCGCACGGATGCCCGCCGGCACGTCCTCAATCACCACGCAGTTACCGGAGGCCACGCCGAGGCGGTCCGCCACCATGAGAAAGACGTCCGGCTCCGGCTTGCCGCGCTCTACGTCCCATCCGCTGACGACGGCTCCGAAATAGTCCCGCACCCCCAGCGCGCCCAGGATCGCTTCAATGTTTTCCCGCGGCCCGGACGACCCGAGGCCGATCCGGTACCCCTCGGCGGCGAGTTCCTCGATTAGCTCGACGACGCCCGACACGGGCTTCACGGTATCGGCCAAGATATCGCGAAACGCCTCCTCTTTGAGGCGGTCAATCCGGCGTAGCTCCTCGTCAGTGACCTCCCGGCCCAGCATCTGCGGGATTATCTGGTGGTTCGGTCGGCCGAAGGTCTGGTGAAACAGCTCGCGCGAGATATCTGTATCGTATTCCTCGGCAACAACTTGCCAGCTCTGGTAGTGAGCCTCGGCGGTGTCGGCCAGAACGCCGTCCATGTCGAAAATGACGCCACAGTCGGCCGTATTCACGGCAGCCCCCATGGGCAAGAATACAGTTGCTCAACTGCTGGTGCCGAAGGCCATGCCCAACAGGCGGAAGGACATGCGCACCGGGAAGAACACGACGCGGAAGAACCCCCGCACGGCGCCGGTCAGCCCCGCCCAATCCAGCAGAACCGGGCTGGCGATGAACATGCTCGAATACGTGCCGACCACAACGCCGAAGATCAGAGTGAGCGCCAGCCCCCGCAGCGCCGGCCCGGCCAGCAGGTAGAGCACGACGACCACCATCAGCGTGGTCATGGACGTCAGAACGGTGCGGCTGAGGGTCTGATTGATGCTCAGGTTCACCAGGTCTGGGCTCACCTTGTTGCGTCCCAGCAGGCCCATGTTCTCGCGGATACGGTCGAACACGACGATCGTGTCGTTGAGGCTGTAGCCCAGTATGGTGAGGAACGCGGCCAGCATGGCGAGGTTGATCTTCACGTCTCCCATCACGCCGCTCCAGTCGGCCAGCGCGATCAGCCCGGCGGTGATCAGAACGTCGTGCACCAGCGCAATGACGGCCGCCACGCCGAAGCGGAAGGCGTGGAAGCGCGCGGCGACGTAGAGCACGATGATGACGGACGCGAATATGACCGCCAGCAGGGCGCGGCCCTGCAGTTCCTCGGCAACCTCGGCCCCTATGCTCAGGATGCGCTGCACGGGCTGCGGTTCACCGAAGGAGGCGCCCAGTTGTTCCTCCATGGCCTCCACCTTGCCGGCGGGCACCAGCAGTTCGACCTCCTCAACGACGGTGTCGAGGCTGTACTGACTCTCGTCCTGTATGATCTCCGCCGCGTAGGGGCCTATCCCCGCCGATTCGACGTAGTGTTTGACGTCCCCGAAGGCCATCGGTTGGTCGAGGACCATCCTCACACGGACATCGTCGCCCTCCCGCCCCAGCTCTTCGAAGGTGACCCCGCCGGCCCGCGGGGCGAGGTCCGCGAAGGCCTCCCGCAGGTTCTCACGGAGCGGCGCGTAGCTCAGGTTCAGCCGAAACTCGTTGCTCTCCACGTCAAGAGGGACAACAAGCACGTCGCGCAATTCCTGCCGCTCGAAGAAGACCCGAACGTCGGCCTCGGTGAACTCCTCGGTCAGCCGGGCCGTCACGGTAGCGCCTTCGATGGTCACGGTCGGCACGGCGCGCAGTTCCGCCCCGGCGGGCAGCTCGGTCTGGAAGCGCTCCAGAGCCTCTGCCTGGCCTTTCAGCACCAGCGTGGCAGTCGCCTCGCCTCGCGTGGCGACCTGAAGCTCGGGAAAGCCCCTGCGGTCCAGCTCGGAAGCCAGGACCTGCCACTGGAGGGGGGCGTCGAGGGTCACGCGCAGGCCGCCTTCCGTCTGCTCCAACGACTGGATGACGTAATCTCGCGTCTCAACGTTCGTCCAGTTCAGGGCCGCCAGAGCCCGACTCCATTTCTCGCGCTCGCCCAGGATTCCCGGCACGTTGCCCAGGTAAACGGTCACCTCTTTGGTGGCCGGCTCGCCCGCGGCCGCCACGGTGCCGACCTGCCCCAGCGTGTAGGGACTATCGGCACCGAGGGCCCGGCGGACGTCCATCTCCGAGCCCGCCTGATCCAGTTTGACCAGAAGGGCCCGGCGGTCAGCCGAGACGTCTATCTGCGTCGCCTTGCTGACAAGCCCTGCGTCGGCCAGCTTGCGGAATATCTCCGGCTTGATCTCGTTGCGTATCTGCTGCAGGTCAGCACCTTTGACCCTGATGCCGAAGTCTGTGAAACCCTCCTGCCCGGAGCCGGTCGCCCGGAGCGCCTGGACTTCGGCCCCCGGGTATCCGAGCGCCTCCATCCGCGCCCGGACCTCGCTGACGGGCGTCGCCTTGGCCAGGGAAACCTGCACCAGCGACCCGCCGCTGAAGTCGATGTCGTACAGGGCGCCGCCGCGGCTTATGAACGCCACCATGCCGACGGCCACGACCAGCGTCGAAATGATGTATGCCGGCTTGCGGATTCCGGAGAAATCGATCGAGGGCGTCCCGATGAAGGAGAACATTTTGAACTCCTCCATCCAGCCCTTGTCGATGAACGTCTCGAACGCAAGCCGCGTCACCACCAGCGCGGTGAACATGCTCAGCAAGATGCCGAAGGAAAGCGTCACGGCGAAGCCGCGCACGGGGCCGGTCCCCACAAGGTAGAGGATGACCGCCGTCAGCAGCGTGGTGACGTTGGCGTCCACGATTGTGGTAAAGGCGCGCTCGTAGCCGTTGCGCAGGGCGGCCCGCACGCCCTTCCCGCTCTCGGACTCCTCCCGGATGCGCTCGAAGATGAGCACGTTGGCGTCCACGGCCATACCGACCGTCAGCAGGATGCCGGCCAGGCCCGGCAGCGTCAGGGCCGCCCCCAATATGCCCAGAATCCCCACCAGGAGCACAAGGTTGAGGATGAGGGCGCCGTCCGCCACCAGGCCACAGACCATGTAGTAGACGCCGATGAAGGCCAGCACCAGCAGCCCGGCCACAGCGAGGGCCGTCAGTCCGCGCCGAATGGAGTCGCGCCCGAGCTGGGGGCCAACCGTGCTTTCCTGCAGAAGTTCGATGTCCATCGGAAGGCTGCCCGCGCGCAGGACGTTCACCATGTCGTTGACTTCCTGCTGGGTGAACTGCCCCTCGATGACGCCCTGCCCCGCGATGCGCTCACGGATAGTCGGTGCGCTCTTCAGAGCCCCGTCCAGAATGATGGCCAGCGACCAGCCGATGTTGCTCTCCGTGACGTAAGCAAATCGCCGGGAGCCGATGGCGTCGAACTGGAAGCCGACGACCGGCTGCACGCCTTTGTAGGTGGGGTAGACATCGGAGAGATACTCACCGGTGAGTTCCGGTTCACCCTCCTTGACAAGGTGGAACTCATTTGATTGGTCGCCCTCGATGTACATCTTGACGTAGCCGTCCGGCACATTGCCGGCCCGGGCTTCCTGGTACCACTGCTGGAAGCGCGCCTGCCCGGAAGCTTTGGGCACGGCGAGCTTGAACTCCAGCTTGCCCATGCGCTCCAGCCGCCGCTTGAGCTGCTCCACCTCCGCGGGCGTGGCCTGCGGGACCTGTATGAGGATGCGGTCCTCGCCGGCCGCCTGAATGCGATATTCCTTGACGTTGCCCGGGTCTATCCTCTTTTTCAGGATGTCGATGGTGTTGCCGACCTTGCCCTGGAAGCCCTCGCCCTCTTCACGGGGGTCCAGCTTGTAGAGCAGTTCCGTGCCGCCGGCCAGGTCGAGCCCCAGCTTGATGCGGCCCCGGGCGCGGGTCACCTGCTCGACGACGTAGGTGCCGTCCTCGCGGGTCTCCAGCCGCCGCGTCTCCACGTCCTTATCGCCGTAGGCCAGCGGCAGCAACGTCGCGGACATGACCTCACTGTCAACGACGTAGTCCTCGCCGACTTCAACGTTGTGGGCGCGGGCCTCCTCGGCGGTCTCCGCCTGGTCTTTGACCAGTCTCACGCGTTCGGTCACGACGCCGGCCGGAGGATAGCTCGCGTAAAGGGCCAGCACCAGGGGCAGCAGGACGAATATGATCCATTTGGTCGCACGACCGGACATGATGGCAGTGCCTCTCCCAGCGGGTTGGATTCTTCGTAAACCGGAGGGATTCCGGGAACGACCTGGACAGACAGGCGGTTAGACGGCCCGGGAATCCACCAGACCGCTGGATGATACCATTTTGCACCCGGCAACTCAAGCGATAGGGCCATGGCCCGGAGGATGACAGACGGCATGCGCCCAACTATAATCCGCCCGGCCCCATATCGAAGGAGACAACTTCCATGACAATGCTCTGCGTGTCCCTGACAGAGAAGACCACCGACGGCGTGCTGTCCGCCATGCGGGATCTGCCGTCGCAGGTGGAGGTCGCCGAGATACGTCTGGACATGATGGAATCGTACGACATCCGGCGGCTCTGCGAGGGCCGGGACCGCCAGATTATCGTCACCAACCGGCCCGAGCGCGAAGGCGGGAGCTGCACCGCGCCGGAATCCCGGCGGCTGGACACCCTGCGGACGGCCGCCGAGTGCGGCGCCGACTTCGTGGACGTGGAGCTGGATGCTGTCGGCGGGCTCGGCGACCTGCCGACGGGTGTGCGAAGGATCGTCTCGTATCACAACTTCCGGGAGACCCCGGCGGACCTGCAGGAGGTGCTGCAACGCATCCTGGCCGCGGAGCCGGAAGTGGCCAAGGTGGCCGTGCGCGCCAACGACATCGCCGACTGCGCGGTGGTCTTCGACCTGCTGCGTCGCCACGCTGCCCGTCGCCCGGTGATAGCCCTCAGCATGGGGGAGGAGGGTCTGGCCACGCGCGTGCTGGCGGGCAAGTTCGGCGCCTTTCTGACCTTTGCCAGCCGCGGCGAGGGCGCCGAGTCGGCTCCCGGGCAGGTGCCCGTGAACGACATGCTGGAGATGTATCGGTTTCCGGAGATAAGCGCCAATACTCAGGTTTACGGGGTGGTCGCGAACCCCGTGGCCCACAGCATGAGCCCGCCCATCCACAACGCCGCTTTCGCCGAGCTGGGCCTGAACGCCGTCTACCTCCCCCTGAAAGTCGCCGAGCCTCGCAGCTTCCTGGAAGCCTTCGAGCCGCACGACCTGCTGGGCCTCAGCGTGACCATCCCTCACAAGGAGACGATGCTGGAGCTTATGGATGAGGTGGAGGACCTCGCGGCCCGGGTGGGAGCAGTCAACACTGTGCGTATACGGGACGGCCACCGCTACGGGTGCAACACCGACGTCAGCGCGGCGGTCAAGAGCATTGCCGACGCCGTGGCCCGGTCGGGCGAGAAGAAGCTCGCGGACTGTAAGGTGCTCATCATCGGGGCGGGCGGTGCCGGACGAGCCATCGCCCACGGATTGGTGAGTCGGGTCGCCAGCCTGACCATCGCCAACCGGACGGTCGGGCGCGCGCATCGCCTGGCCGAGGAGCTGGGAGTGGATTGGTGCCCGCTGGACAACATCCGCGGTCGGCGTCCGGACGTGCTGGTCAACGCCACGGCCGTGGGCATGTGGCCCAACGTGGACGAGACACCGGCGCCCGCCGACATGCTGCGGCCGGGCATGGTCGTCTTCGACGCCGTCTATAATCCGGTGCGGACGCGACTGTTGCGGGAGGCCGAGGAGGCCGGCGCGGTCACGGCGTCCGGCGTGGAGTGGTTCGTCAACCAGGCGGCGGCCCAGTTCAGGCTGTGGACCGACCGAGAGGCCCCGAGGGACGTGATGGAGCGGGTGCTGCGGGAACGACTGGAAGGCGGCTGAAACTCACCGGCCCAGAACGAGCCGCGCGGCGTTGGTCGTGGGCAGACCGGCCTCCACTATGCTCTCCGACGCGCTGTGAATGTCGTATTCCACGCGGCGCAGGTAGACCGTCTGCTCGTCGGTGTCGTAGAGACAGTAGCAGGCCCGGGGGTCGAGGTCGCGAGGCTGCCCGACGCTCCCGACATTGATGATGGCCCGCGTGTCGGCCGGAAGTTGGACCTCGGGCTTCAAAAAACAGTCCACCGGGTCGGTGTCGAAGAACATGACCGGCACGTGGGAATGGCCGCAGAAGGCCACGCGCGTCTCGAGGTGATCGAAAGAAAGACGCACGTCGTAGAGCGTCTGCATGTAATCGAAGTACTCCGGGGAGAAGAGCGTGCTGTGGACGAGTGTCATTCCGTCAACAGTGGCGACGAGGTCCCGGTTGGTCAGCCACTGCAGGTTCTCTTCGTCCAGCGCGCCCTGGGTCCACTCGATGGAGTCGCGGGCATCGGCGTTGAAGTAGTCGATGCCCACCTTGCCGACGGTGGCCCAATCGTGGTTGCCGGCGACGACCGTCGCGCCCGTCTCCCGTATCATCTCCAGGCACTCGGCCGGGTACGCGCCGTAGCCCACGACGTCGCCGACGCACAGTACGTGGTCCACCCCCGCCTCGTCCACGTCGTCCATCACCGCTTCGAAGGCGTGGAGATTCCCGTGAATGTCACCAAGGACGGCGTAAAGCACTTGGGTGCTCCCCGTGTCAGGAATGACCCAGCATTTTAGCCCACATCTCGACCCGCGACAAGCAAACGGGCCTGTTGTGCCCGCTGCAGCGCATCCAGGCTTCTGCGCCAGCCATGGGCGGGCGGACATTTGACAGGCGCGCCCTGTCCTTCACAATATCTCTCTCCCTCATCCCGTCTCTCGCGAGCGGCCGACATGGACGAACCGGTGGTCAGCATCGTCATCCCGGTTGGGCAGGACAGCGTCTCGCCCGGCCAATGCCTGGAGGCCGTCCTGCGCCAGGACTACGGGAAGAAAGAGGTCATCGTCGTGTGCGATCCCCGGGCGAGCGCGAATGACTCCCTGCCGGCCGGCTCCGACGAGATGCGCATCATCAAGGAGCGAGCGCCCGTCCCTCCGACGCGGCTAATCAACGACGGCATGCGGGCGGCCCGCGGCCACATCAAAATCCTGCTCAAGCCCCGCTGCCTGCCGGTCGGGGACCGGTGGATACGGCAGATGCTGGAACCGTTCGAGGACGAGACGGTCGGGGTCGTCGTCAGCCAGACCGAACCCGCCGGAGCCGGGCGGCGGGGCCTGGCCGAACGTCTGCTGGAGTCGGTGCGGGACGTGCGCACGACCGTCGAAGATGACCGGCCCGTCCGGCGGGAGCTTGTGGGACAGCGTTGCGACGCCTACAGGGCCAGCCTGCTGGCGGACATCGGCTACTTCGGCGAACAGCTGCCGGAACCCGGCGAGGCCGTTGCCGTCTCGATGCGCATCGCCGACGCCGGCTATCGCATTCTGCTCAGCGATACCGCCCGCGCCAATTGGGGCGCCGGCAGGCGGCGCGGCCTCGGCGACGCCTTCCGGAAGGCCCTCGAATACGGCCGGGCCGACGCGCTGCTGGACAAGCAGTATGACCTGCGCTGGCTGAACTGCGGCGTGCATGGGATCGCCTTATTCTCCCTTTTCCTGCTGCCGCTGGCTCTCCTGAGCCTGCCGGCCGCGGTCATTCTGAGTGCTGCCCTTTTCATCTGGGGCGGCTTCCTCTCACTCCGCCTGCCCCTCATCGGCTTCGAGTATCCGGTTTCGGTGCTGAACTTCGCCGTATACGTGGCCGCGATACTGGCGGTGCGCGACGGGTGGAGCCCGGGGCTCTTCGGTAAGGAGGTCCACCCCGCCATCCTGCGGCAGTGGATATGGCTGGTGGCGATGCTCGCGACATACCTGCTTCTGCTTCTCCGCACGGCCGCCGGCAATGCCCGTCGGACGCTAAAGCAGAACTCCGGGTTCCTCTACGCCCTTCCGGTGGGGCTGCTCAGCATGGCGTGGTGGCTCGTAACGGGACTTGGCTACCTGCGCGGAACGCTTCTCGATTCGGTCTCAACCCGGTGAGGGGAGGCCAACGATGTCCGGCGACCCTCTGCGCGTTATCTCGACCGACGCGGGCATCGATGACGCCCTCGCGCTGATCCTGCTTCACGCGCTCGAAGAGAATCCCGCGGACTTCCTCCTGGCGACGGGCGGCAACGTGCCGGTCGCCGACGTCGCGCGCAACTGCGCTTACCTGAAGCGCACCTTCGGCTGGCCCACTCCCCTGTTCGTCGGAACCGACCCTCCCGCGGAAGGAGATATCCGGGACGCGGCCAACGTGCACGGTCCGCACGGCCTCGGCCCGCTGGAGCCGCCGCCGGTTGAGCTCCCCCCGATGGCCCGGCTCATCGAGCGCCTGCACGAAAGTGCAGAGGGTCTGGACGTGCTCGTGCTGGGGCCGGCGACGGATGCGGCCTCCCTTCTGCGGGACCTCGCCCTCGCCAGCCGCGTCCGCCGCATCATGCTGATGGGCGGTGCGTTCCGGCCGCGAGACGGCCGACTGGGCAACACCACCCCCTGGGCCGAGTTCAACGTTTACATGGACCCTTCGGCGGCCCGCGTGGTCATCGGGTCCGGTCGGCCGTGCCGCTTCGTCCCCCTCGACGCCACGGAAAGCCGCCTGTTCACAGTGGACGAACTGCTGCCCGCCGAGCGTACACACCGGAAGGTCCGACTGCTCGGAGAGCTGCTGGAGTACCTGCGGGAGGCCCACGTCCGGCTCGGCTCCGGGAACGGCGTCTTCATGCACGACGTCATCGCGGCCGCCGTCTGGGCGGGCCACATCGAGGCGGAATGGACGAGCACGGGCGTGAAGGAAATCCCCGGGTCCGGTGAACGGCGCGGGATGATAGTGCCCGACGGTCCGGACGCGCCGCGCGTCGAATACGCACACGGGTTCGACGAGGAAGCGTTCCTGGCCGTGTGGGAGGACGGCTTGAGGTCGCTCTGACTCTCCGGGGTTACTGGCCCTCTTCGGATTCCGTCGGGCCGCCATGGGGCTCTTCTCGCTGTCGCTCGGCCGCCAGGACGACTTCCCGCAACGCTTCCGGTCCGCGGGCCTCCTGCCACTTGCGGTCGAACTCGGGGTTCTGAGCGATCTCGGCAATGGCCACCAGTGTTTTCAGGTAGAAGTTTCGCTCGCCCGAGGGCGCGGCAACGGCGAACACGGCGTACACCGGCCCGTGGTCTTCATCAAAAACGACGCCGTCCGAGACACGGGCCAGCACAACCCGGAAGGACTCCAGATCGTCCAGGAATATGTGCGGGATGGCCAGGCCCGGACGTACTACGGTTGAGGACCGGTCCTCCCGTTCGCGCAGCAGTTGGTGCAGCTCATCGCTGGAGTGGTCGGTGCCCTCGGCCATGGTTTCGCTGATCGCCCGGAACACCTCCTCCCGCGTGGTCGGGCCGCGCAGATCAAGGATATCGCAGTTCTGGATCATGCGATCGAACCGATCTTCGCCCATTTCGTCCCGCTGCCGGGTCAGTCGTGACAATTCGGCCTCCAGGTCATGCCCACCGAAGTCCGCCCGGGCCAGACGCTCGGCCAGGCGGATGAGGGCGGACTCCCGCAGCACGTTGACCCTGGCGTAGAGGGCATACCAGAGCGCCGCGCCCCCCAGGATCACCACGGCGATCAGCAACGGAAGCGTGCCCAGCTCGACCAGCAGAAATCCGTACACGAGAATACCGAATATCTGCAGCCACGGATACAGCGGGGAGCGCCACGTCGGCTGGTAGGTGGGTATGCGGCTCTCCCTCATCAGGATGACCGATCCCATCTCGAACATGAACAGCAGTATCTGCATCGCCGAAGCCGCCTTGACCAGCCTCTCCAGACTGAGCCCGCAGAGCACCGCCACCATGAACAAGGCCGTCATCACGATGGCGCGTGTGGGGACGCCGCGCTTCGAACCAACGTGTCCCAGGGGCCGCGGCATCAGCTCATCCTGGCTCATCGCCATCAGGGTACGGGAGGCGGAGTAAATCCCCGCGTTACCCGTGGTCAGAAACGCGCAGATTGCCGCAAAACCCAGCACCCCGGCGCCGGTTCGCCCCCACAGGGCGCCCGCGCCCTGCGAGAGCGGCATGCCCGTCCACTCCCCCGCCTCGATGGGCAGCAACCCCGTGGTGACAACCACAGACAGCACGTACAGCAACGATACGAGCGCGCACGCGGCAAACATGCCGGCCACCAGGTCGCGTTTGGGCCGTTTGACCTCCTCCCCCATGGTCGCCACCTTCGTGACGCCGGCAAACGCGATGAAAACCGAACCGGTGCCCAGAAGGAGAGATTGCCATCCCCTGGGCAGAAGTGGTCGAAAGGACGCCACGTCCACACTCCCCGCGCCGCCGGCAACGTAGCCGACCAGTATAAGCAGCAGCACCGCCACCAGCAACATCTGGACGCGCCCGGCGTGGCGCGCCCCCAGCAGGTTTACCCCGGCGAACAAGAGGCACGAACCACACGCCACAGCCTTGACCTGCCAGCCCGCAACGTCCCAGCCCCAGACGGTGCCGGCCACGATGCCGATGCCCAGCAGGGCGAAGGCGCTTTTGAACGCAAGGGACGCCCAGGCGGCCACCCCGCCCACCGTGCCGGCCGCCGGCCCCAGGCTCCGGTCGATGAAGTAATAGGTGCCCCCGGCCTTCGGCATCGCCGTTATCAGCTCCGCCTTGCTCAGCACGCTCGGGATGAGCAACAGCGCCGCCAGCAGGTAGCACAGAAACGCGCCCGGTCCGACGTCCCTGAACACGACGGCCGGCAGCACGAACAGGCCGGAGCTGATCATCGCGCCCGCGGCGACCGAGAACACGTCCAGAAACCCAAGTTCTCTCTTCAGACTCATCCGGAGCTCCCTTGCCCAATTGCCCGGTCCCGGCAAAAACGCTGCATTTTACCGCTTCATCGAACCCGACACCAGGAAAAGCTCAGGCCGAGGGGGCCGCATGCCACTGCGCCTCGTTGACACAAACGTCCCCCAGCGGATATGTTACCGGCTGCAACATTACTCACGCGGGAGGCCAGCTGTGTTTACCTATCCCGCCTACCTTCTGGTCGGGCTGGCGGCCGGCTTCTCCAGCGCCCTGCTCGGGATCGGGGGCGGCGTCGTCATGGTGCCGATGCTCATGCTCATCTTCGCCCTGCCTCCGAAGGCGGCCACGGCCACATCCCTGGCCTACATCGCCCCCATCGCTCTCTACGGCGCGATGAAACAGTGGCACATGGGCATGGACCTTCGGTGGCTGCTGGTGGCCCTCGCCGTTCCCGCCGGGCTGCTTGGTGCCGAGCTGGGCAGCCGACTAAAGGCCCACATCTCGGACGCTCACCTGAGGCTCGTCTTTGCCGCTCTGATGATCGTGGTGGGCGTGCGGATCGGCTATCGCGGATGGCGCCAGCTCCACCAGCCGCCCGGCGGGAACGATGAGCCGGCGATCAGCCGGCCGGCGCCGCCCGCCAACCAGTGAACTCTTCCGGGGAACGCCGTGCCGATCCTCAGAAATGACCTCCAGTTCCGCCTGGTCGGCGCCCTCGGCGCCGGGCTCGTGCGCTGCCTGCAGGCCACCTGGCGGGCCCGGCTGATCGACCCGCGAAACGTCCGCGAGAAGTCGGAGAAGGAGCACATCGCCACCATCGCCGCGTTCTGGCACCGCCACCTGCTGACGATGCTCGCCTATCACCGCGGCTACCATGTGTGCGTGCCCGTCAGCGAACACCGCGACGGCGAATACGTGGCGCACGTGATGGACCGCGTCGGGCTGGAATCGGTGCGCGGCTCGACCACCCACGGCGGGATCGGCCTGCTCAAAGGACTGCTGGAGAAGCTTGAAGAGGGATGGAGCGTGGCCGTGACGCCCGACGGCCCGCGGGGGCCCCGTTACAGCGTGCAACCCGGAGTGGCCCTGCTGGCGCGTCGCTCCGGACTGCCGGTCCATCCGGTGGGCATCGCCGCCCGGCCGAGCTGGGAGTTCTCGAGCTGGGACCGCTTCGTGCTGCCCCGGCCGGGGGCCCGGATCGCCATCGTCTTCGGCGAGCCGGTCAGCTACTGTGAACACGACGGGACAGACGCCTTCTGCGCGGCTTTGGGAACGGAGATGCACGCCGCCACCTTGCGGGCACGGCAGATGCTACGGGAATAAGGCCGCCCGGCTCAGTCATCCGAGTTTCTGCGCACGAATGCCACGAGCACCCGACCCAGTATGGCCCCCTTCAAAAGCAGGCCCCCCACGAGGGCGCAACGCGCCACGGTTCTCAGTCCAAATGTCATTGCTACGCTCCCATCAGAAGGCCGCCTGAATGAAGGCTGAAAAGCTCGTGCCCAAAGGGCCCTAATCCACGGCAGTAAGTGTTTACCGTCTCCGTTTACTATAGGGCGCGGGTTGGGGGCGGTCAAGGATTTTTCTGGCGCGCACGGTTTCCCTTCTTGCCGGGGGACCTCTGGGGCGTGAGGGCTGCTCTGAGGTCCTTCTGAGTGGTCCTGCAAGCGCAAGCAGGACCCCGTTGGCCGGGTCCGGCAAGGCCGGTTTTGACGT
>JAWODG010000209.1:0-4038 GCA_046483385.1 Candidatus Brocadiia bacterium | reverse complement strand
GACCGCCGAGCGTGACGTCATCATGCAGGTCGAGTTCTGGGCAACGTGGGACCTCTACAGCCGTTGCTGGCACAAACACCCCTACAACCCGCGCAACAACGTCAACTACACGGCGGCCGAGACCGGAATGCCGGAGGCCATTGACTACCCGCCGCCCGCGGACAACCAGATGTTCCATCGCACGGTGCCGGCTTTGGACGATGTCCCCGAGGTGCGGCGCTTCCAGGAAGCCTTCGTGGACAAGGTGCTCTCCTATACGCTGGACCGGGGCCACGTCCTCTACTGCATGGACAACGAGACGAACGCCCACCCGGAGTGGGGCGCCTACTGGGCTCACTACGTGCGCGGGAAGGCCGAACAGGCGGGCCGGCCCATCTACATCACCGAGATGTGGGACAACTGGGACCCCTCCGACGGTGAAGTCCCGGGCGCCCGCATGCAGGACGAGCACGATCATCCATTCCTGCACCGCTCGAACGTGAAGGTCACGCTCGCCCTCCCCGAACTTTACGACTACGTGGACATCTCCAACCACAACACCCAGATCGGCCGCACGCACTACGAAACGGCCATGTGGGTCAGGCGGCAGGTGGCGGACTCGGGTCATGTTCGGCCCATCAACTGCGTCAAGATGTACGGCGGCGACCCGAGCCGGGACTATGCCGGGCCGGCGCGCTGGGGCGAGGAACGTTTCTGGCGCAACGTCTTTGCCGGCGTGAGCGCTGTCCGCTTCCACCGCCCGCCGTCCGGACTGGGCCTGAACGAAACGGCGCAGGCGCACCTGAGGAGCATGCGCATGCTGACCGACCGTATGGACGTCTTCCGCTGCGAGCCGCGAGACGACCTGTTGAGTGGCCGCGGGGACAGGGAAGCCTACTGCCTGGCCAACCCCGGAGTGGAGTATGCCGTCTGCTTCCTCGACGGCGGCGAGGCCATGCTGGACGCCTCCGCGGCCGAGGACGGACTCGAGGTCCGGTGGTTGGATGTCAAAGCTTGCACGTGGCGGGACAGGGAAGCAGCAGCGGCCGGAAGCGTGCTTCTGCGGCCCCCCGGACCGGGTTTCTGGGCCGCCTGCGTTCAGCCCTCCTGAGGACGTTGGATTGGTTGCCTGTCCGACCGTCCGGGGGGCAGTGCCGACAACCGGCTCGGCCCACCAGCAGCGCCCCATCGAAGAAACCCCGGGCTGGTATGTGGCCCATCTTCGATGGGCGCCCGCCCACCCTGGGGCGGGCGCGACCCCTCCCTTCCGTGGCCTTCTTCCCCTTTCCGGGAGTGGGTACCATGTCCCGGCAAACTAACCCGGCATGTTTGACGCTCAGCGGCCCTGTCGGGTATCCTGGATGGTGTCAGACGCCCCCCGGAGGGACAGGATGAGCGCCACGGAAGACGAGGACAGCCGGACGTGCCCGGGAGAGAACTACAGCATCTCCCCCGCCATCTGCCGCACCCGACAGCGGAACCAGTACCCCAAATGCCTTCTGTGTCCCCATCGGGACGTGGAGGTGGCCGGCTCGGCCCCGACCGACCCGAAGGTGTCCTCGTCCATCTTCCGTCGCACCATCACGCTGGGCCGCGTGCCGCAGGAGCTGAACGATTACGTCGTGCGCAAGATCGGCCTGGCGGCCGCCCAGTTCCTCAGGGCTCAGAACCCCGGCGGTGCACGGCTGGCCGTGGCCTGCGACCTGCGGGAAAACTCGCGCAGCTTCAGCCGGGCGTTCTGCGAAGGCGTCAACCGCGGCGGCATGGATACCGTGGCCGTCGGCACCGCGCCGCCGGATATGCTGGCGTTCCTGCTGGGCACCGACGGTTACATGGGTGCGGCGTACATCGGCGGCGGCAACTACGCGGACACGGTCAACGGCGTGCGCATCTGGAGGGGCGACGGGCGTATCGTCGGGTTCGGCACGGGCCTCGACAAAGTCGGCCTCATAGCGCGCCGCATGAGGCTGGGCTGCAGCCGCCTGCCGGGCGAGATGGAGTCCATCGAGCCGATGGCCGACTACACGGCCTACATGACGAAGTTCGTCCGGGACGTCGGCTCTCTCCGTGTGCTGGTGGACGCCGGCCACGGGGTTGCCGCGCGCGTTGTCCGCAAACTGCTTGCCGGGTTGCCCATCAGCGTTGTGGGCAGCAGCTTCGAGGAGGACGGGCGCAGCCCGTGGCTGGGCAGCAAGTTCCCGTCGGACGCCATGTGCGACGCCCTCAGCGCCGCCGTGCGCAAGGCGGAGGTGGACTTCGGCGCCGCGTTCGATTTCGACGCCGAGCGCGTTGTTTTCTTCGACGAGAAGGGAAACCTGTTGCGGCACGACGTTGCAGCGGGCCTGATCGCCACGGAGATGCTGCGACGCAATCCCGGCGGCTGCATCACTTTCGATATCCGCTCAACCGCGATGCTGCGCGCGCGGGTGAAGGAGTCGGGCGGACAGCCGGTCAGCGCGCCCGCCGGCCGCATGGATTTCGCGCAGCACTTCCGTCGCAACGACGCCCTCTACGGTGCCGACGGCTCCGGGTTGCACTATTTCAGGGACTTCTTCCGCTTCCCCTCGCCGTTTCTCGCGCTGCTGATGTTCTGCTCGCACGTCTCGCGGGAGGGGCGCCGGGTCTCGGAGCTGGCCGGCGAGCTGGACCAATTGTCCCGTAGCGGGGAGGTGTCCATCAGCCTGCCGTCGGCGGAGGTGGCCCAGACCGTGCTGACCCGCGTGCGAGACGAGTTCCAGAACGCCGAGCGCGAGTTGATAGACGGGCTGACGGTGCGCACTCAGGACTGGTGGTTCAACCTGCGCCAGCCCGGTAAGCGGCCCGAACTTCGCCTGAACGTCGAGGGGCGCAGCAGCCGCGACGTGCGACGCGGCCGGCAAACCGTCGAGCGGCACGTCCAGCGGGCGCTGGAGGAAGTCGGCGCCTGACGGTCATCACTTTCTTGCCCTCAGATTCTCCATGAACGACGCTTCTCCCAGAGTCTGCATAGTCACCTTCGGCTGCCAGATGAACCGGCTGGACAGCGAGATTCTGCGGGGGGAATTGTCCCGCGCGGGTTTCGGTCTGGCCGAAGAGCCGGAGGCGGCAGACGTTGTGCTCTACAACACCTGCAGCGTCCGCGACCACGCCGAGCAGAAAGTTTTCAGTCATCTCGGTTCCTATCGCCGTCGGGCCGAGACCGACCCGGAGTTCGTGCTGGGCGTCATCGGGTGCATGGCCCAGCGACTGGCCGAAGACATCGTCGAGCGCTTCCCCTTTGTGGACGTGGTATGCGGCACCCGGGCGTTCCTGCGTGTGCCCGGTTACGTGAGGGAGGTGCTGGAAGGCGGCGGCCCGATCGTTGACGTACGCGAGAACGACGCCTCGGCGCGGGTCGAGTTCGACCGCGCGGCCTGCATGAGGCAGGAGGGACACAGCGCGTACGTGAGCGTCATGCGTGGCTGCGACAACTTCTGCGCCTACTGCATCGTGCCGTTCGTCCGCGGTCGCGAGTACAGCCGACAGCCGGCGGATGTCGTGGAGGAGGTGCGAGCGCTGGTAGGGGAGGGCGTCCGAGAGGTCACGCTGCTCGGGCAGAACGTCAACAGCTACGGCCGGGGACTGGAACCGCCGGCCGGGCTGGCCGACCTGCTGGAGCAGACCAGCAAGGTGGGAGGCATCGAGAGGATTCGCTTCGTCACCAGTCACCCGCGGGACATGTCGGACGAAATCCTGCGGGCCGTTGGCGAGCTGGACAAGGTCTGCGAGCACCTCCACGTGCCCCCGCAGAGCGGTTCGGACGTGGTGCTGGATCGCATGCGCCGCGGCTACACGGCCGCCGAATACCGGGACATGGTGCAGCGCGCGCGCCAGCTCATCCCGGGCGTCATGCTGGCCGGCGACTTCATCGTGGGCTTTCCGGGGGAGACCAAAGACGATTTCCAGCGGACTCTCGAACTGCTGCAGGAAGTGCGCTATCAGCAGAGCTTCATCTTCAAGTACTCGCCCCGCCCCGGCACGCTGGCGGCGCGGTGGCAGGACGATGTGCCCGAGGAGGTCAAGCGGGAGCGCAATCAGGTC
>JAWODG010000196.1:0-7735 GCA_046483385.1 Candidatus Brocadiia bacterium | reverse complement strand
GCCCCCAACCCGCGCCCTATAGTAAACGGAGACGGTAAACACTTACCCGTGAAGGATTACCCGGAGCTGATTCGACTCTATCAATCGCAGGCTACTTGATGCGACGCCGGAGGCCGCACGAGTTCAGTCCTGTGCCACAAACAACCAGCCGCATTGGGCGGCGGCGAACTGATGCTGCTTCGGTAGAAGGGCCTGCTTTGTGTCAGCTTCCCTTCTTGACGTATGCTGCTCTCGCGTATAGTATGTGTTGTGTGCGGCGTCAGGGAGCGGCTATGGTATGAAGCAGTTCAGCGAAGACGATCATTGCCTTATCGGGCTCGCGAGCATGGCGGTTGTGGGTCCACGCGCTTTGCAGCAGGTCCTGCGCGCGGCCCGGACCGCGGGTGTATCCGTGGCGGACTACGTGGGTCAGGAGCCCGGCCGTGCTCTGGTGCCGGGGGCGGATGTGGAGATCAGCGAGGCCGCTCGGAGAGGGCGGGCCGTCCGCCGAAGGGTCGAGCAGGCGGGCGGCCGCGTTCTCGTGGCCGGTCGGCCGGGGTATCCGGACCGCCTCACCAACGTTGAAGGCCCCGGGGGGCCGCCGGTTCTGTTCGTGCGAGGGGAGCCGGACCTGCTGCAGGGCGGCGGCGTGGCCGTCGTGGGCAGCCGGCGTCCTTCCGGGACGGCTCTTCGGGCGGCGCGCCGGCTGGCAGAGGAATTGGCCGGGGCCGGTTCGGTTATCGTCAGCGGAGGGGCGCGGGGAGTCGACACGGCCGCTCACCGCGCCGCCCTGCGCCGAGGTGCGACGGTGCTCGTCACCCCGCTGGGACTGGAACGGTTCCGCTGGCGGCGCTTCCGGCCGGAGCCCCGGCATGACGGGCGGTGGTGCGTGGTCAGCCAGTTCGCGCCCGGCAGCGGGTGGCGCGATGCGCACGCGCTGATGCGCAACGCCCTGATTGTGGCCCTGAGTGAGGCAGTGGTGGCGTTCGAGCCACGGGACACCGGTGGGACGTGGAACGCCTGCCAGCACGCGCTGGCCATGCGTCGACCCTTGTTCATCGTGGCCGGTTCGCCGAGCGGGGCGAAAGAACGGGGCAGGCGGAAGTTGGTTCGGA
This sequence comes from Candidatus Brocadiia bacterium, assembly GCA_046483385.1. Taxonomy (GTDB): domain Bacteria; phylum Planctomycetota; class Brocadiia; order SM23-32; family SM23-32; genus B1Sed10-231. Next base: position 6,641 of record JAWODG010000196.1, on the reverse strand, counting down.
TGGGCGCCGCGGCGCTTGACCCGGACTGCCTTCCGGATGCCCGGGAGTTTGCCGAACTGGTCGAGCAATATCGGCCGCCCCCATGCCCGGAGCAGGGCGGGTTGTTCGAGGTGGAGAAAGTCCCCACGAAACGCGCGCCGGGGAAACCAGACTGAGGCCCCTGCGTGTAGCCCTCAGCGGCGGTGGCCTGAGCGGCGGGTCATTCGTTCTTCAGTTCGTTCAACCGCCTGCGGAACTGGCTCTGCTTGCGGGCGGCCTTGTTCTGGTGAATGACGTTCTTGCGGGCGGCGCGCTGGTAAAGCTTGGTCAGCACGCGGGTCTGCTGCTCGGCGGCTTCGGCGTCTCCCCGTTGCAGCATGCGCTCGAACTTGTTCTCCTCGGTGCGCAGCCGGTGTTTGACCGCTTTGTTGCGCTCCCGGCGTTTCTTGTCCTGTCGCAGTCTCTTCAGTGCGGATGGTCGGTTGGGCATTGTGTCCTCACCTGTGAATGGAAGTTACGTCGGAATGCGACGGGCCGCGGTCAGCCGCTGAGTTCGGTGACCCTCTGGTCCACGTCGCGGAAGTTGATGTCCTGACTGTAGATTTTCTTGTATATACTGAGAGCCTCTTCGTTCTGCCCCATGGCCTCGTAGGCCTGCGCTTGCAGGTAGCGTATCTCCTTGCCCCGTTCGTCCATCTCGGGATGGCGTTCGAGCGCTTCATCGAACCGCTCGATGGCCAGATCGTATTGCTCCTTGTGCATGAAGCACATCCCGAGCATCCTCATGGCCCGCTCGGCGTATCTGGCGTCGCCGGCTACGCCCTGAAAGGCGGCGATAGCTTCATTGTAATTGCCGGCCTCGAACTCGAAACGGCCGAGCTGGAACTGGATTTCCCGGTCGGTCGGGTGCTGGTTCTGGCGCCACTGGTATTCCTTGATGCCGAACTGTGTGCGGGCTTCCGCCAGTTTGTCCCTTTTGGCCTGCAATTCTTCGTCGCCGGGGTTCTCCTCCACCGCCTTCTCGGCGACGGCCAGCGCTTTGTCGTAGCGGGCCAGCCTCACGTCCCCGAGCTTTTCGCGTATCTCGTAATTGTCGGGCAGGAGTTCGTGCTTCTCTTTGAGGAGTTCCTCGGCTTGCTCCAGCCGCCCGGTGTCCTGGTAAAGCTGGGCCAGGCGCAGAATTCGGTTGACCTGCTTGGGGTTCTCCTCGAGCTGCTCCTCCAACTGGGCGGCCTCTCGTGAGAGGTCGTCCATGCTGACGGCCATTCGGCGTTCCTCCTCGAACTCCTCGGCCTGCTCCTTGTCGCGTATCATGTCCCGGAAGCTATCGGCCTCTTCCATCTTGTGGGAGGCCATGTGGTCGGTGGCTTCCAGGTTGCGCACCTCCCGCAGCAGGTCGCGGTCGTCCGGTTTCAGGGCGCTCAGGCGGCTCAGGTAGTTGAGGGCCTCGTGGGTATTTCCCATCTGGAGCAACACGTCGGAGATGGCCCTCAGGGCCTTCTTGCTCTCCGGCTTTTGTTTCAGGGCGTCCCTGTAGACCTCGACGGCTACTTCGGGCAGGTCGGCCTCTGCGGCGGCGTGGGCGGCGCCCGTCAGGCCCCAGAAGCTGCGGGGGTGATTCTTGAGGAAGTCCTCGTAGACCTCGAGTTTCTTGCGTCCCTTGGCCAGCAGAGCTTTTACGGCGGCGACGGCCATGTGCAGGGGCAGGAGCACCATGCTGACGACGCTGCTGCCGGCGTCGGCCACTCGCCGCTCGCTGGCGCGCAGAATGCTGCGGGCGTCCTCGTAATTGGGGTCCTGCCGGAGGACTTCCCGCAGGATCTCCACAGCGTAACCGTAGTTGTTGCGCTCCACCGCGTCGAGTGCTCGCTTGTAGAGGTCTGCCACGGCCATTGCCGGTTTCCTATTCTTGCAGGTGGTTTAACAGCACTACGTTAGTCCACGACGGCCCGTTCTGTCAAGGGCAACGGCGGTGCGTCGGCGACGCCCCTTTGCTTGTCGCCGGTGCGGGGTTACTTTACAATCCATGCTGTTTTGCCGCGAGTCTGTTGCCGGGGAGAGGCGAGGCCATGAGGTTGATTCAGGTCGGCGTGGGAGGGTTCGGGCGCAGGTGGCTGGGCGTCGTTGCGGAGCAGGCCGGCGTCAAGCACGCGGCGCTGGTGGACGTGGACCAGGCGGCGCTGGAGACGGCGCGCAGCGAGATGGGCCTTGCGGGGTCCCGGTGCTTTGCCGACTATCGGGTGGCTTTCGCCGACGTGGAGGCGGACGCGGTCCTCTGCGTGACGCCCCCCGCCGTTCATCACGAGGTGGCCCTGGCGGCGTTCGAGAATGGGCTGCACGTTCTGACCGAGAAGCCGCTGGCCGACGGCATGGCGGCGGCGCGGGAGATGGTGGAGGCCGCCGAGGCGGCCGGCTGCACGCTGATGGTCAGCCAGAATTATCGGTTCCACCCCTGGGTGCGCACCATCCGCCACCTGCTGGACAGCGGTGAGTTCTCCACGCCCGACAACGTCTTCGTGCGCTTCGCCAAGTCGCCGCGGTTCCGGGGCTCGTTCCGGCTGAAGATGGAGCATCCGCTGGTGCGCGACATGAGCATTCACCACTTCGACCTGATGCGGGCGCTGACCGGCCGTGAACCGGTCTCGGTCTATGCCCGCACGTGGAAGCCGGGTTGGAGCTGGTTCGAGCACGACCCCTGCGCGGTGGCCGTGTTCGAGTTCGAGGACGGAGTGCAGGTCATCTACCACGGCTCGTGGGTGGCGCGCAGTCCGGAAACGACGTGGAACGGCTACTGGTGCATCGAGTGCGCGCGGGCCGCCATCGAACTGCGCGGGGAGACGGTCCACCTGACCCCCGCCGACCATCCCGACGAGGACACCGAGGTGGAGCTGCACCGAATGCCGTGCGAGGGACAGGCCTATAGCCTGCTGGAGTTCCGGCGGGCCATCGGGGAGGGCAGGGAACCAGAGACCAGCGGCCGGGACAACCTGGACAGCCTGGCGATGGTCTTCGCGGTGACGGAATCGGCGGCGCGGGGCGAGCCCGTGCGCATCGACGAGATACTGCAGCAGCGTTGAGGGGCCATGGATTCCGCCAGGGAAAGCAACTTCGCCCGTCGGCTGGAAGAGTTCAGCGACAATGTCGATCGGATGCTCGAGGAGATCGGGCGGGTTATCTACGGCCAGCAGGACGTGCTGCGGCAGCTTCTGGCGGTCATCGCCGCGCGCGGCCACTGCCTGATGGTCGGCGTGCCGGGGCTGGCCAAGACCATGATGGTTTCCTGCCTGGCGGAGGTGACCTCCCTGACGTTCCGCCGCATCCAGTTCACCCCCGACCTTATGCCCAGCGACATCACCGGCACCAACGTGCTGGACGAGAGCACGGGCCAGCGGGAGTTCCGTTTCGTGCCGGGGCCCATCTTTGCCCACATCGTGCTGGGCGACGAGATAAACCGCACGCCCCCCAAGACGCAGGCCGCCCTTCTGCAGGCGATGCAGGAGCGGGAGGTGACCGTGGGGCAGACCACCTACGACCTGCCGACGCCGTTCTTCGTCATCGCCACCCAGAACCCCATCGAGCAGGAAGGCACCTATCCGCTGCCGGAGGCGCAGCTCGACCGCTTTATGTTCAACATACACATCGACTACCCGGAGGAGGACATCGAGGAGAGGATACTGGCCGAGACGACTCGCGGGGCGCGCGAGCGGTTGGACAGCGTCATCGACGGCCAGCAGATCCTCGAGATGCAGAGGCTGGTTGAGGACATCGTGACTTCGCCCTATGTGATCGGTTACACGGCGGACATCATCAGAGCTTCCCGTCCTACTTCGGAGACGGCGCCGGAGTTTATCCGCAACTTTGTGGACTGGGGCGTCGGGCCAAGGGCGGGGCAGCACCTGCTGCTGGGCGCGAAGGCCATGGCGGCCATGGACGGCCGCGTCAACGTGGCCACTCAGGACGTCAGAGACGTGGCCGTGCCGGTGCTGCGCCATCGCATCGCGTGCAACTTCCAGGCACAGGCCGAAGGCATCGACAGCGTGCAAATCGTCCGCATGCTGCTGGACGAAATACCCGAGCCGTCGGTCGGCAAGCAGCAGTAAACCCCGGAGGGCCGCACATGAAGTTAGCTACATTCTCGGTCGGCGGCCACGTGGACTGCGGGCTGGTTCTGGGCGAGACAGTTCTGGAGCTGGGGGCGGCCACCGGGGGGCGGCTGGGGCCGCCGTTGGAAGGGCTCCTTAGCGCCCCGGAAGCCATGGACACTTTGCGGGAACTGGATGAACGCGCCCGCGAAGAGGAAGACCTGCTGCAGCGGTGCGGGAGGCCGCTCGAGAACGTCGGGCTGATGGCGCCCGTGCCCCGGCCGGGCAAGGTGCTCTGTCTCGGGCTGAACTACAGGGACCACGCCGCCGAGAGCGGCGCCGATGTGCCCGAGGAGCCGGTGGTCTTCTCCAAGGCGTCCAGCAGCGTCATCGGAACCGGCGAGCCGATCCGTATCCCCGAGGCGTCGAACAGAATCGATTACGAGGTCGAGCTGGCCTTCGTCATCGGGCGCACGGCCCGGCAGGTGACGGCCCCACGGGCAATGGACTACGTGGGCGGCTACACGGTGCTGAACGACGTCTCGGCGCGCGACTATCAGATGGAGAAGGGCGGCAGCCAGTGGACGCTGGCCAAGTCCTTCGACACCTTCTGTCCCCTGGGACCGTGGCTGGTCACCCCGGACGAGGTGGGCGATCCGGAAGACCTCCGCATAGAGTGCCGCGTCAGCGGCGAGCTGATGCAGTCGTCCTCGACGGACCAGATGATCTTCGGCGTGGCCGAGGTCATCGAATACCTGAGTCGCGTCCTGACGCTGGAGCCGGGTGACGTGGTGGCCACCGGCACGCCGCCGGGAGTTGGCTTCGTCCGCACCCCGCCGCGCTTCCTGCGCGACGGCGACGTTGTGGAATGCTCAGTGGAACGAATCGGCACGCTCGCCAACCCGGTGGAGTCCGATGTCTGACAGACCTCTCAACTGCGCCGTCTTCGGGGCGGGCGCTCTCGGGCTCGGCTTCCTCGGCCCGGAACTCTCACCTGAATGCCGCATCACGTATGTGGACATCGAAGCGAAGGCACCGCTCTTGGAGCGCCTCGCCCGGGCCGGCCACTACACCTGCAACCAGACGGGGCTGTCCATGCGGAGCGTGGAGGTCGGGGGCGTGGACGGGCTTTGTCTGGGCGAGGATGAGGCACCTCTGCAGGCGGTGCTGGCGGAGGCCGATCTTGTTTTCACCGCGGTGGGGCAGTCCAATCTGCCGAAGCTGGCCCCCACCTTCGCGGCCGCCCTGGTGGGGCGGGACCCCGACCGGCCCCTGCGCGTGCTCTGCTCGGAAAACGGCGTGGAGATTGCCCGGGGCCTGCGCGACGCGGTGAAGGAGGCGGCTTCCGAGGAACCCGGCGATTTACTCCTTGTCGGCGATACGGTGATGGGACGCATGTGCAAGATAGTCGAGGGTCCGCAACCACCGGTCGAGCGCGTGGCGCCGGGGTTGGACTGGGCGGTCGTCGCTGAGCCGTTCTACGGCATCCCCGTCGAGGAGCACGCTCTCGCCGGGTTCCCCGCCGTGCCGACCGCCGTCCGCCCGCTGCCGCCGGCAGAGTTCAGCGCGGCGGAGGACGTCAAAATGATGGCGCACAACGGCCTGCACGCCGTGCTTGCGTGTCTGGGCCACCTGCGCGGCATGACGTACTTCGATGAGCTTCGCGACGAGGCGGACCTGATGGAGATAGGCCGTCGCCTGCTGGTCGAGGAAGCCGCGCCGGCGCTGTTGAGGAAGCACGGACCGGCCCTTCCCCGCAACGAGTGCCTGAACTACTGCGATTCCATTCTGCGGCGGGTGACCTGTCCGGTCCTGAACGACCCCATCGAGCGCGGGACGCGGGGTATCATGCGGAAGCTGCAGCCGTGGGAGCGGCTGGTTTACAGCGTGCGCACCATCGCAAAACAGGGCGTCCTTGCGACTTCCGGAGCCGGAAAGTCATACATGGTCAAGCTGAACCTCCTGAGGCTCTTCATGGCTGGCACGAAAGTTTTCGTCCTTGACCCGCACGGCGAGTACAGGAAGCTGACAGAGGCCGTCGGCGGACATGTCATTGAAATCTCAAAGGACTCCAATTCGATAATAAACGTGATGGATCTGATGGGCGAGTCCCTTGAAAACAAGAGGCTTTCCCTGCCGACCGCCTTTAAGATAATGTTTGGAGGACTTACGGAGCCCCAGCTCTCGGTACTGGACAAGGCGATAACCACCGCCTACGAGGACAGGGGGATAATGATGGGCGACTCTTACTCCTGGAGCAGGAAGCCTCCTACAATCGGAGACCTGTACAATACTTTAAAGGACATGTCGAAGTCCTGCAGTAAAAGAGAATATGTGACTTACAATACTTTAATCAGCAGGCTGGAGAAGTACGTCACCGGAGTATTTTCTTTCATGAACAAGCAGACCAGTTTAGACCTGGACAACGACTTCATCTGTTTTGACATCCAGAAAATGCCGAAGCATGTCCAGCCCCTGATGATGTACCTCGTAATGGAGTTTGTGTATTCAAGGATGAAGAAGGACAAGTCCAGGAAGGTGTGCGCCATAGACGAGGCGTGGTCGCTTCTCAAGCAGACG
>JAWODG010000168.1:0-36485 GCA_046483385.1 Candidatus Brocadiia bacterium | reverse complement strand
CCGCCGGAGCGCGTCCAGCACGGCGTCCAGCGTCAGCTCCTCCAGCCAGAGCGCGGTCAGGCCGCCGCGCCACGGCTTGAACCACGTCTTGTCCTCCGGCGCGGCGCGGTCGGGATGGAAATCCTGCGCGATGAGCCCGGCATGCACGTCCGAGCCGCCGACGAATCCGAGCCGCAGTTCCGGACGCTCCCGCATGTTTTTAAAGATGAAGCGTTCCTCGCTGAAGTCCGGCAGCGGCTTGATGGTCTCCGGCTCGTCGGAGGCGCCGTGGCGGGAATAGACCTCGATGACCTCCTCCCGGTCGGCGCGGAAGTGGTCCCAGTCGGTCCACATCCAGCTCTCGTAGGCCGGGTGGTGCGAGATGATGACGCAGTCCTCCGGGTCCAGCTTGGGGTAGAGCTTCTCCGGCGTCTCCGCGTCGGTGCCGTCGGTCGCGTCGCCGGACAGCAGCGGGTTGCACGCGCAGGTGCGGAAGTAGAAGTTCTTATGCCCGTAGTTGCGCTCGGCCTCGTAGGGCTGGGCCCACTCGTAGGCGGGCAGCGCGACGAACCGGCCCGGCTCGCTCCACTCCCGCGCGGCGCGCTGGATCGCCGGCCAGGCCCCGTTGGCGATGATCTGGTTGTCGTGGTCGGTCACGGAGGCCACGTCCATGAAGCGCACGTCGCGGGAGTAGGCGTAGTGCTCGTCCAGCTTGCCGATGCCGTCGGAGGAGATCGAGTGCCCGTGGATGTCGCCCCAGACCAGTTTCGGCAGGCGTCCTTCCGGGTCGGCCAGGAAGTAGTTGGACCGCCCCGTCAGGCCGGACTCGACCGCCTCGACCGTGATGCAGTGCATACCCTCGGCGGGCGCGCGGAACGTGTCGGTCTCGGCCCGCCCGTCCCGCATCTCGATGCGCACCTCCTGCTCGCCGAGTCGGCAGAGAAGCACGTCGTCGAAGTCGGCGGAGAGATTGCCGATGCGGTCCAGCGCCGAGACACGCAGCCGCACGCGCTCGCCCTGCACGATGCTGGGCACGTCCGCGCAGAACTTGACGGCGTCCGTGCCCACGACGTCAATACTCATCGGCTCCTCGATGTACCAGTCCCCGCGGTCGTCCTCGAAGAACAGGGGAACCAGGTACTCGATGGCCACCACGGGGACGGGAATCCGCTCGTCGAACCCGAACGTCAGCGTCATCACGTCTCCGGCGGCGAACGCGGCGTCCCCAAGATCCAGCCGGACCCATGTCCATTCGGACGGCGAGCGCGTTGCCGTTCTCTCACCATCGCCCTGTCGGGCCGCCACGTCGAATGACAGCCGCCGGTCGTTGAGCTGAAGTGTAATCCGCCGGTCAAACCCCATCTCCTCCGGCTCCATGCCCCAGAGGGACTTGATGTAGCGCTTGCCCCGCAGGGCCAGCACGAGCGCCGTGATGCGGCGGCGCGGGTTCCGCTGGAACGTTACGCGGTGCACGACGACGCCGGTCTCCCCGGCCCGCAAGGGCGCCGAGACGGTTTCCGACCGCACCAGCCCGTCGTAGTCACGGAAGTCCTCTTCCAGAATGCACTTAGCGTCGATGTCCGCAGGCTTCTGCACGCGAGTTGGCTCCTCACTGACTCACACAGGCAAATGTGGGGTCCGTCGTGCCGCTGTCGTTCCATCCTGCATCCTGGCCGTTGCCTGCCTCTGCGTTCTCTGCGGCCTCTGCGGTTCAAGTCGTTCCATCGCTCCCGCCGCTCTCCGCGGTCCCGGCGCGTCTTGACACTCCGGCGGGGCCGAACTATGTTACGCAGTCCCACCCGGTGGGGCAACCTCCGGGCAACATCAGCAGCAGGAGAGGCCGCCATGCTAACGGTCGAGACGAAGGACGGCAGCAGCGTCTGCACGCCGCTGGAAGAGGTCAGGATTGCGGGCGAAGGCCAGGGCACTCTCTCGGTCCGGGACGGCATGGGCCGGGAGTACGTCAGGCGTCGCTTCCGGGGTGCCGCGCGGGTGGCCGTCGGGGGTGCGCTCGGCTGGCATACGGCCGAACTCGAGGATGGCGACGGCAACGTTGTCGACGCGGTCCGGTTCCGCGTGGACTGCGCCACGGAGATAGACGATCAGGGCGGCCGGTTCCGCAAGCTGCTTACCGTGCTGCACCACACCATGGCGCGCACCCAGATCCGCGCGACGACCTTCAACGACCGCATTTACAAATTCTTCGTGGGCTGGCTCCGCGACCACGTCCACTCGCTCAAGGGGATGAAGTACTTCGAGGACCAACTGAAGACCGGCATCGAGCTGTATGCGGACAGCCAGCGCGAGGACGGCATGATCTTCGACCTCTACCGCGGGCGCAGCAGCCGCACCCTCACCCACCGCGAGTATATCTTCCGCTACGGCGGCTTCATCAAGCCGACCGACAACCGCACCAGGGAATTCCAGCGCATCCCCGTGGAGAACGACGTCGAGTACCTTTACGTCGAGGGTATCTACTACACCTGGAAGGCCACCGGCGACGACGCCTGGATGGAGGGACTGCTCGACTCGGCCATGGCGGCCTTCGACTACAGCACCAGCGATCCCTACCGCTGGTCGAAGAAGTACAGGCTGCTCAAGCGCGGGTTCACCATCGACACGTGGGACTTTCAGCCCACTGAGGATGAGGCCATCAGCGGCCACACCATGGTGGTGGACAAGGAGAAGAGCCGGTTCGGCGTCATGTTCGGCGACAACACCGGCTTCGCCGTCGGCTGCCGCTACCTGTCCGAGATGCTTGAGCACGCCGGGCGCACCAAGGAGGCGAAGAAATACGCCCGACTGGGCGACCAGATAAAGCAGCGGCTGGACGAGTTGTCGTGGAACGGCGAGTTCTACACGCACCACGTGCCCGAGGACCCCGACGTGGACCGCGACCTCGGCGTGGACCAGTCGAAGCAGGTCAGCCTCTCCAACGCCTACTCCCTGAACCGCGACCTGACCCACGAGCAGTGCGTGGCCATCATCAACACCTACCAGCGCATCCGCGAGGAGATGCCGGAGACCTCCCCCGGCGAGTGGTATGCCATCTACCCGCCCTTCCCGCAGGGCTTCCGTCGGCACGACGACGTGTGGGAGTACATGAACGGCGGCGTGACGCCCATCGTGGCCGGGGAGCTGGCGCATGGCGCGTTCGAGCACGGTTACGAGGACTATGCGGCCGACATCCTCGAGCGCGTGCTGGAGCTGGCCGGCAAGGACAACAACTACCTGCACTGCTCCTACAAGGGCCGCCTCGCCGACCCGCCCGAGCGCAACTTCCGCACGCTGGACCTGAGCCACGTGGCGAACGTGGACCTGAAGGGCAACGGCGCGCCCGGCGTGCCGATGGACGAATGGAACCTCGACTACAACTGCGACGTCGCGGTTGACATGAGCGGCGTGCCGACCGGTCGGCACGAATTCAAAGGCATACCTTTCCGCATCCCCGAACCCGAGCAGGACGGCGACAAAGTAATGCTCGGCATCTCCGACCGGGCTGGCTATGCGGAGCAGATGAAGATTCCGGTCGGCGCCAAAGCGCGGTCCATCTACTTCCTGCACGCACTCTCCGGCGTTCCAGGCCGCGAGCTAACCGGCACGGTGGTTGCGGAATATACCGACGGCACGACGGCCACGGCCCACGCCTACCGCGGGCGGCAGGTGGAGTCGTGGTGGTTCCCCGGAAGCCCCTCCAAGGCCCGGCGCTCCAAGAAGGCCACGGCCCGCGTGGTGTGGGAGGGAAGCAACGAGACCTGCGGACGGCTCGGTCTGACGGCATGGGGCTGGGACAATCCCCACCCGGACAAGGAGATCGACCACCTCAGCCTTCGCGCCGCGGGCAACGGCGGCTACTGGTACGTGCTCGGCATCTCTCTCTGTGACGCCGAGGTCTACTTCCGGCCCGGCATCTCGTCGTTCGGCATCCCCGACTGCTGGGGTGCGGCGGCGGTCATGTACGCCCTCGTGGAAGGACTGGCCGGCATCAAGGACACCGGCGTCGCCTTCGACAAGGCGCTGGTGGCGCCCCGCTGGCCGGCGGCGGGCGTGAGCCGCGCCACGACCTGCGCCAAGTACGAAGCCTCGGACGGCTACGTGCGTTATCGCTACCGTCACGATGAGAAGGACGGCGTCATCGACCTGCGCGTAACCGGCAGCGGCGAGACACTGGGCGTCGAGGTCCTGCTGCCGGACGGCGCCGATGCGGAGGAGGTCACCGTGGACGAAGAGTCGGTCCCGTTCGAGACGCGCACCATCGAGGGGTCGCGCTACGCCGTGTTCAGCGTAAGCGGAGTTGGCGTCCGAAGGGCCCGCGTACACCTCGCGTAAGAACAGAGAGGAGCCACCGACAGGTGAGCAAACGACCGCACATCGTCATCTTCAATCCCGATCAGTGGCGGGGGGAGGCGCTGGGCCATCTGGGCCATCCCGCCGCCGTAACCCCCAACCTCGATCGCGTGGTGGAGACGGACGGCGTCTCCTTCAGCCGCTCCTTCTGCCAGAACCCCGTCTGCACGCCCAGCCGCTGCTCGTTCATGACGGGCTGGTATCCACACGTGCGGGGGCACCGCACCATGTTCCATATGCTGCGTCCGGACGAGCCCGTCCTCCTCAAGACGCTCAAGGAGAACGGCTACTTCGTCTGGTGGGGCGGCAAGAACGACCTCGTGCCGGGGCAGAACGGGCCGGACGACTACTGCGACGTTTACTACCGCCCCGAGCGAAAGCCGGATGCCATGTGGAGGATCGATGAGTCGGCGGAGTGGCGCGGCCAGCCGGGCGACGAGTCCTTCTTCTCCTTCTACGTGGGCGAACTGCCGACCGGCGAGGACGGCATCTACTACGACGGCGACTGGGCCAACGTGCAGGGAGCCGTTGACCTGATACGGGACCCGCCCACGGACGACCCGCTCTGCATCTTCCTCCCGCTCACCTACCCTCATCCGCCCTACGGGGTGGAGGAGCCATGGTACTCGATGATCGACCGCGAGGCGGTGCCGGACCGCGTCCCTACCCCCGAAAACTGGGACGACAAGCCCGGCATACTGAAGGGCATCTGGCAGGAGCAGGGCCTGGGGGGCTTCTCGGAGGAACGCTGGCGGGAGCTTCGGGCCACCTATTACGGCATGTGCGCCCGGGTGGACCACCAGTTCGGCATGGTGGTGGACGCGCTCAAGGAAGCCGGCATCTACGACGACACCGCCGTGTTTTTCTTCGCCGACCACGGCGACTTCACCGGCGACTACGGGCTGGTCGAGAAGACGCAGAACACCTTCGAGGACTGCCTCTCCCGCGTTCCGTTCGTCATCAAGCCGCCATCATCTGTGGACGTGCGCCCCGGCGTGCGCGACGCGCTGGTGGAGCTTGTGGACTTTCCCGCGACGGTCGAACACCTGACCGGCATTGAGCCCGGCCACACTCACTTCGGCCGCAGCCTCGTGCCGCTCATGGAAGGTGAGAACGACCGGCACCGCGATGCGGTGTTCTGCGAAGGCGGCCGCCTGAAAGGGGAAACGCACTGCATGGAGCTGGAGAGCAACCAGGACCCCCACGGGCTCTACTGGCCGCGCCTGAAGTGGCAACGGGAAGAAGGTCCCGAGCACACGAAGGCCGTCATGTGCCGCACGCAGACGCACAAGTACGTCCGCCGCCTCTACGAGAAGGACGAGCTGTACGACCTGCGAGAGGACCCGGAGGAACTGATGAACGTCGTCCAAGACCCGGACTACGCCGACGTTCTCAGCGAGCTGAAGGACCGCCTGCTGACGTTCTACCTGGAGACCGCCAGCGTCGTCCCCCACGACACGGACCGCCGGGGGTTCGGCTGAGGACATAGGGGCCGGCGTCAGAAACCTCCTCTGGCCGGCGTGTGGCACCGCGTGCAGTCACACGGCCCCGCAAAGGCCACGACCGTGAATAGCCCCCGCAAGGGGGCGACACGTTGTAGCCCCACGGCGTAAGCCTGGGGGAAACAGACGATAGGAGCAAAAAGAGCCCGTCGAATGGCGGGCGGCACCGCGGCATGGCAAAGACCGATGTGCGCCGGACCGGATAACCTCGGAGCGCAAGCCTGAGGTGCCGCCCCTTGCCGGGGCTCTCTTTTCTTCTATCCCTCCTCACCCGGGCTGACGCCCTTGTCTTTACCCACATCTCAGTGACCATGCCGTAAGCGCAGCTATGGATTTCGCCCCTGCAATTGCCGGGTCGGCAGGGTCTGTTGGGCGGAGCATGGCTCCGTCGATGACAAAGCGGCAGCATGGCTGCCGCACTCCAGAACCGGCTCTCGGCGCGCGAACGGCGTTTTGGAGTGCGCATCCGACCGCCGGGTGAGCCATGCTCACCCGGTCTCGCCCCTGGTTGTGCTACGAATCGCGTAGGTTCGTCCGCTGCCCCCGGGTTCGTGGAAGTGACCGCGTGCCGCTCGGCACGGCGGTGGGGGCAATTCACCGTTGCCAGACTCATCACCGGGGACCAGACTACCGAAGCTTTATCCGTATGGCAGACATCCGCTTATGACAGCTGAGCGGCCAAACTGCCGCAGCAGGACACGTGCCAAGATGTAGGTAAAGACAAGAGGTAACGCCCGGACGTGACACCTGCCGGCCACCATCCGGCGGGCTTCGCTCAGCTCTGCCACATTCATCCGATAGGACGCTTTCGGCCGCCCGGCAGCGTTCCCCCCACCGCTTTCCATTCTGCTTGTGCGAACTCCTTCACAGCGCGATGCCCTCCCGGTGGACCGCCTCGTAGAGCGGACAGTACTCCGACTCGTATTCATGCGCATCCACCGGTTTCACGCTGATCCGGCGGCCCAGCTCCCGTGCGAGAGGCTGCACGGCCGCCAAGCCTGTCTCAACATCGCGGGCTTAACGCACAGGCCCTTTCAACAGAACAAGCAGGTCCACGTCGCTTTCGGCTGTCGCCCTGTCTCGCGCCTCGGAGCCGTACAGCATCACGCCTCGCAGGCGCTCGCCGTATGCCTCGTCTAAGCGGTCCCGAATCTCCCGCAGAACACTCTGTCGCATTCGAGTTCTCCCCACGTCGTCTGAGGTCCGCGGCGCAGGCGTACCAGTGCCCCGCGTGCAACCCGATAGCATGGCTATTATACTATGCCAAAATGGACAACACTTCCAGCGGCGGCGGGACCGCACGCAATGCGACTTGCCGCCCTCCCCTTTCCGTCAAGCATCTCCGGCACAGGAGCATCCGATGTCCGCGAACCAGCAGCCCAACATCATTTTCTTCTTCTCCGACCAGCAGCGGTGGGACACCGTCGGCGCCTATGGCCAGCCGCTGGACGTCACACCCAACTTCGACCGCCTGGCCGACGAGGGCGTCAAGTTCGAGAACGCCTTCACCTGTCAGCCTGTCTGCGGGCCGGCGCGTTCCTGCCTGCAAACCGGCAAGTACGCCACCGAGACCGGCTGCTTCCGCAACAACATCGCCCTGCCCCAGGACCAGAAGACCGTGGCCCACTGGCTCAGCGAAGCCGGCTACGAGGTCGGATACATCGGCAAGTGGCACCTGGCCTCTACCGGCGAGCAGCAGAACTTCCGCACCAAACCCGTACCCCTCGAATGGCGCGGCGGCTACAAGGACTACTGGCTGGCCTCCGACGTGCTCGAGTTCACCAGCCACGGCTACGACGGCCACATGTTCAACGCGGACATGGAGAAGGTCGAGTTCGAGGGCTACCGCGTGGACTGCTGCACGGACTTTGCCCTCGACTACCTGCGAACCCGGGACCTGGACAAACCGTTTTTCCTGTTCCTCTCCTACATCGAGCCCCATCACCAGAACGACCACAACCGCTACGAAGGACCCGAGGGCTCGAAGGAACGCTTCGCGGACTTCGAAGTCCCCGGCGACCTGGTGGACACAGAGGGCGACTGGCGGGAGAACTACCCCGATTACCTCGGCTGCATCAACAGCCTGGACCACAACTTCGGCCGCATTCGCGACCAGCTCGACGAGATGGGCATCGCCGACAACACGCTCATCGTCGTCACCAGCGACCACGGCTCCCACTTCCGCACCCGCAACTCCGAGTACAAGCGTGCCTGCCACGAGGGCTGCGTCCGGGTCCCCATGATTCTTTACGGACCCGGCTTCGAGGGGGGACAGGTGGTGGACGAACTGGCCAGCCTCATCGACCTGCCGCCGACGCTGCTGGCTGCCGCGGGACTCGACGTGCCGGAGTACATGCGGGGACGGCCCTTGCAGGAAGTCACCAGCGGCGAGCCCGAGGATTGGCCCGACGAGGTCTTCATCCAGATAAGCGAGAGCCACGTCGGCCGCGCCCTCCGCACCCACAGGTGGAAATACTCCGTGCGCGCCCCGGACAAGCAAGGCGGACGGGACCCCGACAGCGAGACCTACGTCGAAGACTTCCTCTACGACCTGGAGGCCGACCCGCACGAACGCAATAACCTGGTGCGCGACCCGGATTACGCCGACGTGCGCGCCCGCCTCGGCGCGCGCCTCAAACAATACATAGCCGAAGTTGAGGGGATTGACGTAACAATCCACCCGGCCGAAGCAACTTGACAGAACGCCGGGCGGCCGCTATTACACGCACCGGGATACGGGCACCTCGAAGGGAGGGACGGGCTATGAAAAGGTGCGTGCAGGTCTTGCTTGTGACGGCGTTTCTGTCGTTTTCTGCGTCCGTTGGCACTTTCGCGGCACCGGCCACGCACGAAGCCGAACGGGAGGCGACCGAGCCCGACCCACCCCGGACGCAGCAGGCGATCCTTGAGGAACTCCGAGCCCTGCGCCAGGACGTCGCGGACCTGACAGAGCGGGTCGAGAAGCTCGAGGAGAAGCTGTCAGCGGAGCAAGCTGAGGAACCCGAGCCCCAGGACTCCCCCGGGATGGACTCCTGGCTTTCGGGCTTCCGTCCGCATGAGCGTGAAGGACCGGATCTCGAAGCGCTCCGCAATATCAAATTGGCCGAAGACCCCACCGAGCAGCAGGTGCGGGACTACGTGAGGCGGATCCTGCAGGTGTCTGATCGACAAACGGTATGGTCGCAATCGGACCCGCAGGTCGGCATGCTGGCTCGGGTCGGGCCGGAGCATCTGGAGACGCTTCTCGAGACTGGACAACCCGGGGATATCAGTGCGATGTACATCACGGGCGCGGCCTTGCGACTCATAGGTAAAGAGCACAAGGAGCTGGCGCTGCGCTGGCTGCCCGTGTATCCCGACCTGGTCACTGCCGTGGTGCGACGTGGGTGGGTTGACGAGGCAAAACAGACGCTGGTCCAGGGGCTCCGGGGGTTCCGGTCTGACCTGCCCGAGGAATGGATTCAGGCCGTCGCGTCGCTTCGGGACCCGACAACCTACGACGTATTGAAGGACTACCTGATCCATGGTCAGAACCGTAAGTCAACCTACGAGGCCATCCGGAAGCTCCCCGACATCGAACTGGCCGAGACCGTGGAGAAGGCGTGGAAGGCGTCCCAGTACGCACAGGACTGGGAGAAACGCCGCATGGCGCAGGTGGCCCTCGACTACGGGCACAAGGACGCGCTCGGCTATCTCATCGACCGCATTCAACGGGAGGACAATATGTATGCGCGCGCAGGGGTTTGGGGAGCGATCCTGCGGCACATGGACCAGAGCGTCCCCTTCGACCAGTTGCCCGAATGGTTCGAGAAGAACAAGGAACGCATAGCGTTCGATTCGGAGACGAAGAAGTTCTACGTTCCCGACGAGGAGTAAGCGCTTCGCCAAGACGCTGTGCGCTATTGTGGCTTTGGCCGCGGTGGCCATAGACTTCCAACGCTCCCGGTTGAGCGGTTCCTCCGGAACCCTATACTGACTCTTTCGCCGTCCTTCGTGGTCCCGCCGGAGGCGGGTAAACTTCGTGACCTTCGTGGTGAAGAAACTCGCTTCCTCGGGAGAACGCACATGTTCGGTGACATGCCGGATGATTACTGGGACTACCTGATTCTCGACGGCGACGCCCCGACCGGCGATCTGGGCAGCTGCGCGTTCGGCGACGTGGACGGCGACGGGGAGTGGGAGATCGCCGGCAAGGAATGGCACCACACAAAGCCTCACCTCTACAAGCGCCGCTCCGAACCCTCGCCGCTCACTCGCTTCCGTCACCACCTCATCGACCGCGACAAGCCCTACACGGCCACGGACATCCTGGCCGTGGACGTTGACGGCGACGGGCGCAGCGACATCGCCTGCGGCGGCTGGTGGTATCGCAACCCCGGCTGGGAGCGCCGCGACATCCCCGGCATCTTCCAGGTGCACACCGCTTACGACATCGACGGCGACGGTCGGGAGGAGATGATCGCCACCAAACGCGCCGCGGAGGAGGGCGAGTGGTACGAAGGGCTCTGCAGCGAGCTGGTCTGGCTCAAGCCCGTCGACCCGCTCAACGGCGAGTGGGAGGAGCACCCCGTCGGCACGGGCACAGCCGACTGGCCCCACGGCAGCCTGGTCGCGCCCGTACTGCCAAATGGCCGGCTCGCCCTCGTCATCGGTTACCACAACGCGGGCCGCGGCAACCCGCCGGACATTTTCGAGGTCCCGGACGACCCCGCCGCCGGCCCCTGGCCCATGCGGCGGCTGGCCGATATCAACTACGGCGAGGAGTTCGTGGCCTGCTACGTGGACGGCGACGGCCGGCTGGACCTGGTCGCCGGCCCCTGGTGGCTGCGCAACAAGGGGGACGGCAGCTTCACGCCCTACCCCATCGCGGAAGGCTTCGACGTCGCCCGCGTCCGCGTGTTCGACGTCAACGGCGACGGACGCCCCGACGTTGTGCTCGGCGAGGAGGTGCTGGAGAAGGAGGACGGCTGGACCGCCTTCTCACGGCTCGCGTGGTTCGAGAACCCCCAGGACCCGACCGACGGCCCGTGGAAGGCCCACGTCATCGACAAAGTGCGCTGTCCCCACTCGGTCGGGGCCGCCGACCTGGACGGCGACGGGCGCATGGAGGTCATCTGCGGCGAACACGACCCCTCGAAGCCTTACAGGAACCGCTCGCGGCTTTTCATCTACAAGCAGGCCGACGACGCGGGGACGGCGTGGTATCGCTATGAGATTGACCACCGCTTCGAGCACCACGACGGGGCGAAGGTCATCGAGCTGGCCCCGGGCCGGCTGGGCATCATGGACCACGGCTGGCGAGACAGCTTCTACGTCCACCTCTGGGAGCCGTGCCCGGACTCATAGCGCCATCTGCCGCCGTTCGGTCAGCCCTTTCCCCGCGTCCATCGTCACGCGCCGTAGTTATGCTGCCTCAGGCGTCTATCGACGTCCTCAGTGACGCCAGTGCAGAATCGCCGAGCGCGCCTGCTCCAGAGAGCGCACACACACAGAATGTGACGGCGGGACATCCGAACGGGCCCCGTACAGACAAAAAGGGCAGGCCACCGGGACCTGCCCTGATCATAGCGTGGTAGCGGGGGCGGGGTTCGGCGCGCGATCCCGCAGGCGCGGGATTAGGAGCCTCACGAGCTTCCCGGCAAGTCTTCTCGGCACAGGCCGGTCATCCGGTAGAAACCGGCCCGGCCCTTCTGCCGTTTCAGAAGGTTTTCGAACTTGCCCGCTCTGTACATAGAAGAGGACGGGCACCTGCGCCCGCCCTCCGTATGTCTGGTAGCTGGGGCGGGATTCGAACCCGCGATCCCGCAGGCGCGGGATTAGGAGCCTCACGAGCTTCCCGGCAAGTCCTCTCGGCACAGGCCGGTCATCCGGTAGAAACCGGCGCCGCCCTTCTGCCGTTTCAGAAGGTTTTCGAACTTGCGCGCTGGGCCAAGCCCACTGAACTCACGTGCCCACACGACTTCCCACGGCCCTTTGCCTTTGGTCCAGCGTGACACGCCATCATTATGTTGCTGAACCCGGGTGGCCACGTCCTCCGTCACGCCGATGTAGAAGCGACGGGCGGTGGCACTCCAGAGAACGTACACATGGTAGGGTTTCGCCACGGACCGAGATCCTGACTGTACATTGAAGAGGACGGGCATCTGCGCCTGCCCGCCCTCCGTATGTCTGGTAGCGGGGGCGGGATTCGAACCCGCGACCTTCAGGTTATGAGCCTGACGAGCTTCCTGACTGCTCCACCCCGCGATCGTTACGTTGCATTATAGGCTCAGCGGGCTGATTCGTCAAGCGAACGAGGACCGACAATAGCGCTGGCGGCAGTCTCCGGGCGCCGTGGATGGTCGCCTGGACCCGTGATTTTCCGGATCTCGGCACGCAAGCTCAAAGACACGCTGACGCGGCAGAAGGCCCGCGAGGGTGGCTATCGCCGCCTCGTCTTGACGCGCTGCCACCAGGCGTTCACCCTCTCGCCCGCGTGCACGATTACCATCAACGCGTCCAGGAACCCCTTCTGGCGCCACTGTCCGGTGATCAGGAGGTGGGCGGACCCCACTACGAAACAGCCCGCCAGGATGCCCGCTACGATCAACACGCCCGCGATCACGGTCACGGCGACCTCGGAGGGAGGATTACCCGACCGTTCGGTCGAGCCGTGGCTGATGGTCGCCGGCGGGCTATGCTCGTCGCAGAGGTGGAACGTGTAGGTGGTCGTGCCGGCCGGCGCCATCATGGGGTGCAGGGACCGTGCTCCCTCCGCCGCGTATCGGGCCTGCATCGTCCTCGTTGCCGGCTTCCCGCACACATAGCAGTAGTGTGTGGGGCGCTCCTTCAGGAATACCGCCCTCCCCACCATCCAGGTGCCGGCGACGCCCAGACCCAGCACCAGGAGCGCTGTCACGACGGCCAGCAGCCAGGCCGCGAGCCCCGGAGCCTGCCGCTGCTGCTCGCCCCGATGGTCCAGCTCGGGTTGCTCCGGCACCAGGAACACCGCCCCGCAGTCCGGGCACCTGACCTGTCGCCCGACCCATTCGTCCCGGATCTCGAGCGCCTTGCCGCACTGCCGGCACTTGACCGTGGCAGACATCAACCCGTCCCCCTCGAGCGTTGGCCCGCATTATACATTGCCGGGGAGCGGTGTCGAGGCAGATTTCCGGGAGACTCGGGCAAAGCACAGCTTCGGCTTCACACCCGGCAAGGACGGCACTGCATCCTCATTGTGCGTTACTGCAGAAATCCTGCTTCCGCCAGGAAAGCATCGGTTCGCTCCAGTATCTCCTCATCGAAGTAATCGCCGTACTCCCCGTCTCCCTCGCCCAGACCGTGCCCCCGTCCCTCGTACCAGACGAGTTCATACGGATTACCCAGCTCCGCCATCCGCTGCTGGAAGAGTTCATGGATGTATGGAGCGACCGTGCGGTCCTCCCTGCCGTGGAAGGCTATGGTCGGCGGCATGCCCGACCGGAGGTGGTGGAAGGGTGATATGGACCATATCTCGTCCCTCCGGTCGCCGAGGATCCAGTCCACCCAGGCTTCGACCGTATTCACGCTGCTCGAGTACAACAGCAGCGCATCGGGCACGGGGCTGACCTCCGGAGGGTCGGAGTCCTCGTTGATGCCGTCGATCAGCGCGGTGGAGAGCGCAAGCTGGCCCCCGGCGGACTGTCCTCCCGCCACGATCCTGTGGGGGTCGATCCCCAGCGATTCGGCGTTCTGCCTGAGCCAGCGCATTGCAGAGCGGGCATCCTTCACCGATTCCACCGGAGTGATATCGCGCCGCGGATACGAACCGTCTTCGCGCCGCGAGAGGCGGTACTGGAACGAGAACGTGACAAGGCCCTTTTCGGCGTACCGCCGGCACGCGCCGTGGAACTTGCCGGGATCGCCGAAAACCCAACCCCCGCCATGGAAAAAAGCGATGGCCGGCCGGGGACGGTCGGCCTCCGCCGCGCTCGTGCGGAACACATCAACGGTGAGGTCCATCCCGGCCACTGTCTTGTAGACCTGTTGCTGCTCCAGCATGCCACACTCCCCTGAACCCGTGATGCCGGCCATAGAAACCATGCCGGCATAGCAGGAAGACTCAGAATCGACTGCTCAGTTCCTTCCTCTCTCCGTGTGCTCCATGCCTCCGTGTTTCCCTATGCCTTTCGTTGTGACCGTCGTGGTCGTTGTGGTTGACTCTCGGCCGTTCTCTGCGTGCTCTGCGGTGAGGCTGGTTGCCGGGTTGCGGTTAGAGGGGGCCGTAGAGTTCTTCTATGCGGCCGGGGGGTGTTGGGGTTTCGCCGGTTACGCGGCCCAGGAGGGCCAACCCCGTGGCGACGGCCTGGCCGCGGTAGTGGTTGTTGGCGATGACGAACATGCGCTCCACCTGCTCGGAGATGCGCCGAAGCGCGTCCTCTATCTGGTCCAGCTCGCCGCTGTCGTAGAGGTAGTCGTAGCGCTCGTCGCGGCCGGCCTCCTTGTCGAACCACGTCTCGCGGTTGCGGCCGTGCAGCCGCAGGTAGCCGACATCGCCGAAGCCGTGCGCGGTGAGCGGGATGTTGTTGCGGAAACCCGGCTGGTCGATGTTGCAGAAGCCGACCCCGAGCGACCGGATGAAGTCCAGCGCCTGGTCCTGCACCCACGCCTTGCTGCGGACCTCGACCACCAGCGGCAGGTCGCCGAACTCGCCGGTCAGCTCGCGCACGTAGTCCTGGCTGCGGCGGTTGAAGCGGAAGGACCACGGGAACTGCACCAGCAGCGCGCCCAGCCGGCCGGCCTCGACCAGCGGCCCGATGCCCTCGCGGAAGACCCGCACGTCGTCGGCGCTCCAGCGTTCCTCGCGCTCGTGGGTGAACCGCCGCCAGAGCTTGGCGGTGTAGAGGAAGTCCGGGCGATCCTGGACGTCCTGCACCCAGCGGTGGCAGTAGCCGGGCTTCGGCGGCCGGTAGAAGGTATTGTTCAACTCGATGGTGCTGAACCACTGCGACAGGAACCGCGGCGGCCGGAAGCCCTTCGGCTTCGAGTCCGGATAGACGATGCCGTTCCAGTCGTCGTAGGACCAGCCGGCGGGGCCGATGTGGATTTCTGTGTCGTTCATGGGGCCTCCCTCCTGGCGCCGGGGCTGCGGTCAGGCACACGGACGGACACGGACCGGCGCGCCGGCGCTGGTTCCCACGATACGCGCCGGGGCGCGTCCGGTCAATCCGCCACGCCGGGCAACATGCCTTTCAGGCAAGCCGGGGACAGGAGTTGCAGGGGGCTGCGCACGCCGGCCAACACCCAGCACATGCGGTCGGCCAGCCGGCGGTCGCGCCGGGCGCAGCGGACGAACCAGTTGAGGAACCGCGGCGACCCCATGGCCCTGCGGGCCCAGCCTGCGCGGCGCATGCGGCGCGCGAAGCGACGCCTGAGCGACCGGCGGTAGGTCCGCGCCGCGGTGCGCGGCGAAGCGTCGTTGTCCAGCGCCCTCAGAATGGCCTCCGCCGCCAGGCGGCCCGTGATGAGCGCCGACGGTATGCCCTCCCCGTTGGACGGCACGGCCGCCCCGGCGGCGTCGCCGACGGCCAGCACGCGTCCGACCGCCGGCCGGCTGCCCCGGAAGCCCGTCCGCAGGGGCGCCGTCCGTGCCGGCGAGACCTGCCGGGCGCCCGTAAGCAGGTTCCCGGAGACGAGCGAGTCTCCGACGAACCGCTCGAAGCTCTCCTTCAGGTCACGGGTGGAGGCGGCGTCGCAGTGGGCCGCCACGCCGATGTTGGCCCGGCCGTCCCCGAGGGGGAACACCCAGCCGTAGCCCGGCAGCAGGAACCGGTCGAAGGAATGGACGATAAGCCGCTCGGGGCACTTGACGCCCTCGAAGTAGGCCCGCCGTCCGAGTGCCGACGGCCCGGCGGCGCCGTCCAGCATGTGCGCCGCCTTGAGCGCCGCCGCATTGCACCCCGTAGCCAGCACGGCGTATTGGCCCGGGAAGACGCGCCCCGACGCCGTGCGCGCCGTGACCCGGCCCCCTTTGCCGTTCAACTCCACGAACGTGGAGTCGGTCTCAAGCTGTGCTCCGGCGGCAACGGCGACCTCCAGCAACGCCTCGTCCAGCGCCGGCCGCTCGACCATGGCGCCCGGGTCGGGCGTGTAGGTCTCCATGCAATCGCCGTTGGGCGAGAGGACCAGGCTGCCGTCGATGCGGTGCGCCTGGGCGCAGAACTCGGTCAGGCCCATTTCGCGCAGCAGGGACATCGCCTCGGGGCTGAGCGCGTCCCCGCAGGTCTTCTCCCGTGGGAACTCCTCCCGCTCCAGCAGGCGCACTTTCATCCCGCCGCGAACGAGATGATAGGCGGCCGAACAGCCGGCCGGCCCGGCTCCGATGACGATGACGTCGGCATCCATGTAAGTAGCGTCCTCCCGGGGCACCACCATACCAGACTACCCCCGTCGCGCGGAATCTCAACTCCACGCCCCGGCGGCCTCGGGGCTTCACCGGTCGCGGCGCGCCCTGTAACATGGAGACAACGGCAGCCGGCACGTCGAATCACTCGAAGACCTGGAGGAACGTAGATGCGTGTGGTGGCCCTGAACGGAAGCCCGCGGAAAAACGGACGCCTGGCCCGTATCGTCGAGGAGATATTAGACGGCGCGACCGAGTCCGGACACGACTGCGAGACCATCTACCTGGCGGACCTCGAAGTCCGCGACTGCACCGGCTGCATGAAGTGCCAGGAGGATGGCGAGGGCATCTGCGTAATCCGCGATGACATCGAGGTCGTTGAGGATGCCGTCCGGCGAGCGGACCTGCTCGTGCTGGCCAGCCCCGTGCACTGGGGCAACGTGTCGGCGATCACGCTCCGCACCTTCGAAAGGCTATTCGGCTTCCTCATCCAGGAACGGCCCCGCGGCATGCCTCGGAAGCGGAACGCGGCCGGCAAGCGGGCCGTGCTGGTCACCGCCTGCAGCACGGGCTGGCCGTTCAACTGGATATTCAACCAGTCGCGCGCGGTCTTCAGCCGCCTCCGCGAGATCTGCCGCTACAGCGGCATCAAGATTGTGGGGAAGTTCGTGCTGCCGGGCACCATCACCATGGACGAGGTGCCCGCGAAGCACCTGCGCCGCGCCCGCAAGCTGGGGCGATCACTGGGCTGACGGCGAATGGGGCTGCACACATGCTCGCGGAGCCCGGTGCCACCCCCGGCGGCTCGCCACTTTCATGGCCGGCCGGATGGTCCACGTCGCCCGGTGATGTGAGCGGAGAACTGCTTGAGTCCGAGGCCAGAGCGTGTATGATAGGAACCGGCTCTCGGTGGGATACCGACCGCGGCCGTCGGCGGGGCCTTCGGGCGCCGATGGGGTGGAGCGCGAGGACACATCTATCAGGGTGTAAAGCGGAATGGCAGGCGCCGGAAGAAGAGAACCAGCCGCGGGAGTTTTCCGCTCCGTCGACAGGGAGTTACAGAGGCTGGTGGAAAGCCTGCCTGGGGCAGCGTGGCTGAAGGACGCCGAGGGCCGGGTCGTCTACGCCTCCAGCGACCACCCCCACCACGCGAAACTGGGCGAGCTGGCGGGCCGGCGCCCGGAGGAGTATCTGCCGGAGTCTCGTGCGAAGGCAGTACGGGAAGACGACCGCCGGGCGCTCGAGGAAGGTCCCCTGCAGACGCGGGAAATCCTGCCCGCAGAGGGGGCTGAGGTCAGCCTGCCGGTCCGCAAGTTTGCCCTGCTCGACAACGACGAGCCCTATATCTGCTGCCTGGCACTGAACGGGGGTGAGGCTCAGGCGGTGCGGACCGGCCCGGAGGAACGGGCCGCGCAAGAGCGGTATCGGGCCATATTCGAAAACAGCGGTACGGCCATGGTGATCTCGGAGGAGGACGCCACCATCTCGCTGGTCAACCAGCGGCTGGTCGAGATGACGGGCTACTCGCGGGACGAACTCGAGGGGCAGATGCCGTGGACGGATCTGGTTCATGAGGACGATGTGGACCAGGCCGTGACGTATCACCGGGCCCGTCGGCAGGACCCGGACTCCGCCCCCCGGACCTGGCCGCTGAGGTACAGGCGCAAGGACGGGCAGGTCAGAAACGCTCTCGTGACGGTCGCCCTGCTCCCGGGAGCGCGCCGGACCGTGGCCTCGCTGGTGGACGTGACGGAGCGGCAGCAAGCCGCCGACCAACTGGAGGCCAGCGAAGAGACTTTCCGCTCGATCAGCGAGTACTCCCCCTTCCCCATCGCCATCAGCGGTGAGGGGGGACGTGTCGAGTACGTGAACCCGCGGTTCACGGAGGTCTTCGGCTACACGATCGAGGACATCCCCACCGCGGAGGCGTGGTTCAGCAAGGCCTACCCGGACCCCGCCGAGCGGACGGAGTTGTTCCGCGAGTGGCAGGATGACGTCCACCGTATGTCGCCGGACGGCTTTATGAGTCGGACCCTCCGCATACGATGCAAGGACGACTCGGAGCGAGTGGCCGTCTGTCACGCTTTGCGGTTGCCGGACGGGCGCATCTACACGACATTCGAGGACGTGACGGAACAGAAGGAAAAGGAGGAGGAACTCCGCCGGAGCCGACGACGTCTGGAGCTGATCACCCGCGCCAGCCGGGAGGTGTTCTGGATCGCCACTCCCGGGCTGGAGGAGATTCTGTACGTCAGTCCCGCCTACGAGGACCTGTTCGGCAGGCCGGTCGAGACACTCTATGAAGACCCCACATCTTTCGTCGAGAGCGTTCATCCGGACGACCGGGAGCGGGTGCGCGCGGCGATCGACGACCATCCTCAGGGGGGCTGGGATTTCGAGTGCCGGGTGCGGACGCCCGACGGCGAGGTCCGCTGGATACACGACCGCGGCTACCCGGTCCGCGACGAGAACGGTGAAGTGTCCCTCCTGACGGGCATTGCCTCCGATGTGACGTCACGGAAGGCGACCGAGCGGAGGATACAGCACCGGCTGCGGATGGAGAAGGCGGTCGCGGACGTCTCACGCCTGCTGCTCACATCCCGGGAGCTGGACGCACAAGAGGTCTGTGAGGTCCTGGGGGAGGCCGTCGGCGCCAACCGGGCCTATATCTTCGAGATGAACGACGACGGCCAAACCATGGACAATACGGTGGAATGGTGCGATGAGAACACGCTGCCGGAGATAGACAACCTGCAGGGCCTGCCCATCGAGGACTTCCCGTGGTGGCTGGGCAAACTGCGCCGGGGCGAGAACATCCTGATCCGCGACATCGAGAAGATACCGGCGGAGGCGGAGGCCACGCGCGAGATACTGCAAGGTCAGGGCATCAAGGCTTTGCTGTCGGTGCCTATTCACACGGTTGGTGGGGAGCTGGCCGGTTTCATCGGGTTCGACGACACGGAGGGTTCGCGGCAGTGGGCCCCCGAGGACGGTCAGGCCCTGCGGGTTGTGGCCGAGATGCTGGCCAGTGACCGGGAGCGCCGGCGCACTCGGGCCACGCTTCACAAAGAGCGAGCCGTCCTGCAGGCCATCCTTCGGCAGATGCCGGCGGGGGTAGTGGTGGTGGATGCGGAATCGAAAGACGCCACGTTCACCAGCGAAGCCGCCGAGCGGATTCTGCAGCGCCCGCTGACCGGCGCGAACTACCGGGAGATAAGTCGCCTGCTGAAGATCTACTACCCCGACGGGCGCCCCTATCCGCCACAGGACCGACCGCTTGCGCGGGCCATTCAGGGCGGCGCAGTGGTGACCGACGAAGAGCTGGACTTACAGTTGCCGGACGGCTCTTTTGCAACCCTGCTTGTCAGCACCGCCCCCGTGCACGATGCAGAGGGCGAGATCGTAGCCGGGGTGCTGACCTTCACCGAGATAACCGAACGAAAACGGATGGAGGAGGCCCTTCGGCGCAGCCGGCGCCAGCTGGAGAAGCGCGTCCAGGAACGCACGACCGAACTGGCACAGGCCAACGAAGCACTGCAACAGGAGGTGGCCGAACGCAAACGGGCCGAGCAGGACCTGAGGCTGTTCGCCAATCAGTGGCAGACCACCTTCGACGCCCTGACGGATGCCGTCTGCCTGCTGGCCATGGACGGCACTATAGTGCGCGCCAACGAGGCCATGGCCGAGTTGACGGGCGTGCCCATACCGAAGATCATCGGCAAGAAATGCTACAAGCTCATGGGCTGCGACTGGGACAACCCCGAGGAGTGCCCGCTGGCCCGCACACGGGAGAGCAAGGAGCGAGAGGACGTCCTGAGACGCCAGGGCGACAGGTGGTACGTCGTTTCAACCGACCCCTTCGTCAACGCCGCCGGGAGGGTGGACGGCGTCGCCCACACCGTCCGGGACGTGACGGACATGAAGCGGGTCGAGCAGGAGTTGCGGGAAAGCAATGCGCTGCTGGAGAAGATATTCGACACCACGCAGATGCTGATCGCTTACATGGACACCAACTTCGACTTCATCCGCGTGAACCGGGCCTACGCGGAGGCGGACGGGCGGGCGCCGGAGTTCTTCCCCGGCCAAAGCCACTTCGAACTCTATCCGAATCCCGAAAACGAGAGAATATTCGGTCGCGTGATAGAGACCGGTGCGGCCTATCACGTGACGGAGAAGCCGTTCGTCTACGAGGACAGCCCGGAGCGGGGCGTCACGTACTGGGACTGGAGTCTCTTCCCCGTCAAGGACAACAGGGGGAAGGTGGAGGGACTGCTTCTATGCTTGCTGGACGTGACCAGCCGGCGGGAGGCCCGCGAGAAGATACAGGCCTACCAGGAGCAACTGCGCCACATGGCCTCCGAGCTTTCCATGATCGAGCAGCGGGAGCGACGGCGCATAGCCTCCGCCCTCCACGATCAGATCGGCCAGACGCTGGCCCTTTCCAAGATCAAGCTGGGCAGCCTGCGCCAGTCCCTGGACGAACGACCCGAGGCGGAGGAACTGGAGTATGTCCGTCAACTGATCGATGACTCCATTAGCTACACCCGCTCGCTGGTCTTCGAGCTCAGCCCGCCCATACTGTTTGAGCTGGGCCTGGGCCCGGCGCTGGAGAAACTGAGCCGACGGATCGGCGATCAGTACGACCTGGAGGTCCGGTTCGAAGACGACGGCCGAGAGAAACCGCTGAGCCCGGACCTGCGGGTGCTGCTTTTCCAGGCGGCCCGCGAGGTCCTGGTCAACGTGGTCAAGCACGCGGAGGCCACCAGCGCCACGGTTTCGGTGGAGAGGGACGACCAGAAGGTGCGCGTCACGGTTGAGGACGACGGGATTGGCTTCGAGGCGTCGGATCCCCTCCAGCACGCTCGGACCGAGGGAGGCTTCGGGTTGTTCAGCATTCACGAGCGGCTCGACCACCTCGGCGGCCGGCTTCAGATCTCCTCGACTCCGGGCCAGGGCACCAGCGTGACGCTGGTCTCCCCGCTGCACATGGACGCTGTGGGCGACGGTGAGGCGGGCTGACTTGACGCGCCCGAGAGGCGCTCCATATATTAGCGTTCGGCGTGCGCGACCGCTCGGTCGGGCGTTCACCGCCGATTCCAGACTACTGCCTGTGCGAAGGGGGCCGCATGGACGAACCCGGCCTGAAGATCACCGTGATGATGCCCGCCCTGAACGAGTCGGCGACCGTCGGAGAGGTCATCGGCGGCATCCCGGACAACATGGGCGTCCGGTGCGAGACAGAGGTCATCGTTGTGGACGACGGGTCCACGGACGAGACGGGCGAGATCGCACGCCGGCTGGGGGCCGAAGTCATCCGCCACCCACGCCGCATGGGGCTGGGGAAGGCCTTTGCCGACGGCATGGAGGCCGCCATGCGCGGGGGGGCTGATATCATTGTCAACATCGATGCCGACGGCCAGTTCGACCCCGCGGACATTCCGAAGCTGATACGTCCCATCCTGCGGGACCAGGCCGACTTCGTGACGGCCACCCGCTTTGCCCGAGAAGACCTGGTTCCCCGCATGCCGTGGATCAAGAAGTGGGGCAACAAGCAGATGTGCCGGCTGGTCAACTTCGCCACCGGCACCACCAGCCTGACGGACGCCTCCTGCGGGTTCCGAGCCTTCAACGCGGAAGCGGCCCTTCAGCTCCATCTGTCGGACGCCTTCACCCACGCCCATGAAACCATCATCGAACTGGCCAACAAGAACGTGCGCATCGAGGAAGTGCCGCTGAAAGTGCGCGGCGTGCGCAAGGAGGGGGATAGCCGGCTCGCGGGCAACCTGCCGGCGTATGCGGTGAAGACGGGGGGGAGGATTCTGCGGACTATGTGCCGGACCCGCCCGCTGTTCTTCTTCGGCACTCTCGGCGGCATCATCACCGGGCTGGGGGTGCTGCAGGGGCTCATCGTTCTGGTCAACTGGATGTTCACCCACCGCACCTACCCGTTCCGCAGCCTGCTGCTGGGGGCGTCCCTGTTCATCACCGTGGGCTTTCTGACGCTGGTCGTCGCGCTGGTGGCCGACATGCTCAACCGCATAATCGACATCAGCGAACGGCTGCTCTACTACGCGAAACTGGACCACCACCAGAACGCCCGCCGCCGCACCCGGGGACAACCCCCAACCCGGCGCAAACCGCAAGCGGCGCCCGAACACGAGCCCGCCGAGGAACGCAGAGGTTGACCCCCTGAAAACCGGAAGAGAACCGCGAAGAGCGCGAAGCTGATGAAGAACGGCGGGGGGCAGAGGCAGCCGAGTTGCGGCGAAATATATCTCGTGCCTGCGGCTTTCGCTTCCCTGGTCCCGCTTCAGACGTCCGACGGCCCATGGCGGCCGAACCAGGTGCCGAACGTCAGCAGACACAGCAGCAGACGCGTCCAGTTGCGCTGGCCGCTCACGTGCTCCTGCACAAGTTGCTCCAGGGCCTCACCGTCGAAGATGCCTGGAGGAAAACAGGCCTCGTCGGTCAGCGTCTCCTCCAGCACCTGACTGAGAGGTGGCTGGCGCAGCAGGACGGTCCGGTCGGGCCAGCTTTCGTTCGTGGCCCATGGCGGCAGGCCGCCGAGCCGGCGGCGCACCCGCACCCAGGCCGCCGTTCCCATCTGCACGGCCCAGCCCAGCGGCTCCGGGCAATCGAGTCGCAAACCGGTGTTGGCCGTCGGTATGGAGTAGAGGCGGGGAGACAGTCGCCGCAATGCCTGGCGCAGAACGCGCCCGCCCATCCGGAAGCGGACCGGAATGCGGAGGGCCGCCTCCAGCAGTTCCGAATCGAGACACAAACTGCGGAACTCCAGCCATGGACGCACGCAGGTCATATTCAGGAAGCTGCCGGCCCTGCCCAAGCTATGAAAGCCTCCGAAGTGCTCGAGCAGATGGTACGGATCGTCGGTGTCGGCATCGGCGAGCTGGGTGCGGATGGTGGCGCGGATCATCTCGTGGTAGCGGGTGCGCCAGGGCTCCCGCAGGACGCGCCAGGGGCGGGCGGGGTGGATGCTCTTGCACGCCAGTCCCAGTATCTGCTCCTCGATGGGGCGCGTGTCCGGGTTCTTGGCCCCCGGCAGCGGTAGCGACAGCCCCCCCACCCGCGCTCCGCGCTGCCAGTAGTAACCCTTCAGCACCTCGTCCATCAGGACCTCGTTGAACAGCACGTCGCAGTCCCGCGCCACGGGGGTCAACTGCCCGAGGAAGTGGCAATGGTCGAAACGCGCCATGCCGTCGGACAGCTCGACGGCGTCGCCGAGCAGTCGGGCGTAGTGACCCGCAGAGCGTCGCAGGAAGACGTGCCGCCACCCGCGGGCATGCGCGACCCGCAGGGCGGTGCGCACCTCCCGGTTCAGGAAGTCACCCGCCGTAAAAGCGGTCATGGGGCATCGGGCCACGGCCACCACCACCCGGGAGTCGAGCCCACCGCTGAGCATGAGCCCGCGGGGACGCTCATCTGATGTGGCGCGGGCGCCCACCTGCTCGAGGACGGACGCCAGTCGCTCCACGTGTTCCCGCTCGGACCCTTCCTCGGGCCTGTACCGGGGCTTCCAGTAGCGTTCGAGGCGGAGCCGGCCATCCTCAAACCGCAGCACGCCGCCGGGCAACAGCGCCTTCACTTGCCGCAACCACGTGTTGGTGGACTGCACGTGTTGGAAGGTGAGCAACTGCGCCAGCGCCGTCACGTCGAGCCGCAGTCCGGGCATCTCCCCGCAGGCAGCCAACGGGTTCAGGCGGGAGGAGAAAAGAAGCACGTCCCCCGCGCGGCAGTAATAGACTGGCCGGGAAAAATACCTGTCCACCGCCAGAGTGAGCCGGCGCGAATCCTCTTCGTAAACAAGCACGCTGTAGGAGCCGTTCAACCGGCCGAAGCCCTTCGCGCCCTCTCCATCGTACAGGCGCAGCACGGCGCCGGCGTCCGCGTCGTCCTGCCCTTCCACGTCGTACAGCTCGCCCTCCAGAAGGGCCCATCGGCCGCTCTGCGGGCTGCGCGCGGTGCGGCGGGTTCCGCCCGCACCGTGGTGCAGGTGCAGCACGGCCAACCCGTCCAACTCGTATCGCGTTGCTTCGAGGTCCCCAACGGGCATGACGTGGGCCAGCATGCGGTCCAACACGCGGATGGCGCGCCGGGGAGCGGCCCCCGCTATACCCATCAGATCGCTCAAATGTGCCTCCCATCGAGACCGAGAACGGCCGAGTTACGGGCGGACGCCATTGCCGATGTCGCGAATGGTCTTCAGCATGAAGTCCAGCGGGTCCTCGCAGTCGCGCACCATCCGTTCCCGCGCCTCGCGGGCCCTGTCGGGCTGGTCCGGGTCCGCCAACCACTCCTCGGCGGCGCGTGCGGCTCCGTCGTGGTCTTCCACCGTTTTCACCAGTCCGTAGTGCCGCTCCAGGGCGTCCAGGTAGCCCCGACGGGACACCGGGCTGACAAAAACGGCCGGTGTGCCGAGACAGGCCGCCTCCGCGGCCATACAACTGCCCTCACCCACGTAGAGGCGCGCGAAGGCCAGCAGGTCCAGGGCGTGCTCGACCGGCAGCGGGCTGCGGAGCCGTCGAAGCGCCTCCGGCAGCGGTCGTTCCGAGGTGATAACCGGCCGGCCGAAGCTCTGAATCTTGCGCACGAGGGCCTTCAGCCGCTCGTCCGCCGGCTGTTGCACACCCATGTCGTGCAGAGCCCGCCACGCCTTCACTCGCACGACGATGTAGGGTTCGTCCGGCTCGATGCCGTGACGCCGCAGGACGTCCGCGTTCGAGGCGAATCGCGCGGGATGAGTATAGAGCAACTGGGGCGGAGCGGCGAACTCCCGCTGTTTGCCCGGAAATCGCCGGCTGTATCCCATGCCCGTGCATACGACGGTGGCCAGCGGCACCGACAGGCTGCGCTGCAGCCAGGCGAACTCTGTATCGTCGAAGACGACACGCGGGATACCGAGCGCTTTGCCAACCAGCCCGATGGTAATCCCGGTGCGGGCGACCAGCACGTCCGGGCGGAACCGGCGCGCCAACTTCAGCATGCGGCACGTCCGGCCGACCAGTTCCGCCCCCATCCCGAGCAGGCCCGTGCCCATGCGGCTGAGGCAAACGTGCGACACGCCGATACTGTCCAGCAGCGCAACCGTCTCATCCTTATGGCGGGAGGTCACAAGCACCTCGTCTCCCCCCCGCCGCAAAGCGGCCACGGCATGCACAAAGAAGCGCACCTGCGCGGGATGCTTCAGGTCGAACAGAACCCTCACGGCACTTCTCGCCCCCCGAGAACAGTCTAAGGTCAGCCTCGCGATTTTACACAAAGGCTATATCTCTTGCAATGCGGCATCCCGGTGCACCGGGCGGTCCAGTTCTCGCCGCGATGCGCCCCGCCCGTCTGCGCGCACCGGGTTGCGGTCTCTCGCGCGGTCAGAGGGTGCCCCCGCCGGGCCCGACGGTTTCGTACTATCGCCTGCGGTGCCGGGCTGTAGAAAGCGCGCGACCGAACGGCTCTTCCGGCGGCGGCAGTCCGTGTGCGCGCCTGGCACAGCATCCCCTATAATGGTCGCTTCACTCACGCGCACCACCGCCCCCCGGTGCCGGCCCGGCGCGGGGCATCTACTCGGGAGGGATGGCGTGGACAGCAGGAAGCTCAGGCAGGCCGCCTCGATGACCTTTCTGGCGCTGGCTCTTCTTGGCGGCGCAGTGTACGTCTACTTCCACCGTGACCGGTTCGGCGTCATCCTGGATGTGCCGCTCGCAGCGGCGGTTGCTCTGCTGGCCGGCGGAGTTCTGTTCCGCTCGCTGGAAGGTGTGTTCCTGCGCATGGTGGTCATCCGGCTGGGCGGCGAGATGGATGTGCCGGAGAGCCAGATGCTGGCCTGGGCAACCGGATACTGGAACCTTCTGCCCGCCAAGCCGGGCACCGGTGCGCTTGCCATCTACCTGAAACACCGTCACGGCCTGCCCTACAGCGGATTCCTGGCTTACCTGCTGACGATGAACGTACTGCGGATGGTGGTCGACGCGACGCTTGGGCTGTTAGCATCGCTGCCGCTCTGCCTGTGGAGCGGGCTTACGCCTGTCCTCCCGGTCGCTTTCGGTGCGGTTCTGGCCGGCTGCGTGGTCATCATCTATCTGCCAACGGGGTGGCGCTACACGGGCGATAATCGGGTATTGCGGGCCATCGCCAATACCGGCCGCGCCTGGCAGCGCATGCGCCGGATGCGGGGGCTGCTGTGGCGCATCGGACTGCTGAGGTTCGGCTGCGGATTCGCCGCCGCCCTGGCCATGTTGGTCAGCTTCCGGGCGGTGGGGGTCGGCGCGGGATACTTGCAGGCCGTCGCCGCCATGGAGCTGAGCGCCTTCTCCCGGTTCGCCACGTTGGTCCCGGCGCAGCTTGGCGTACGGGAGGCGCTCACGGGACTTGCGGCGATGGGTTTCGGGTTCGCTTTCTCCGACGGCGTCGTGGCCGCTGCCCTGCGGAGGGCGGTCGTAATGCCCGTTATCCTGTTGCTCGGCCCGCTCGCCTCGTGGCGGTTGCACCGGCGAGGCGGCGTGAAGGCCGGCCGACCGACGGAACCTGGCGGGCCGACTGAACAGGACGTGATCGAAGACCTCCGGACGTGAGGACTCGCCGTCCTTGACGAAGCCCTGCCGTCTTGCTACAAAGAACACCTTTTACTCAGCGTCAGGGGGGAACGCGAAGTGACCGACGCCAGGCCTGCGCCGGAACCGAGGCCGGAATCCCGGGAAGCCGAGTTTCCGCTGAAGAAACTCTTCCCCTGGTTCATGCTGATAGTCGTGCTGATCCAACTGGCCGCACTGAACGGCCAGTGGTGGTTCCAGCGTGACAGTGCCCTGTACATGAGCCTGGCCCGTTCGCTGGCAGAGACCGGCCGCTACGCCTTCAACTACCGCGTTCACACCTACGCCCTTCCGGGCCTGCCGGCCATGCTCGCCCCAATCTATGCCACGCTGGGGGAGAGCTTTCTGGCCATGAATGTCCTCATTTCGGCGTACGCCGTGGGAGCGGTGGGCCTGGCGTATCTGCTGTTCCGCCGGGTTTGCCGCGATAAACGACACATGGCCGTCTGCCTGGTTCTGTTCGGGCTTTCCTATCCGCTGCTCAGTTACTCAACCAGGATACTGACGGAGATGCCGTTCACGTTCTTCGTGCTGCTAACCTTATACTGCGGGACCCGGCTTGTCGCGGGCAAGGGCCGCAGCGCCCTGGGATGGAGTCTGGCCGCCGGCGCGGCGGCCTTTGCCGCGCTCTGCACGCGCCCGTTCGGCCTGGCGCTCTTCCCCGCCTTGCTGTGCGCCGTCTGGCTGCGCCCGGAAAGCCGCGCGAACTGGAAATTGAGAACGGCGCAGACGATTGCCGTGCTCGGCCCGCTCGCGCTGGCGCTGCTGGCCTGGTGGCTCCACAGCACGGGCAAGGGGGTCTCCGACCACGCGCTCACCTATGCGGACTTCTTCATCGGGTCGCGAGTAACGCGCCTGGCCGCCCGGATTCTCCGGGATGTACCGGAACTGCTCGAGGCCATCTTCAAGTCAATCGGAGGAGGCGACCTGGACGCCGCAGCGGGAGCCGTGCTGTCCGTGCCGCTGGCGGTGGGGCTCACGCAGCACGTACGGCGCGGAGACAGGCTCCTCGCGCCCTTCGGTCTCATCTACCTGGCGGGTGTATGCGTGGGCAGCCCCGGCGTGCGCTACGTGCTGCCGGTCCTGCCGGTCCTGCTGGTGTGGCTGGTGGAAGGCGGCAGCACGCTGGGCGACTGGTTGGCCCAACGCTTCGACTGGGCCACCAGAAGAAGGCTGGCCCGGGTCGGGTACCTGCTCGTGGCCGCAGCGCTTCTGACCCATCTGGCCCGGAGCAGCGAAGTCATCTACTTCGCTCGCTCGCCCGATTTCCACCGGTTGGCGGCGGAAGGCCGCCTGGCCCGTTACCGACCGCTTGTGAGATGGATGAAAGACAACGTCGGCCGGAGAGAGATGACCCTCGCCCACGAACACAGACTCCTACACTACCTGACGCGGGTTGAGTGCTGGCGATTCCCGAAAAGTTGGTTCGGCATCGGGGCCCGCCCGCTGGCACGACATCTCGCCGACAAAGAGGTCCGCTTCGTCGTGCTGGACCCCACAGAACCGCACGGAACCCGTGAGTTGCGCCGCCTGATGCGCCAGTGCCCGGATTGTTTCGAACACGTGCGGGATTTCTCCGAACTCGAAATCTACCGGCTGCAGCCCCAAAGGCTGCGCGAATTCGCCGACCTCGTTCCGAGGTCCGGTCGGACTTCGCGGGCTTGCCCACAACGTCGGATAGGCGGTAGAATCGTAGCCGTCGCAGTCCAGACAGGATAGGGCATTCAGGGGGAAGGCACACGAATGCTGGGCGAACTGGGGGCCTACATCCGTTTCATCCGCGGATTTCCGAGCTTCCTGGCCCGTCGCGTGGGCGCATCCGAAGCGCAGGAGGCGTTGCGTCGCAGGATGGACACGCGGGGCCGGCGGTTTCTCCGGATGCTGCAGAGGGCCGTCTTCAACTACCCTCCCAGCCCCTACCGCCCCCTCTTCGAACTGGCGGACTGCACCTACGCGGACGTCGAAGAAAACGTCCGGCGCAAGGGGCTGGAGGGCACACTGCAGGACCTCTACGAGGCCGGCGTCTACGTGACCTTCGATGAGTTCAAGGGGCGCCGACCGATTGTGCGGCACGGCCGGGAGGTCCGCGTCGACCCGGCGGACTTCGACAACCCCTTCCTCACCGCCTACTGGTCGGGAAGCAGCAGCGGCACCAGCGGGGCCCCGACCCGCACCGCCATCGACCTGGAGAACATGCTGGAGACGGCGCCCTTCCCCGTTGCGGCCTACGCTGCGCACGACGTGCTGCGGGTGCCCACCGCCTACTGGCGCGGAATACTGCCCGGCGTGGCCGGGCTGCGGGGCATGCTTCGCTCCTGCGTCATGGGGAATCCCCCCCGCCGATGGTTCTCGCCGGTGAGAAGCCGGGACGTGAGCCTGCCGCTGAAGCACCGGATGGCGACATCGGCCATCGTGATGCTGGGCCGGGCCTGCGGAAGTCCGCTGCCGAGCCCGGAACCGCTCCCGCTGAACCGGCCGGACGCGCTGCTTGACTGGATAGTCCGCACCCTGGAGGCCGAGGGACGTTGCATGGCCTACGGAACCGTGAGTGCCGCCGCCCGCCTGGCCCAGGCCGCACAGCAGAGGGGCGTCAGACTGGAGGGCTGCACCATCAAGGCCGGCGGCGAGCCCATCACCCCCGCCAAGGTCCGTTGCGTGAGAGCCACCGGGGCCTCGTGGTTCCCCATCTACGGCATGTCGGAGGCCGGATTCGTGGCGATGAGCTGCGCGGACCCCGCCAGCGCGGATGACGACCTGCACGTGGCCATGGACGGACTGGCCCTCATCCAGCGGCCCCTGCAGGTGGACGGGTGGCCCTTCGCGCCGGACGCCTTCTTCGCCACATCACTGTTCGCCACCGCGCCAAAGATTCTGCTCAATCTGGAGACCGACGACTGCGGCGTGCTGGAGGAACGTCCCTGCGGATGCTTCATCGGTGAGTGCGGCCTGACGCAGCACGTCAGCGGCGTGCGCAGCTACCGCAAGGTCACGGGCGAGGGCATCACGCTGGTGGATTCGGACATGGTCAGAATCCTGGAGGAGGTCCTCCCGGAGCGCTTCGGGGGCGGTCCGCTGGATTACCAGTTCGTCGAGGAAGAAGACGAGCAAGGACTCACCCGCCTCAACCTGTTGGTCAGCCCGGGCATCGACCTCCCTTCCGATGCAGCGGTGGTGGAGACCGTGCTGGAGTCGGTGAGGGAGGCGGGACTCGCGGGCGCCTTCTCGGCCGCTTTCTGGGAACAGGGCGAATCCCTGCGTGTCCGCCGCCGCGAGCCCTTGTGGAATGCCGGGGGCAAGTTCCTGCCGCTGAAGGCCACCGAACTCCTCCCCGAGGACTCCCAGGAGCCGGCGCCGCACCGAACCTGAAACCGGAGGACGAAGCGATGTTCCAGCGAATCTGCATCGCCCTGGCACTGCTGGCGGTTCTGCTGCTGCCGGCCTGCGAACGGAGGCAGGAGGCCGCTGCGGGCGGCGAGGAGGCGCCCGAACGGCTGAAGGTCAGCACGCTGCCTTTTCTCTCCTTCGGCCCGCTGTTCATTGCGCAGGAGGAGGGCTACTTTGCCGAGCAGGGCCTCGAAATCGAGTTCGTGGACCTGCGGCGCACACAGTTCGGCGTGCCGGCCCTCGTGAGCGGCCAACTGGACGTCCTGGCGGCGGGCATGACCGGCGGGGTCCTCAACAGCATAGCCCGGGGCGCGGACGTCCGAATGGTGGCCGACAGATGCCACGTGGGATATCCCGGCCAGGAGTGCACGTGGTTCGCGGCGCTGGCTCGCCCCGAGCTGCTCGAGAACGGCGTCCTGCAACCCGGGCCAAAGAAGCTCCGGATCGCGACGCCTCTGGACGTCGTCCATGGGATGATGCTCGACCGGCTGCTGGCGGACTCCGGGCTCAGCCGGGCGGACGTCGACGTCCGATTCGTCCAATACCCCGCCCTGCCGGACGCCATGGCGTCCGGCACCATCGACGTGGCAATAGTGGGCGAGCCCTGGGTGACCCGCCTGCTGGACACCGGTCGCGCCGAGCTGTGGGTGGCGGGCGAGGAAGTGGTACCGGGCGGACAGATCGGTGCTATCTGCTACGGGCCGAGGCTGCTGCGGGAGGAGCCCGACATCGGACGTCGCTTCATGGTGGCCAACCTGAAAGGCGTGCGGCAGTACAACCGGGGCAAGACGGAGCGCAACCTGGACATTCTGGCGCGCCATACGGGCCAGGACCGCGAACTGCTCGAGCGGCTGTGCTGGCCCAACATGCGCGATGACGGCATGCTGAACGTGGACAGCGTCACGGACTTTCAGAGCTGGGCCGCAGAGCGCGAGCTGTTGGACCGACGCCTGGAACCCGAGGAGTTCTGGGAGCCGGCCTTTGTCCAACACGCCGCCGGTGCGCTGGGGGCTGACGTCACCAAGGGCGAATCAGTGTCGGAAGGGGGATGAGCGAGTTGGGCCTGCTGGCCGACTTCAGGATGTATGCCCGCTTCGCGCTGGGACTGCGCCGCTTTCTGCGCCGGAGGATGTCCCCGGAAGAAGCCCGCACCATAATCCGTCGGCGGCTGGAAACCCGGCCCGAACGCTTCCTGAACATCGTGCGGAAGGGCATATTCCAGAACCCCCGCAGCCCGTACCGGCACCTGATGCGCCTGGCCGATTGCCGGATGGGTGACCTGGAGCACATGGTCCGGCGCCACGGGGTGGACCACACGCTGGAGCGACTCTACGAAGCGGGGGTGTACGTCAGCTTCGAGGAGCTGAAGGGGCGCCGCCCCATCGTGCGCGGGGGTCGGGAGTTCGCCGTCAGCACGCGGGATTTCGACAATCCTTATCTTCGCCACTACTACGCGGGGAGCACCAGTGGGTCCACCGGGGCGGGCACGCGGGCCCTGCTGGACCTCGGCCTGATATGGGGCTCTCTGCCCGTCCGGCTGCTCGCGCGTGAGGGCCAGGGCGTTCTCGACGCCCCGGTGGCCATGTGGCGGGGCACGCTGCCGGGAGTCACCGGCCTGCTGGGCGTGCTGCGGGGCCCCGCGATGGGCAACCCGCCGCGCCGGTGGTTCACGCCCATAACCGGCGATGACGTTTACCTGCCGCTCAAACACCGCCTCGCCACGGAATACATACTCACCGTCGGCAGGCTGTGCGGAGTGCACATGCCTCGCCCGGAACTGCTCAAGCTGGACCGCCCCGACGCGCTGGTGCGCTGGGCGGAGCGGGCCGTCGGGCGCCGCGGCAAGTGCCTTGTGCGCACGTACCCCAGCCTGGCGCTTCGGGTGTGCGTGGCGGCCGGACGAATGGGTGTGGACATGGACGGCGTCACCTTCGTCGGCGGTGGCGAGCCGCCCACCGAGGCCAAGGTCGCTCGCATCCGGCGGGCCGGCGCGCGATGGTTCCCCACCTTCGCCGCTACCGAAGTGGGCACCATGGGAATGGGGTGTGCCGCACCGGCCGACGGCAACGACGTGCATCTGGCCACCGATCTGGTCGCCCTCATCCAGAGGCCCGTCCGGCCGCCGGGGTGGAACACGACCGTCCCCGCGTTCTTCGTCACAACCCTCCTGCCCGCAGCGCCGAAGCTGCTCCTGAACGCGGGGCTGGACGACTACGGCGTCGTCGAGGAACGCTCCTGCGGCTGCCCCCTCCACGATGTAGGCTACGCCACGCACGTGCGGGACATCCGCAGCTATAGCAAACTCACCGGCGAGGGGGTCACCCTCGTGGAAGCCGACCTGGTGCGCATCATCGAGCAGGAACTGCCGGAACGCTATGGAGGCACCGCGCTGGACTACCAGCTCATGGAGGAGGAAGCCACGAACGGTCTGACCCGACTGAGTCTCCTCGTCCATCCCCGCGTCGAACTGCCGGACGAAGGGGCGCTGATCGAGTTCGTTCTGCGCAGGCTGAAGGAAGAGGGTTTGGCGGCCGCATTCGCGGCAGCTTTCTGGGAACAGGGCCGTTCGGTGCGCGTGGTCCGACGACCGCCGGTCACCGGGGCAACCGGCAAGCTCATGCCGATCCACGTAACCCGAAAGGTCGGAGCTTCGACCTCATGAGGGAACGCTGATGACGAGACGGACACACTGCCGCACCTCACGCGCGGCCGGACTCGCCATGTTTCCGGCGGCTCTGGTCTCGGCCCTGCTCCTGTGCGCCGTGCTGCTCTCCTGCGAGAGGGCCGACCCGCCCGAAGACGGACTCACCCGGCCCGCGCTCCGCGTCAGCTACCTGCCGCACCTCTCCTTCGCCCCGTTCATGGTGGCCCGCGAGGAAGGCTACTTTGAACAGGCGGGGGTCGACGTCGAATACGTGGACCTGAAGCGCTCGGCGCACGGCGTCGCCGCGCTCGCTCAAGGGGACCTGGACGTGCTGTCCGGTTTCCTGAGCGTCGGCGTCCTGAACGCCATACGCGAGAACGCCGGCATCAAGATCGTCGCCTGTAAAGGCTACGCCGCGCCGGGGCGCGACTCGTACAACGTAATCCTTGCCCGCGAAGATTTGGGCCCGCACGACGAGTTGACGGGCGAGCGGCTGCACGGCTGCAGGGTGCTGACCGGGGTGGACAGTTTCCAGGCTCCTTTCACCGAGAGCTTTCTGGCGCGCTGGGACCTGACCCTGGACGATGTCGAGGCATCGCGCATTCCCGCACCGGCCCAGTTGCCCGCCATAGCGCAGGGGGACGCGGACCTGGCCGCCACCACGGAACCCTGGGCAACGCGCATCCTGGACGCCGGCCACGCCTACCTCATCGCCCGCGCAGGTGACGTGGTCCCCGGTTTCCAGTATGGTTACGTGGCTTTCGGGCCTGGGCTTCTGGAAGATGATCGGGAAGCCGGTCGCCGATTCATGGTTGGCTACCTGCGTGCGATTCGTCGGTTGAGACGCGGCAAAACGGCCGGCAACCTTGACGTGCTGGCGGCGGCCAGCGGACTCGATCGCGACCTGCTGACGCGGGCCGCCTGGCCGTCCTTCCACTCCGACGGCCGCATAGACGTGGAAAGCCTCCTCGAGTTCCAGAACTGGGCCGTGAAGCGGAACCTCATGCGGGCACCCCTGCAAGTCGAGAGTTTCTGGGAGCCCGCCTTCGTCGAGCACGCCGACGCCGTATTGCGGGACGAAAAAGCCCCTGCCGGAGTCCCCTGATGCTGTTCGAGTGCCAAAACCTGCGCAAATCCTTCTCAACGCGCAACGGGCCCATACTGGCGCTCGAAGACGTCACCTTTCGGGCCGAGCGCGAGGAGTTCCTCTGCATTGCCGGCCCCAGTGGCTGCGGCAAATCAACCCTGTTGAAGGTCATCGCCGGCCTGTTGACGCCCTCCGCCGGATCGCTGTCCTTCGATGGTTCTCGCCCGGAGAAGGGCCTGCGCACCGCACTCGTCTTTCAGGAGCACGGGCTGTTCCCCTGGATGACCCTGCTGGACAACGTCGCCTTCGGGCTGGAGATGCAGGGAGTCCCCCGACGGGAGCGCCGCACCCGGGCGCGGGAGTTCCTCGGCAAGGTGGGTCTGCAGACGTTCGCCGACAACTACCCCCATCAGCTGTCGGTCGGCATGCGCCAGCGTGCCAACATCGCCCGGGCCTTCCTGGCCGACCCCCAGATACTGCTGATGGACGAACCGCTCGGGTCGCTGGACGCGCAGACGAAAGTCGTCCTGCAGGAGGAGTTGCTCAGGATATGGAAGCAGCACCGCAAGCTGGTCGTTTACGTGACCCACGATATCCGCGAGGCCGTCCTCATGGGTGACCGCGTGCTGGTGATGAGCGGACACCCGGGGCGCATCCGGGAACAGATAGAGGTGCCGCTGGGCCGGCCGCGCGACCTGACGGAACCGGCCGACCCGGCGGTGAACAAGCTCGTGCGACACATCTGGGAAATGCTGCGGGAGGAGGTGCGGGACGCCCTGTGGATGAAGCAATGACACCAAAGGCTGCCCGGAACGGGCCGTCGCGCGCATTGTGGGTGCCCGCGGCCATCGCGGTCGGCCTGCTGCTGACCTGGGAAGGTCTCGTGGCGGTCGGTGCGGTGGAGGCGCTCTTTTTCCCGCCGCCCTCGGCCATCGCGGCCACCACGGTGCGACTCGTCGGCAACGGCAAGCTGCTCGGGCACGTGGGCGTCACTCTGGGCCGACTTTTCGGCGGCCTGCTGCTCGGCGCCATCCCAGGGCTGCTGCTCGGCCTGACGATGGGCTGGTCGCGCCGTCTGCGCGGGGTCGTGGACCCCTTCGTGGCCGCCTTCCACCCCGTACCGAAAACGGCCCTGCTTCCCCTCTTCATGGTCATACTCGGGCTGGGGGAGGCGCCGAAGGTGGTCGTCGTCGCGCTGGCCGCCTTCTTCCCCATGCTCATCAACGCCATGGCGGGCGTCCGCCAGATAAACCCCATTCACTTCGAGGTGGCCGAGAACTACGAGGCCGGACCGCTGAAGGTGCTCACGCGGGTTGTGCTGCCCGGCAGCCTGCCGCTGGTGCTGGCCGGACTGCGCCTGGCCTTCAACACGGCGCTTGTCGTGGTCATCGCCGTCGAGTTGCTGGCCGCCCGCCGGGGACTGGGCGCCATGATCTGGTCGGCGTGGGAGACCATGCGTACCGAGGAACTCTACGCGGCTGTGGCGGTGGCCGGCATCATCGGCATCACAGCCGGCGCCCTGCTCAGACGCGCGACCGTGCGGCTGGTGCCGTGGCAGACCGAGCGTCAGATCTGAGCGCCCCCCTCCAGCGGAGCAACATGGTGCGAGTGCTGATCACCGACGCCGCCTCCCGCATCTCGCTGGCGGCGCTGCGCGCACTGGGCCGTCGCGGATACCGCGTGGACGTGATGGGGACCGCCCACGGCGACGCCGGCTTCCACTCCCGATTCTGCCGCGCCCGGATCCTCCACGACCCGCCAGAACGGGACTTCGCCGCGTACTCCCGCCTGCTCAGGGACACCGCCGCCTGCGGGCGGTATGACGTGCTGCTCTGCATGTCGGACTGGGCCGCCCTGGTGGCATCGCGGCACCGGGATGATCTGAGTCCCGCCGTCGGAACGGTCGTGCCGTCCTACGACACGCTCATGGCGACCCGCGACAAGGCCCGGACCCTGTCGATCGCGGAGGACCTGGACATCCAGGTGCCCCGCACGTTCGTCCTGTCCAACATTGCCGAACTGCCGGAGGTCGCGGGGGCCGCGCCCTACCCCTGCGTGATCAAGCTGCGGCAGGGGGCCGGCGCCGCGGGCCTGCGCTACGCCCAAAGCCGCGACGAATTGCTGGCTGGCTATCGCAGCGAGCCAACCGAGTCCAATGCGGTTTTCGACTACGAACTGCCGCTGGTGCAGGAGTACGTACCGGGCAAGATACACGACGTCTGCGTGCTGTTCGACCGCGGGAAGCCGGTCCGC
Source organism: Candidatus Brocadiia bacterium (assembly GCA_046483385.1). Lineage (GTDB taxonomy): Bacteria > Planctomycetota > Brocadiia > SM23-32 > SM23-32 > B1Sed10-231. The sequence goes on along the minus strand of JAWODG010000168.1, from coordinate 328 downwards.
AGCCTCACCCAGCGGCGCGTCAGGACGTGGCCGGTGGACGGGGGGCGCGGCATACTCAACGAAACCACCGACGAACCGGAGCTGGCCGCGAAGGCCGTGCGGCTGCTGCGCGACATCAACTGGCATGGTCCCGCGCAGGTGGAATTCAAGATGGACGCGCGGACGGGCCGGCCCGTGCTGATGGAAGTCAACGGCCGCTTCTGGGGGGCCCTGGCGCTCTCGGTGGAGGCCGGCGTGGACTTCCCCCACCTTGCCTGCCTGCTGGCCACGGGCCAGACCCTGCCAGGCGTGCCCGACTATCCGGTGGGCTTGCGCTACGCGTGGTTGG
>JAWODG010000155.1:0-4002 GCA_046483385.1 Candidatus Brocadiia bacterium | reverse complement strand
CCACAGCAGATCGATCATGTAAGTGATTGTAGGCCAGAGGGTTGGGCCGATACGGAGGGGGTGGGGAAACTGTGGGGGAAACGGGTGCGGCGAAAGTCACAAGGCTTTGACTCGCAAGCACTTAGAAATACTGCGTGGTAGCTTCCCAAGCTGGACGTCGCGGGTTCGAATCCCGTCGCCCGCTCCAGTTTCGCGCACCGCGAAACAGAGCAGGGCGGAGCCCTGCGGTCTCCTGCTCCACTGCTCAGCTCTCTGCCGTTCCTCCTTCGCCCGACAGGACCCGCCAGGAGTGCCCTATGCCGGCTTGCGCTCCGTAGCCTTGCGCGGAGGAGGGCCACGGGGCAAGACTTCTGACTTTTACCCTCCGAAGCCTCGCGCGAAGGAGGGCCTCCCGCCGCGCCCGTTTCGCCCCCAATCGGGCCACGAGACGACGGGAGGGGACAGCGGACGTGTCCTCTGTAGCGTCCGGAGCGAAGTGGGACGGACAGCACTTAGGGTCGCAGAGGCGCCGTACGGCGGCAAGATCTGGGTGAAACAGCGGATGAGGATCTGGATGAAGTGAGCGGTGGCGGGTGCGAAGCGGCCGGCACAAGGTTTCCATCAACTGGAGCTTCGGTCTTTCTGGCGCGGGCCGCGGCGTTTCAGCCCGGCACTTGGAAGCCATCGCCCGTGTTGCGGCATCGCTCTGCCAGCAGCGCGCGGTGGCGCTGCACCTCGTCCTGGAGGCCGGGCTCCTCGATCAGGTTCCGCATCTCGCCCGGATCGGTCTGGAGGTCCGCCAAGCGTTCCCGCTGCTCTCCTGCGCTGTAGGCGACGTACTTGTAGCGATGGGTGCGCACCATCCGTCCGCGCACGTCCCAGCTTTCCGCGCCGGGGCAGAATCTGCTCTAAGAGCTACGGATCACGTTCCGGCGCCGTCTGCCGGCGGGCTTCACTTCGGTCGGTCCGTGGTCAGTCCGTTACGCCGGGGATCGTGCGGTTCTTCTGGCCGATGTTGACCCCGTCGGCGATGAGGCCCTTCTGTAGCTCGACGCGGTCGACGTCGCGCGGTGGGACGGCGTCCTCCAAAGACATGGCCATGGCCGTGCCCGCCGCCTGGCCCATTGTCAGGCAGGCCATGATCAGTCGGCAGCCGCTCTGGGCCATGAAGTCGGCCGAAAGGCACCTGCCCGCCACCAGAAGGTTGTCCACGTCGACGGGCACCAGGCTCCGGTAGGGTATGTCGTAGTAGGGCGGGTCGGGGAACTCCATGTCCTCGCCCGTTCGGCCCTTCCAGTCGCAGAGGGCCGCCTTGCCGCCCGGCGGCAGGTAGCTGGACCCGTAGCCGCCGCGGCTGAACACGACGTAGCGAGTGTCCCCCTCGATCTCGTGCTCGATCCATTTGATGTTGCCCGGATGGTCCGGTCCGTGCACGTCGTAGCCGTGGGCGCTGATGGTGACAACGTCGTCGAAGGTTGCGTGTCGGGCCAGGTCCCAGCCCTGGAGCACGTATTCCCCGAGCACGCGGCGGCTGTCCCGCACGCCCAGAAGGGCGCCGGTGTCGATGACCCATGAGTTGCCGAAGCCGGGCACGCACTTGCGGATGAACTTCCAGAGCATGTCGGCCTGTTCCCGGCCCTCACGGTACATGCGCGTCAGGTCGTGGTTGTCGAGCGGGTGGCAGCTGCGGGAGTGGCTGAAGCAGATACTGACCTCGTCCATCCCGCAGTGCTCGGGGCGGCCGGGGACGTGCGTCATCCAGTTCAGGTGGTTGTCGACCTCTTCCGGCAGGTCTCCGGACTCCAGGGCCTCCGCGATCAGGTCGAGCCACTTGGGGTCTTCTGCTTTCAGATCGGATTCCTGGTAGGCGTCCCAGTCGACCCCGCCGAGGCGGAACTCCAGGGAGCAGGCCTGGGTGATGCCATCCTCGGGCCGGCCAAGGCTGAAGCGACAGCCGGCGAAAGCGGCCGCGTCGGCGTCGCCACTGCAGTCGATCACGCGGTCGGCGAGAATGGCCTTCCGGCCCGCTTTGCTCTCGACCACCACCCCGCAGATGGCCCCGTCCTGCACGATAGAGTCAACCACGGTGGTGGCAAACAGCACGTCGCAGCCGGCATCCTCGACCATGCGGTCCAGGACCAGCTTGTGCTTCTCCGGGTCGCTGTTGCGGTGCCACAGGCCGTCGACGGCCTTGAGCCGGTCGAACATGTCCTGACCGATACCCGACACGAAGTCGAGCGGGATGTTGACCAGCCCCAGGGTGGTCAGACCGCCCAGTGCACTAAGCGACTCGATGATTAGAGTGTGGCAGCCTTTCCGTGCGCTGGCCACGCCCGCCCCGAACCCCGCGATGCCGCCGCCGACAACTACGACGTCGTACTCGCCGTCCACCTCCAGCCGGCGCTCCGGCTCAACGACCTGCTTCCCCTGCATGTTCAACTCAATCATCGCTGTCTCCCGATTCGTCGATAGCCTCGATGGCCTCGGATGCGCAATTCTCGTAGCAGGCGCCGCATCCCACGCACTTCTCCCGGTCAATCCAGGCTCCCTCCTCGGTCATTCGGATTGCTTCTGCGGTACACTCCAGAACACAGGTCATGCAGAAGGTACAGCCTTTAGTTATCCGGTATATCACTCCTCGTCTCTCTCCGCCGGTTCGCCCAGCTCGAAGCTCAGCTCGTGTTCCATGGCCCGCGCCGTCCTCCGCAGGGCGTCCAGCACCTCGCGGCGGCGCTCCTCGTCCAGACGATAGCTGGGCATGCTGACGCCGACGGCGGCTTCGACGCCTCCATGCGGGCCATGAATGGGTACGGCCAGGGCCTCCGCCTCGCCGTCGGGCGCCGTATAGACGGCGTGGCCCACGCGCCGGATCTGCTCGAGGGCCTCCGTGAGTTCCTCGCGAGTCGATCCCCCCGGCCACGCTTCGCCGGGCAGCCCGTTCGCCCGGACGACCTCCTCCAGATCCTCGTCACGCAGGTGGGCAAGCATCATGCGCCCGGTGGCTGTATCGTAAGGTGATGGCCGCTGATGGAGGCGCGCGTCGACCAGGATGCTCCTCTCCACCGTGGCCCTGGCCAGATTGTAGCGGTGGCCGTGGCGCACCGTGCCCACCGTAACCAGCTCGCCCAGCTCCCCGGCCAGCCGGCGAGCGTGGCGCTCCGCCACCTGGGAGAGCACCTCGCGTCGCAGCGCAGGTCGGGCCAGTGCGACCAGCCGTGGGCCCACGCTGTAGGTGCGATCGGGGGAGCGTTCCACGAATCCCAGTTCTTCCAGGCTGGAGAGGATCCGCGAAAGGGTGGCTTTCTTGAGGCCGGTTGCCCGCTGGAGGTCGGTGAAGGTCGGTCCGGTCTGCCGGCCTACGGCCTCCAGCACGGCGACGGCCCTTTTGAGAACCTTGATCATATTCCACCATACGGAACACGTTCCATATACTGAAGCATGATAGTCAGTCCACTGCCCCACGTCAAGGGAGAGTCCAGACAATACTGAACGGGGCCTTGGCTTCTGTCGCTCGCTGGTTAGTCCAGCCGACCGCCCGCCCGCCGTCCGCCGCCAAGGGCTGCTGCCTGTCCGTTCCGCTCGCCCGCAATCTTGACAGTGTGCGTACGCGGCACTAATGTAGCGCCTGATCTGTCGCTACTGTCCGACGCAGCCGGCAAGAGGTCGACACGCGCGACACCGCGTGACCCCAAAGGAGGGAGGTAAGTGTTTACCGTCCAGCGGCGGGGGGCTGAAGAGCGGAGTCGAAGCAGGTCTGAGCAGACATTCCCTGCAGTTGGCCGGGTAGAACGGGCCTGCGGCGCCGGTCATGCCGCGGCCGGCAGGGGCGGGGGTCGTTCGCGGGAAGACACGATGCTCCGGAGGTAGGACAGACCCTGGACCCCGCGCTGCTTCGCCGTGGCCAGTATGCTGGCCAGAATGGCGTGGGTTTCGGCGCCGTAGGTGTTCTCGTTGCAGCCACCCATCTTGCGCGCCACCACCGCCGGGCGGATCGCCCGTTCGGCGCGGTTGTTGGTCGGCTCC
>JAWODG010000047.1:0-12952 GCA_046483385.1 Candidatus Brocadiia bacterium | reverse complement strand
GGAATCTGGAGGTATTTCTCGGATCTACCAGAGTAATCTCGGTGCGAATTCCCGCAGACCGACACCAATCCTTTACTTGTTTAACAATGGGCCTAAACCGCTTCACCATCCAGGTGACCACTTTAGCCAAAGATCCTTTCTTCTCTCTGGGGCTTAGAGTGGTTAGGTCTTCCATTCCGAATACTTTAGGGCGATACGTGGCGATCAATTCATATATAATCAATGCCGCAAATTTATCGATCTGCCGTTTTATTCCCGCTTTTCTCTGGCCTCGTCGTCCGGCCCGTCGCCGATGGTGTCATTCCAATCGGCCGCGCGCAGCCGCGGCAGCCCGTGCGCGCCGCGGTCGCTGAAGCTGTAGCGCACGGCGCGGAGCAGGTGGCTGAAGACGTCCTCGGACAGCTCCCGGCCGTCGCTGTAGCTGACCTCTTCATCCAGCAGAGACAGGTCGCCGGTCTCCTTCACATAGGCGGCCGTCGCCAGGATGGTCCACAGGTGGTCGTCGGAGTAGCCGGCCTCCTCCGAGCCCTCCCCGGTGAGGGCCGAATACTGATGGCGGCAGCTTCCGTTGGTGAGTTGCGTGGCGCGGATTATCTCGATCAGGCGTTCGCGCGCCCGGTCGGGCGCAAGGTGCATGTAGCCGAGCAGGTCCTGGAGCGAGTCGCGCGTGCCCATGCTCCGCCGCAGCCCCAGCGCGTAGCCTGAGATCGAACGCGAGAACAGGAAGTTGACCCAGCACTGGTAGGCATTCCACGTGTTGACCATCACCTGCATGTGCGGGTCGGGAACGTTGCACTGCAGGGCGGACAGGAGGTCGGCGGCGTGATGCTTCAGCTCATCGAGCGCTGCCGGGACCCTGTCGTCCCCGTCGAGCCACTGCTCCAGCACGGCCGGCACGGCGTCGCGTCCCGCCGCCATGCCCACCAGAACGTCGAAGGTTGCGGCCTCCCCCGGCTCCAGGGAAATGTCCAGCCGGAAGACGCCGACGGCGGTGTCCTGTCCGGCCAGCGAGCCGTGCGAGACGCCTTCACGAACGACCTGCGGGGTCTCCACCGAGCCGTCACCGATGAAGGTTGCCAGCTTCGTGTCGAACCCGTCGGGTGCCCTGCTGACGGCGCAGAAGGGCAGGGGCCCGGGGCGTTCCTGCGGCGTGGTCACATAGAGTATGCGGGTGTCATCGGGGTCGGGGTCCACCTGCGCGATGTGGCCGCTGTACTGAACGTTGGTCAGGTCGTTGGCGGCGGTGCCGTTGACGAACTCCCGGTAGGTGAACAGGGACAGCCGACGGGGCGCGTCCCCCGTGTTCCGCACGGTGACACGCTGGATTTCGACCTGCCGGCCGAGAGGGATCAGGTGGAGCAGTTCCGTTTGTATGTGACGGTGAAGTGACGTGATGCGCGTGTAGCCGAGGCCGTGGCGGCACTCGTATTGATCCGGCCGGGCACTGACCACCGGCTGCCACGTGGCGGACCAGAACTCACCCGTATCATTGTCGCGCACGTAGAGCCAGCGGCCGGGGCGGTCGCGCGAGGAGCCGACCTGGAAATAGCGGGTGATGCGCCGCTCCAGCGGGTCCTTCAGCCACGTCGGTCCGCAGGCGGTGTTGGAGACGATGGCGCACAGCTTCCCCTCGAGCCCCAGGTAGTTGATCCACGGCGTGGGCGTGGCGTGAGTGGTGATGACGTATTCGCGCGTGTCGAGGTCGAAGTATCCGAACGGCGTTTCGGCCAGCCGGCGGTCGTCGCTCATAGTGGGCTATGCTCCCGAACAGGGGTATTCGGGAGTCCCTTGTACCGCGCGTGGCGGGCGCTGTCAAACCGTCGGTGCAGGGCGACAACGTTCTGTCATTCATCTGGTTGGAGGGGCGGGGGACCGGGTGCGGTGCCGGCGGCCTGTGTCGCCCGGCGCCTGACAACCTGGGCTCCTCAGGTCGCATTTGGGTTATTGGCAGATCGGTCCCCGGGGCTGCGCCCCGGGCTGGTATGTGGCGTGCCGGAGGCACGGCGCGCCTGTGGCACGGGATGCCAGAGGCGCGGCGGGCGGCAGGTATTAGCGCAGGGCGTTAGCCCTGTGTAACCGTTGGCAAAACGAAAGGGAGCCCGCCGGACGGCGGGCGGCACGTCGGGGATGCCTGAAGGCCCAGCTCAAGGCGGGCGAGCACGAGAACGAGCATGAAGAAGCGGCCTCGGCACTGGGATGCGGAAGCGAATGGCGGAGAGGGGGGGATTCGAACCCCCGGAGCCCCTGAGGGGCTCAGCGGTTTTCGAAACCGCCCCGTTCGGCCGCTCCGGCACCTCTCCACGCACCAGTATACAGAATGGCCGGGCCGGCGCAAAGTCACCGACTGTGCATTGGATGCATGTGCCATCACGACGAGAGCCCGCGGAGAGGGCGACACATGGTAGCCCAGGGCGTCAGCCCTGTGGGACAAGCGGGCGGGAGAAAGTCAGAGCCCCGAAGGGGCGGCACATCAATAGGGACCACCGTTCGGACCGTCCCGGGGCAGGCGCCGTCGAAGGCGACTATGGGAGGGAAAAGGGCCGCCTAACGATCCTCCACGTAGCGGCGGAGGTCTGTGGCGTTGGAGACCGAGTAGGCGTTCGCGTCGTTGTTGAAGTAGGCGTAGACGTCCAGCCCCCGGTCAAGATAGTCCTGGATGATCTGCGCCTGCGCCGAGAGCGCCTGGTGGCTGTAGTCGCCCCAGGTGTCCGCGCCGTGGTAGCGCAGGTAGACCCAGTCCGCCGTGACCTCGCGCGGATGGTCCTCAATCATGTCGTGGATGCAGAGCGCCGCCTCGTGCTCCCGCAGAAGGTCGAAGACCTCATCGCAGAGCCACGTCTCGTCCCGGAATTCGACGGCCCACCGCTGGTCCTCCGGGGCCGCCTCCAGGAAGCCCGCCAGCCGCTCGACGTTGACGTGCCAGTTCGGGCGGAGCTGCACGAGTATGGGGCCCAGCGTCGGGCCGAGCCGCCGCGCCCGCTCCATGAACAGACCGATGGTGTCCTCCGGGTCCTTCAAGTGCTTCAGGTGGGTTCCGTAGCGGCTGAACTTCAGCACGTAGCAGAAGCCCTCCGGCGCCTGCTCGAACCAATCGTCGAACGTCTCCGGCTCCGGCAGGTGGTAGAAGGTATTGTTCACCTCCACCGTGTCGAAGTGCTGCGCGTAGTAGCCGAACCACTCGTCCTTCGGCAGATCGTCCGGGTAGAAGCGCCCCGACCAGTGGTCGTACTGCCAGCCCGAGGTCCCCACGCGGAAAGAGCCGCGTTCGTCGCCCATGGCGACCACCTCAATCCATCTCTTTCAGTAGCTCTTTCAGCCGGCGGAAGTCCTGCCGGATACCCTCGTCCGGGACGGGGAACCGCATGCCCGCGGCGGGGTGATACGTGATCATGGCCCGCCGGCCGTCCAGTTCCCGCACCTGCCCGTGCAGGTCGGCCAGGCGTCCGGTTTCGCCCAGCACCTGCCGGGCGGCGACCTTGCCCAGCAGCACGATCAGTCCCGGGTCCACAAGCTCCGCCTGCCTCTCAAGCCACAGGTTGTCGCAGGTCTCCAGTTCGTCCCGGCGGGGGTTGCGGTTGTTGGGCGGCCGGCACTTCACGCTGCTGGTGATGAAGACACCGGAACGCTCGATGCCGGCCTCGTCCAGTATCTCGTCGAAATAGTCACCGGCCGCACCGCAGAAGGGTCGACCCGTCTCGTCCTCCTTTGCCCCGGGCGCCTCGCCGATGAACATAAGGTTGGCGTCCGGGTTCCCTTCACCGGGCACTGCGTTCCGGCGGCTCTTGTGGAGGCGACACTGCGTGCACTCGCGGATGCGATCGTGCATGTCCTCCAGTTCTCGCGCGCGCTGCTCCGCCGTCGGTGCCATTCCGGCTCACTTTCTGCCCAGAAGCTCGAGGAACTCGTCCTCGTCGATGGTCTTCGTGCCGTGCTCCTCGGCGTCCTGCAGCTTGCTGGAGCCCGGGTTGTTGCCGACGACAAGGTAGTCCGTGTTGCCCGACACACGGCTGGTCGGGTCGCCCCCCTGCAGGCGGATGGCCTCCTGCGCCTCGTCGCGCGTCATGGAGTCCAGAGTGCCCGTAACGACGATGGTGATGCCCTCCAGCCGGTCGCCGCGCTCGCGGCTCTTCGGGTCGATGCCGTGCTCTTTCAGACGGTCGATCAACTGCCGGTTCTTCTCGTTGTGGAACCAGTCGGCGATGGCCGTTGCCACGGTCTCTCCGACGCCCTCGATCTGCTCCAGCTCCTCGGCGCTCGCCGCAGCCAGGTCGTCGATCGAGCCGTATTCCGATGCCAGGTCGCCGGCCATGGCAGCACCGACGTGCGGTATGCCGAGCCCGAGGATGAGGCGCTGCAGCGTCACGTCTTCTCTGTTGCAGTGGATGGCGCCGACAAGGTTCTCGGCGCTCTTCTCGGCCATCCGGTCGAGTTCTTTCAGCTCGTCCACGGTCAGGTCGAACAGGTCGGCCAGGTCGTGGACCATGCCCCGGTCCACCAGTTGCTCGACTATCTTGTCGCCCAGGCCGTCAATGTCGAGCGCCCCCTTCGAACCGAAGTGTTTGACGCTCTCCTTCAACTGGGCGGGGCAGGAGGCGTTGGTGCAGCGGGTTACCGCCTCGCCCGGCGGCTTGGAGACCTCGCCGCCGCAGGCGGGGCATTGCTCGGGCAGGTGATACGCCTCCTCGTCGCCGGTGCGTTTGTCCTTGATCACGCGCACGACGTGGGGGATGACGTCGCCGGCCCGCTCGACCAGCACGGTGTCGCCGACGCGGATGTCCTTCCGGTCCACCTCGTCCTGGTTGTGCAGGCTGACCCGGCTGACCTCGACGCCGCCGATGTGGACCGGCTCCAGGTGCGCCACGGGGGTCAGCGCGCCGGTGCGGCCAACCTGCGCTTCGATGTCCTTTATCCGGGTCGTCTCGCGGCGTGCGGGAAACTTCCACGCTATCGCCCAACGCGGGTTGGCCGTCCTCATCCCCAGCCGTTCGTGGTCCTCCAGCATGTTGACCTTGAAGACGCAGCCGTCTATCTCGTAGGGCAGTTCCTCCCGCTCCTCCTTGATCTGCTCGTACCACTCGACGGCGTTGTCCACGGACTGGAAGCGTTCGACCCGTGGGTTGATCTTCAGGCCCAGGTCCTGCATCAGTTGCAGGCACCGCCACTGGGACTCCGGGCGACTGTTTGAGGAGGGGGCGATCTCCCAGAAGAAGATGCGCAGCGGGCGGCGGGCGGTGACATTCGAGTCGAGCTGCCTCAGGCTGCCGGCGGCGGCGTTGCGGGGGTTGGCGAAGGTCTTCTCGCCTTCTTCCTCCCGCTCCCGGTTGAACTCCTCGAACTCCTCCTTGTCCATGTACACCTCGCCCCGCACGACCAGATGCGCCGGGGCGGTGGCGTCGTTGCGCCCTTGCAGGCGCAGGGGGACTTCGTGGATGGTCTTGACGTTGTCGGTCACGTCCTCGCCCGTTTGGCCATCTCCGCGCGTGGCGGCGGAGGTCAGCCCTCCGTCGTCGTAAACGAGTTCCACGCTGACCCCGTCGTACTTGGGTTCCGCGACCAGCGAGACGCGTTCCTTGTCCAGTTCGCTGCAGCAGGTTTCGTAGAAGTGCCGGAACTCCTCTTCCTCCTGCACCGACTGGAGGCTGAGCATGGGGGTCTCGTGCTCGATGGTGCCGAGTTCGTCCCGGGGCTCGGCGCCGACGCGCTGGGTGGGGCTGTCCGGCGTGACCAAGTCGGGGAAACGTTCCTCGATCCGCTCCAGCTCCCGCTTCATCCGGTCGTACTCGGCGTCGGATATCTCCGGGTCGTCCAGCACGTAGTAGCGGTAGTTGTGGTACTCGAGTTTGTCACGGAGTTCCTCGGCCCGCTCCTCGGCCTCCTCCCTGGAAAGCTCGCCAATCTCGGATGCCATGTCTCAGCTCCTCTTGATGCTTTCGAGCAGTTCGTTCACGCCGCGGGTGTTCAGCACGTCGTCCTTCTCCAGCCAGCCGCGCCGGGCCACGGCCACGCCATAGCGCATGAAGTCGAGGTCGGCCCGCTTGTGCGCGTCGGTGGAGATGGTGAACCGGACGCCGGCCTCGAGCGCGCGCTTGCAGTATGTGTCCGGCAGGTCGAGTCGGTCCGGCTGGGCGTTTATCTCTATCCAGACGCCTTCCTCTGCGCAGGCCTCGAAGATGCGGTCCGCATCGAAGCTGACCGGTTCGCGCTCGCCGATGATGCGGTCGGTGGGGTGGCCCAGGCAGTGCACCACGCCGCTGCGGACGGCGGTCAGCATGCGGTCGGTCATCTTGCCCTCGTCCATGTTCATGTTGTAGTGGATGCTGGCCAGCACCCAGTCGAGTTCGGCCAGCACGTCCTCGTCCAGGTCGAGGCTGCCGTCCTTCAGGATGTCCACCTCCACGCCGGCCAGCAGTCGGATGTCGTCCAGCGACGCGTCGAGTTGGCGGATGGCGTCGGCCCGCTCCCGCAGGCGGTCCTCGTCCATGCCGCCGGCCACACTGACGGCCTTGGAGTGGTCGGTGATCGCCAGGTACTCGTAGCCCCGTTCGCGGGCCGCCTCCGCCATTTCCTCCAGGGTGTTGTTACCGTCGGTCTCATCGGTGTGGCTCTGAAGGTCACCTCGGATGTCGTCCAGCTCGATGAGCGTGGGCAGGGCATCCTCGGCGGCGGCCTGCACCTCACCCCGGTCTTCTCGCATCTCCGGCGGCACCCATTCGAGGTTCAGTCGATGGTAAACGGACTCCTCGGTCTTGCCCGCAAGGCGGTTGTCGTCCTTGAACAGGCCGTACTCGTTCAGTTTCCAGTCGCGCTCGACCGCCAGTTTGCGCACCGCAATGTTGTGCGCCTTCGAGCCGGTGAAGTACAGGAGCGCCGAGCCGAAGGACTCCGGCTCGAAGAAGCGGAAGTCGATCTGCAGCCCGCTGTCCAGCCGGACGGTGACCCGCTCCTTGCCGCGGCTCATGACTTCCGCGATGGAGTCCTGGTCGAGTATCTGCTCGGTGGCTTCCTCGCGGTCGGAGGCCTGCACGAGTATATCCAGGTCGCCGACGGTCTCGCGGCAGCGGCGGAAGCTTCCGGCCACCTGCCAGCGCTTCAGCGCATCGCACGAGTCCAGGTGCCGGCCCAGCGACTCGACGTGCTCGGCGGCATCGCGGTAGAGCATCCTGCCGGAGGTTTTCTCCAGCATCTGGATGCCCTCGAGGATGTTCTGTTCGGTCTTCTCGCCCATGCCGTCCAGTTCCCGGACGTCGTGCTCCTCGCACGCTTTGCGGAGGTCCTCGATGCTGTCCACGCCCAGCTCCTTGTAGAGCTGCATGGCCTTGCGCGGGCCGACCTGCGGGACGCGCATAAGCCGGGGAAGGTCGCCGGGCAACTCCTCCCGCAGCTCCTCGAGCCGCTGACAGGTGCCGGTGTCGAGTATCTCGTGGATCTTCTCGGCGGTGCTCTCGCCGATGTTGGGCAGTTCCGTCAGGTCCTCGCCGTCATCGACCATGTCCTCAAGCTGCCGGGAGAGGTCGCGGATGGTTCGGGCGGCGTTACGGTAGGAGCGGATGCGGAACTGGTTGGCTTCTTTCAGCTCCAGCAGATCGCCGATCTCGCTGAAGATGGCGGCCACCTGTGCGTTTTCCATGTTGCATCCCCCGGACAGCGGAAAGGCATGGAGCGGGACTGTGGCAAGCGGCGCGGCACGGCCTCTTGACCGGCGGCGGACCGGTACTGTGAGCGTAGAGTCCGGCCGTGTGCTTGTCAATTGAAGCGCTCCCGGCTGCTGATTTGGACAACCGATCCGTTCAGTCCGGTGGCGCAAAGAGGACCAAGCGGTTTTATCAACCTACAGCATGGGTTGCGCTGTCCGAGGAGAGTCATCCTGAGCCCGCTCGGCTTCGGCCAGTCGTACGACTGGCTTCAGGATGACGTCCGCGGCGCGGACGCAGCTCTTACATGCATCGTCACAGTGCCCGGGCAGACGACATGGCACCCCGGGCGGGTTGCCGCCACCCGGCGAGGGACTTAGAATGGAATTGCTGGTCATCGCCCGCCTCGGGCCTTCCACGGGGGTAATGCATGTTCGGATGGTCACCGCTGAAGGCGCTCATACGACGCCTGGCGCACAAGCACGGCTTTCTCGATCCCGTTAACCTGCTGAGCCGGCTGGACCGGTTCGCCCAGCCTTCGGAAGTGCGGGCACCGATGGAACTGCTGCGCGCGGGTGCCGCCTTCCACGCGCGCGGACTGCTCAACAGCCGCGTCATCCAGAACAATCTCGACTGGGTCTGGCCCTACTGGGTGCAGCGGCAGTTCGACCCCGCCGACGAGTCTTTCCTGCCCCGCGGGTTCGCCATCAGCCACGTCAACCTGACGCACCGGAACTGGACCGCCGTCGGGCTGCCTGACTGCAACGCGCTGCCCATAGTGGACCCCCGCGGCCTGCTGACGCCGTTTTTCGACGGTTGGTCGGTGGACGCGGCGGTGTTCGCCGACGACGGACGGCAGCTTCTGCCCGCAGAACTGCCCGCTATCTACCAGACGCTGGAGACCGGCGACGGTCTGACGGTAGTGACCGAGGGGCGCAACGACAGGCTGCACCTGCGTACGGAAGCATGGGTGGAGGATTCGGACGAGGGGCCGCTGTGCCACCTGCGCTGCCGCAACGAGGTGAACCGGGACGCGTGGCTGGTGCTGAGCCTGCGGCCGTGCAACCCGGAGGGGGTCAGTTTCGTGCACGAGGTGGAGCTGACCGACGAGCGCCGGGCGTGGCTGGTGGATGGCGAGCGATGCGTCCGGTTCAGCCGACCGGTCGAGCGGCACGCCGTCTCCACCTACAACCGGGGCGACGTGTTGCGGGGACTGCTGGAACAGGAAGAGCGCGATGCGGCCGAATGCGACGTGGGACTGGCGACGGCCGCCGCCATGTTCCGGATCGAGGACCACGAGTCGGACGCGATCGAGGCGATGTTTCCGCTCTCGCTGGATGCCGAATCGGCCCCCGTGCTGCCGAAGAAGAAGGCCGGCGACTGGTCGGAGGCCATGCAGGGCACCTGCGCGCTGGACGTGCCGGACCGCGACTTCCGCGAGCTATACGACACAGCGCTCCGGACGCTGGTTCTGCACACTCCGGGGAGCGTTTACCCCGGCCCGTACACCTACAAGCGGTTCTGGTTCCGCGACGCGGCCCTCATCCTGCACGCCATGTTGTGCGCGGGGATGGAGGAGCGGGTTGAGGGCATACTGGACACCTTCCCGGGTCAGCAGCGCATCGACGGATACTTCCACTCGCAGGACGGTGAGTGGGACGCGAACGGAGAGGTACTCTGGATATTCAACCGGTTCTGCCGACTGGCCGGGCGAGAGCCGAAGGACGCGTGGCTGAAGGCGGTGGTGAAGGGCGCCCGCTGGATAGGGCGGAAGCGCACCTCGGCGGAGGGCGATGAGCCCCACGCGGGGCTGCTGCCGGCGGGCTTCAGCGCGGAGCACCTGGGCAACAATGACTTCTACTACTGGGACGACTTCTGGTGCGCGGCCGGCCTGCGCGCCGCCGCGGAACTGGGTGAGCGAGCGGGCCGGGGCAAGCCGGCCGAAGCCTTCCGCGCCGAGGCCGCTGACCTGCTGGCGGCGGTTGAGCGCAGCCTGGAGAGGTCGGCCGACCGGCGGCGGCACCCCGGCATTCCGGCGTCCCCTTACCGTCGCATGGACGCGGGCGCCGTGGGCTCGCTGGCCGCCGGCTACCCCCTGCGGCTGTGGGACGCGGATGACGAGCGGCTGCTGGCAACGGTGCGCTTCCTGCGGGAGAATTACGGCCTCCGCGGGGCGTTCTTCCACCAGGTTATCCATTCCGGCATCAACGCTTATCTCACCCTGCACATCGCGCAGGTGATGCTCCGGGCGGGCGATCCCGCGTTCTTCGATCCGGTGAGGGCCGTCGCGGAGCTTGCCTCGCCGACGGGGCAGTGGCCGGAGGCCATACACCCCCACACGCTGGGTGGCTGTATGGGCGACGGTCAGCATGTGTGGGCGGCGGCCGAGTGGGTCATGATGGTGCGCAACATGTTCGTCCGCGAGGAAGAGGGTGGCCTGATACTGGCCTCCGGCATCCCGGAAGAGTGGCTGGAGGAGGGGAGTGCGCTCAGATTCGGACCCGCGCCCACCCCCCATGGCCCGCTCAGCGTCGAATTGACCGCCAGCGAAGGCGAGATTACTGTATCATGGAAGGGTGAGTGGCGGGAGGAGGCGCCGCCGGTGGAAGTCCGGCTGCCGGGGCAGGAGCCGATTATTGCGGGCGACGCCTCGGAGGTGACCGTAGCGCGCAGGGAAGTGCCCGCAACGGCGCGGGCCGACGAGGGACAGGCATGAACATAGCGATGTTCACGAATACTTACCTCCCCCACGTAGGGGGTGTGGCCAACTCGGTGAGTCAGTTCACCGAGGGTTACAGGCAAAGGGAGCACCGCGTTCTGGTGGTGGCGCCGGATTACGGGCGGCAGCCGGAGAACGAACGGGACGTTGTGCGCCTTGCGGCCGTCAAGAACGTGAAGGGCAGCGATTTCGCCGCGGCCCTCCCGCTGACCCTCGAACTGGACGCGCGTCTGGACGCGTTCGACGCGGACATCTTCCACGCCCACCATCCCTACCTGATCGGGGACAGCGCGCTGCGCGGGGCCGCGGCCCGGCAGGTGCCGTTGGTGTTCACCCATCACACCATGTACGAGCACTACACGCAGTACATCCCGCTGGACCTGCCGGGGCTGAAACCTTTCATCGTCGAACTGGCGACCGGCTATGCGAATCTCTGCGATCGCGTGATCGCCCCCAGCGAGAGCGTGCGTGACACGCTCCGAAAACGCGGCGTGGAGACGCCCATATCGGTCATCCCGACAGGCGTTGAGATCGACAAGTTCGGCTCGGGGGATGGGCGGCAGGCGCGGGAGCGACACGGTGTGCCTGAGGACGCGTTCGTGGTGGGGCACGTGGGCCGGCTGGCCCCTGAGAAGAACCTGCCCTTCCTGGCACGAGCGGCGGCGACGTTTCTCGAGGGCGGGGCGGATGCCCACGCGTTGTTTGTGGGCGACGGCCCCGCCGTGGAGACTATCCGTGAGGCATTCGCCGAGCACGGCGTCGAAGAACGCCTCCACTTGACCGGCACGCTGAAGGGACAGGAACT
Organism: Candidatus Brocadiia bacterium; assembly: GCA_046483385.1. Lineage (GTDB taxonomy): Bacteria > Planctomycetota > Brocadiia > SM23-32 > SM23-32 > B1Sed10-231. The sequence continues at coordinate 1,797 of JAWODG010000047.1, read as the reverse complement.
GGTGGATGCGTACCACGCGATGGACGTGTTCGCCTTCGCGTCCCGGACGGAGACGCAGGGCATGGTGCTGGTGGAGGCGCTGGCTGCGGGCTGCCCTCTGGTGGCGATCGATGCACCCGGCGCGCGCGAAGTGGTGCAGGACGGCCAGAACGGCCGTCTGCTGGCGCAAGAGGACGAGGGCGCCTTCGCGGACGCCATTGACTGGGTGGCGCAGATGGACGCGCAGGAGCGCGAGGACCTGCGCCGCAGGGCGGCGGAATCGGCCCGGCCCTTTTCCATGGACAGGTGCGTTGAGAGGGCGCTCAACCTTTACGAGGAGGTGCTCGCCTCGGGCGGGCGCGAGAGGAAGCTGAACACCAGCGGATGGGACGCCATCCTCGAGTCGCTCAAGCGCGAGTGGGACCTCTGGGCCAACCGCATCAGCGCCGTCTCCGAAGCCGTGCAGCACGCGGAAGAGGAGCCGGCCGAGGAAGAGACAGAATGACCCTGCGACCGCCCACATGGCTGCAGAGGGTGCGGCGGGCGCTGAGCCGCAGCGAATGGGCTGTGCGCCTGCTGGGCCTGCCCCGCACTCCCGAGGGGGAGGAAGGGCGGGGGCTCATCCTCATACAGATCGACGGGCTGGCCCGCGAACAACTGGAGAAAGCCATCTCCGACGGACGCATGCCGTTCACCGCGAGCCTTCTGGAGGGTGACGAATACCGCCTGCTGTCCTGCTACTCAGGGATTCCCTCCACGACGCCGGCGGTGCAGGGCGAACTGATGTATGGCGTCAAGTGCGCCGTTCCCTCCTTCCAGTTTCGGGACCACGAGACGGGCCACGTCGTGCTGGCGGGCAACCCGATGGTGGCCTCCCGCATCGAGGAACGGCTGGCCTCCGAAGGCGAGGGGTTGCTGAAGGGCGGCAGTTCCTATGGGAACGTTTACTCGGGCGGGTCGGAGAAATCGAGTTTCTGCGCCGCCACGCTCGGGCTGGGCGAAGTGCTGCGCAAGGCGAACCCTATCTCGCTGCTCATCGTGCTGGTGCTTCACATCTTTGTCGCCGTGCGGATGGCCGCTCTGGTGGCCGTGGAGAGCCTTCTGGCCGCCGTGGACGCCTTCCGGGGCATCATAGAGCGACGCGATCTGCTGCGCGAACTGCGGTTCGCACCCAAGCGTGTGGCCCTCTGCGTTCTGCTGCGGGAGATGGTGGCGCTGGGGGCCCGGGTGGACGCCGCTCGCGGACTGCGCGTGGTCGCCTGCAATTTCGTCGGCTACGACGAACAGTCCCATCACCGGGGCCCGGACTCGTTGTTTGCCCACTGGACGCTGAAGGGCATCGACAAAGCCATACGCGGAATCTTTCGGGCGGCCGAGCGGTCCGCGTCCCGCGATTACGACGTCTGGCTCTACTCCGATCACGGTCAGGAACCGTGCGTGGCGTTCGAGGACGAGACCGGGCACACCATCCACGAGACCGTGTCGCGGGTATTTGAGCGGCACGGCGTCCAGCGGGAGCCCGGTACCGTCGAACGGCCGACGGTGCAGCTTCAGCGCGTCATCCTGCTGGGCGGGCGCGTGCTGCAAAAGCTGCTGGGCTGGCCCGGTGAGTCGCTGTTCTCGCCGGTAAAGGTCGGCGCGATGGGTCCCGTGGCCCACGCCTATACGCCCGAGGAACTGCCCGATTACCGCAAGGCGGACGTCGCTCAGGATCTGGTGATGACCGAGGACGTCGTGGCGGTGGCTGGCGTCCTGAGGGACGGTTCGGTCATGCTGTGGACGGACGAAGGCTCCTTCCGGCTGCCGGACGAGGCGGAG
>JAWODG010000167.1:0-3749 GCA_046483385.1 Candidatus Brocadiia bacterium | reverse complement strand
TGGCAAGTTTCCAATTCAGAAATGAGGATTTTTTGTCAAGATCAAGGACCATTCCGCAGGATAGCGGAATGGGACGCCCGTCAGGGCGCCCGAAGGGCGAGGGCCATGGATGGCCCGAGTCAAATCAAGAGGTTGCGCGGAGGCGTACTGAAGTACGCCGCACAAGCAACCTCGCAGATTGACGCCGAGATCGGCAAAAAAACCATTTCTGGATGGAAACTAATGCATTTTATCACGGCACTCATGGCACTCCCAAGAGGTTTTATCGATACGAGGGGCCCCCCGATATCAAAGCAGCCGCTTGCCGAATACGTGAAAAACGGGTATCCTTTTCTTACTTCGGCCCTCAGGCGGACTCACCAGGCTCTTCAAGAGTTATTGAACTATATTGAGGACGTCCCCATTCAAGGAGAAAAGCCATGAGCCGTCGATGGATGCTGGCCCCCGGGCTTCTACTGATAGCCGCTCTTGCGGGTTGCGGCGGTCCGGTCGTTAAAATGCCGGACTCCCATCCCCCCATTGTCAAGACCTACCGTTCCTTTACCATACATGCAGGAAGCTCTGGCATGAAGAATACCGGGGTCCGTCTCGAAAAGGGTGAGCTCTACTCCCTCTTTGCAACGGGCGAGATGGACTACTGCCCGAGGGGAACATGCGGATATCGGAAAGTGACCCCGGACATGGGCTGGCCCTTGGTCACCCGCGTAGGAGACGGGAACTATTGGCATCCTCTCCACGGCATGACGCTTGGGACCTTGTCCTATGCAAACAGGACCGGCGATCTATACATGGGATACAGGGCCGGTGCCCTCCGTGCTGATGGAACCCCGGTTAACCCCGAGTTCTACCGAAACGATTCCGGGGCATTTCATGTGGATATAGTGGTCTGGGCGTGGGAGGACTATGCCGCCATAGTCGCCTTTCTCGAAGATCTTGCCCGCAGGGAGCCGGAAAACCACGCGCTTAAACACTGCCTGGCGGAAGTCAAAACCCTGAAGTCGATCCATGACAAAGTCAAAACGGCCGAGAAGGCCATAGAGATAACCAAGACGGAGATCGCGTCCCTCAAGGCCGACGAGAAACCGCCGGAGCCGGCTAAGGAATCGGACAAGGCTCTTCCCGCGCCCACGCCCTCTGTTCCCAAGGCAGAAGAGGCTCGTCCTCAGGATGACACCCCGCTCAAGGCCGCCGGCCAGGTCCCGGCGGATCCGGACAGGGAGGCGCGCATCGCCGCCCTGGAGGCCCGGCTGGCCAAACTCCAGGACATTGGGGCCGAATTCGACAGGATGAAGCAGACCTTGGCTGAGGAACAGAAGAAGTCCGAGCAACTCGCCCAGGAGATCGGGGAGATGGCCCAGCGCGAGGAGGACCTCAGGACACGCATTCAGGAAGTGAGCAAAACCCCTCCACTGGTGGTGATCGCGTCGCCTGAAGACGGGAGCACAGTGGAGGTGAACATCATAGGGCTCCGGGGTGTGGTGGAGGACGACCAGGAGATCGTCAAGATCGAGATTTTCATAAACGGCCGCCCCCTCCACAGGGACTCCGACCGGGGCCTCCAGGTGGTGGGCGATACAAGCGGCAGGAGGCTGTCCTTCCTGGAGCAGGTTCCGTTACAGGAGGGAGAAAACCGTATCCGCGTCCGGGCAGTGAACGCCGACGGCCTGGCCACGGAAAAGATCGTTACGATTCAGTGTGTCAAACAGAGGAAGAACATCTGGGCAGTAGTCATAGGCATCAACGAGTACGCCCACGTCCGCCCTCTTCAATATGCAGTGAACGACGCCCGGGCCTTTTACCGGCACCTCGTGGACCACATGGGCATTCCCGAGGAGAACATCACCCTTCTGCTCGATAAGGAGGCGCACCTCTCCCGGCTCAGGACCGTCCTGGGCACCCAGCTAAAGAGCCGCGCGGGCGAGGAGGACATGGTGATTCTCTACTTCGCGGGGCATGGGGCAACGGAAAGGGACGTGATGAGCCCGGACGGGGACGGACTCGAGAAGTACCTGCTTCCCTACGGCGCGGACATGAAGGACCTGTATGCGTCCGCGCTTCCCATGCGCGAGATCCAGCACATCTTCAACCGTATCCGCTCCCAGCGGCTGGTGTTCGTTGTGGACTCCTGTTACAGCGGGGCGAGCGGCGGGCGCACCATAAGCATGGCAGGGATTCGGGCGAACATATCCGACGCCTTCATGGAAAGGATCGCTTCCGGTAAAGGGCGTGTGATATTGAGCGCAAGTGGCGCCAACGAGGTAAGCCAGGAAGACGACGAGATCGGGCACGGTGTTTTTACATATTACCTGCTGGAAGGGCTGCTGGGGCCGGCCGACACGGACGGCGACGGCCTGATCACCGTGGATGAGGCCTACAGCTATGTGTCACGGCGCGTTCCGGAAGCCACGGGCCAGGAGCAGAATCCGGTGAAAAAGGGTTCAGTGGAGGGACACCTGGTCATCGGGGTCCGGCCGTGACCCGCTGCCGGCGAAACTATCACCCTGTTGGGATAATCGAAATCGGGATCGCAATCGCTCGTGGTTCGGCCCTGGAATATGCCGCAACAAAGGATGTTCCGGTGGTCGAAAAAGCACTTTTTGATGATAGGACGATAAAACAGCCGGTGTATTAATCGAGGGCGTCACCTATCCCTCTGAGCAGTTCCTCGTTGCCCACCACTGACCTACGAGCAGTCGCCACCGCAACCGCCCCCAAATCCGGAGCGCCAGTGCCCGGTCGCCGGCGTCTACTGACCGCGCGCTGTACAGTGACCGGGCGTAGAGCTGGACCAGTCTGTCCAGCTCCGGCGCGCCCTCGGCCACGAACCCTCGCAGCGGCCCGATCCCAGAGAAGTCCTCCAGCCAGCACCCGAGGGCGACGCCAAACTCGTTAGGCGTGTCACCGGGACGCACGGCCACCGCCAGCCGCCGTGCCTGCTGTCGGACCCGCCCGTAGATAGCGGTCAGAGCCGTCAGAGGATCCTGACGACGGAACCGCCGCCGCGCGACGGAGGACCAGATGGCGGCCGCCACACCGACGGCCATTATCCCCAGGATGAGCCCTTGCCACCAGCGGATTCCACCCGAGGCTCTCCGGGCCGGCTCGAGCGGCTCTGCAGGCGCCGCCCATTCAGCTCGCGCAACCTGTTCCGGGCGCTCTCCCGCAGGAAGCCCGGCCGTAGGCTCGAACCTGACCCACCCGTATCCCGGGAAGTAGACCTCAGGCCAGGCGTGGGCGTCCGCCTCGGTCACGACGTAGTGGCCCTCGCCGCGGTCGTAGGTCCCGGGCGCGTAGCCAACGGCCAGGCGAGCAGGCAGGCCCGCCGCCCTCGCCAGGACCACCATGGCTGAGGCGTAGTAGTCGCAGTACCCCTTCCGGATGTCGAAGAGGAAGAAGTCGACGACATCGCGGCCCCCCGGCGGGGCGGAGACATCCAGCGTGTAGGGGAAGCCGCGCAGGTAGTTTTCGATAGCGGTCGCCCGGTCGTAGGGTGTCGGCGCGGTGGCCGTGAGGTCCCGAGCCAGACCGAGCACGCGCGGAGGCACTGTGTCGGGCAGCCTGAGATAACGGTCCTCCGCCCAGGCCGGGTAGTCAGTCGCTGCCCCGCGCAGGCCGGCCCCGTCGACCACGGGGACAACGGAGTCTGCGCGGTAGCGGTCTGCCTCGACGGTGGCGGCGAAGAGATCGTCGTGCGAGCGCCAGGCGACGACGACATCATGGTCAACGACCACGAGCGTGCCCGCCACGTG
>JAWODG010000107.1:0-37843 GCA_046483385.1 Candidatus Brocadiia bacterium | reverse complement strand
CGCGCACATCCGTCAGAGACGAGTAGAGCTACCGGTCGCACGTGATAGAGCACGTCCATGCCGGCCTCGCCCGCCATGCGGTCCAGCGTCAGCTCCACCACGGGGCTGTCCAGCACGCCGTTGCCCCGAGCGCCCAGGGCGCCCACGGCATCGGCCACCTCGCGGGCAAGCCCCGACGGCTCTGCGGGCAGCTCATTCTGAAACGTCCAGACGGCCTCCCACCCGAGAACCGGATGCGCCCCGGCGACGAGCACGCTAAGTCCGTGTCGTGCGCAGGTCAGCCCCGCCGCAAACCCGCTCAACCCTCCGCCGACCACCAGCACGTCGTAACGCCGTTCCTCGATGTCCGTCATCAGCACTCTCTCCATCCGAAACAGCCCGTGTATGCGCCGCGCAAGAGGCGCATCCTACCGGACAGCGGGCCGCGCTTCCACCGGCGGTATTCTGCTGGCCGCGGAAAGCGTCCCGCCTGCCGGCAAGCCGGCAGGTTGCAGGAGCGGTGGCAAGCCGGCGCAGTCCAGGGGCACGCTCCAGACGGCGTGAAGCTGCTCAGTATGCGCTACCGGCGTTTCCTGGAGTGCGGCGCCTCGGCGCCGCCCTCACAGCCGGCGGCTTGCCGCCGGCGGGCGTACGGGCAGCGCTCGGAGCGGAGAAAGAACTGGGCAGAACCCGGACTACTGGTGCGCGGTCGGTGGGCAGAAACACGTACGCGCCAAAACGCGTCCCTCCGGATGGTAGTCAGGCCTTCGGCGCCCGTGACGAGGAGGCCAAAGATCTGTCTAACACCGGTTCCAGCATGAAGAAAAGGCGGAAGGGGGCCGCGTGGCCCCCTCCACCCGGAAGCTGCTTACCTCATGTAGGGTCCCACGAACGGCGATGTGTCCCCGCGGCGCAGGAAGTGGCCGGACGGGCCCTCGCCCAGGAACTCGGAGAACCAGGACTCGTGCTCGATCTCCTCGTTCAGAATGGCCTGGGCCAGCCCGTAGGTGCGGTGGTCCTTGCCGGCGGTCAGATTGCAGATGTTGGTGTATCCGCGCACGGCGCACCTCTCGGCCTTCACCAGCACCTCGAGGATGGCGTGGACATCGGTCGGATCGTCCGGCAGCCTGGCCGGCGGACACGCCGAGCAGTCGTGAAACTCGGTCATGTCGTTGGGCAGCGCGCCGCCCAGCTCGTAGATGCGGGGGCAGAGCGCCTCGAAATGATTGCGGTCCTCGACCCGCGCCGTCTCGGCGATCTCCTTAAGGGTTTCGCCTTCCATCCCTATCAGGTTGAACCGCAGGGTGGTGTAGTAGTAGTAAGTGGTCAGCTCCGCTGCTGCGTTCGTGATCAGAAGCTCCAGCAGCTCATCCACGTCAACTCCGGCCTTCTCAACCATCTCTCGTGCTACTCTGGCCATGACATGGCCCCTTCCAGAAGTGAAAGGTACGATGGATGGACCTCCGGAGCGGCACTCCCGCACCGGCGTTGTCGGGATGCAAAGTGATCCCCCGTTCTCAACGGACGTCGCTGTGAGCGACGCCGGCCCCCGTTACAGACTCCGTCCGACGATCCGCCCCAGACTCCGCCGATCAGACGGCGGGCTCAGGCGGAGAGTCCGGATCGTGTTTGCTCATCAGAAAAATCGCCTTCGTGGGGCAGGCCAGCATGCAGGCCCCGTCTCCGATGCAGTTCTCCGGGCGGACGGGTTTGGCGACCCCGTCCACGATCTCCAGCACGTCCGGCCCCAGCTTGCGGCACAGCTTCACGCAGTGGCCGCAGGCGAGGCAGCGTGTCCCGTTGATCTCCGGTATGTTCCCCTTCACGAACGTTCGGCCGAATGCCTCGACAGTTTCGGCCTCTATACGGTCCCCCATCTTTGGGTCCCCCCGTCAATCAAGCAACTTGTTACTAAGCCCCCGCCGCCGAACGGTGCGCTCGGCGGCACGTCAGTACTCCGTGCGCCCCCGGTAAAAGTCCTTTTCGCCCCCCCTTTGAAGTAATCTGTCCGAAGCGAACGCGGTGCTCCCGCCTTCCGGGGCGACTCACTGCTCGACGTCTTCTTGCCCCCGGGCCAGGCAGTCGTTACAGACACCGCGGACTTCGCCCTGAAACGTATCGATTCGCCCCCACTCCCGCACCGTCTCCGGCGGCTCGAACTCGTCAAGCTCGTCGCTGTAGAAGTCCCGCACGGTCCCGCAGGAGGTGCAGATGAAATGGTGATGCTGGTCGGTGTTCGGGTCAAAGCGCACCCGCTCGTGCAGGGCAGCCACGGTCGAGAGCAACCCCTTGCTCTCCAGCAGCCACAGGGTGCGGTAGACGGTGTCGCGTGAGATTGTGGGCAACTTCCTCCGGACGCGCTCGTAGATGGCGTCGACGCTCGGGTGCTCCTCGTTGGAGGCAACCTCACGGAAAACGGCCAGTCGCTGAGGCGTGCGCCGCAAACCCTCCTGACGGCACGCCGTCTCGAAAGCGTCCATCCGCTCGTCAATCTCGGTCGAGCCCGCTGACACGCGCCGCGTTCCTTTCTCAGAAGCGTTCTTACTTAAGTGACAATAGCGCATGCGTGAGCCCGGCGCAAGGCGCATTCCCGGGAAAAGCCGTGCGAATGTGCCTCTTCTACCGGCCGGCGGTCTTGAGGGGCTGCGGGGCGGCAGGTAGAATCCACCCGACGTGACCCGGAAACCGGGATCAACCACGAAGCACACGAAGAGCACGAAGGAAGGCAACATGGATAGAAGAGGCGTTTCTGCAGGCCTTCCCTCTCGGCCGTTTTCGTGCCCTTCGTGAGCTTCGTGGTGAGAGAACCGGGAAGAGTTGACCTGAGATCGCTTGCTATCGTGAGTTGTCAACGGATGGAGACGAGGAAAATGCCGAGACCGAACATTTTGCTGTGCCTGGCGGACGACGCCGGGATGCACATGGGCGCTTACGGATGCAACTGGGTCAGGACGCCCGGCTTCGATCGCGTGGCCGCCGAGGGTGTTCTGTTCACCCGGGCCTACACCTGCAACGCCAAGTGCGCCCCGTCGCGCGCCAGCATACTGACCGGCCGCAACTCGTGGCAGCTCGAGGATGCGTGCAATCACAACTGCCGGTTCCCCGCTAAGTTCACGACGTACATGGAGGGGCTCCGCGAGCATGGCTACCACGTGGGCCACACCGCCAAGGGCTGGGCGCCGGGCGATCCCGGCGAGGTGGACGGCAAGCCCCGCGAGCTGACCGGGCCGGGGTGGAACGAGCGCGAGCTGGACCCGCCGACCCCGCATATCTCGTCCTGCGATTACGCCGAGAACTTCGGCGATTTCCTCGATGACCGGCCCGATGACGCGCCATTCTGCTTCTGGTTCGGATGTCGGGAGCCGCACCGGGGCTACGAGTACGGCTCCGGAAGGCGGCTGGGCGGCCACAGCATCGACGAAATAGACCGAGTGCCGGGAATCTGGCCGGACAACGAGACCGTGCGCAACGACCTGCTCGATTACGGGTTCGAGATAGAGCACTTCGACCGCCACGTGCAGGGGATGCTCGACATCCTGGAGGAGCGCGGTGAACTCGACAACACCATCGTGGTCGTGACGTCCGACAACGGCATGCCGTTCCCCCGGGCAAAGGGCCAGGAGTACGAGTACAGCAACCACCTGCCCATGGCCATCATGTGGCGCGACGGGCTGAACAATCCCGGCCGGACCGTGGACGATTACGTGTGCTTTATCGATCTCGCGCCGACGTTCCTGGAGCTGGCCGGCCTGACCGCCGAGGATGTCGGCATGCGGCCGATCACCGGTCGCAGCCTCGTGGACCTGCTGCGCTCGGAAGAGGAGGGAACCATCGACCCTTCGCGCGACCACGTGCTTATCGGGAAGGAGTTCCACGACGTGGGCCGTCCGGGCAATGTCGGCTACCCCATCCGCGGCATCTTCAAAGGGGGCTGGCTGTATCTGCGCAACTACGAGATGGACCGCTGGCCGGCCGGCAACCCCGAGACGGGCTATCTGAACTGCGACGGCAGCCCCACGAAGACAGAGATACTGAAGACGCGTAAGGACCCCGAACAGAGGCACTACTGGGAACTCTCCTTCGGGAAGCGGCGCAGCGAAGAGCTCTACCACGTGGCGCAGGACCCGGACTGCCTCGAGAATCTGGCCGATGAGGCCGCTCACGCGGACCCCAAGGCCACGTTGCGGGAGCAGATGGAGCGGGAACTCGAGGAACAGGGCGACCCGCGCATGGAGGGCCGGGGCGAGGTCTTCGAACAGTATCCGCAGCACCACAGGTGGCTCCGTGATTTCTACGAGCGGTTCGTCAACCGCCACGAGACGGGCGAGGAGATAATGCCCGGCTGGGTAAACGAAAGCGACGTCGAGCCGATAGAGGAGTTCCGGCAGGAGGACGGAAGATGACGGAAACGGCCGAAGACGGCGGGTTCATATGGGCCATTGGCGGCAAAATCGAAGGCGAGTATGCCGTGGACGACACCACGGTTTACAGCATCGCCGAGGACCGCTGGTACAGCAGCGTAAACGGGGAGTTGGCGCCGATGCCCCACGCCGTGCAGGGCGCGGGCTGGGCCCTCCACGAGGGCAAGATATACTGTTTCGGCGGCAAGACCGACGTGCACAGCGGCTGCTGCGCACACATGCAGGTTTACGACATCGCCCGGGACGCGTGGTCTCTGGCGCATCCTTTGCCCTCGCCCCGCAGCAAGCTGGGCAAGTTCTACCCCGTGGTGGAGGGCCGCTACGTCTTCCTTTTCGGCGGGGACACCGAGGAGGGACGTTTCGATCGGGTGGGCTGGAACTGGCGTTACGACCTGAAGACCGGCCAATGGGAGACCGAGGTGGCCGACGCGCCTTACTCCCAGTCCTTCCCGGGCCCGTCCTATCACGACGGCTGGCTCTACTACGCCACGGGCAACACCCAGTGCAAGGGCTCACAGAACAACTACCCCGGCGCCCTGAACCAGCGCTATAACCCCGCGACCGACGAATGGCAGGTCGTCGCGCCCTGCCCACATCCCGTCACCGACGGGTCCGGAGACAAATGGCGGGGCGAGTATCACTTCCTGGGCGGCTGGAACACGAACCGCGAGTTCTACCATGAGGACGCCGACTACTACGTTGGGTCGGTCAAGCGGCTGCACTGCATCTACGACTACGAGGCCAACGCCTGGCGCTACGGGGACTTGCTGCCCGGCAACTGGCATCACGGCGGGACGCGCTCCTCGGGCGCCTATCTCTGGCGCTATCTGGGCACGATCGACGAGGAGGCCGGCGAAGGCGTGGAGCAGCACACCAACCGCATCCTCCGCTGGGACGGGGAGACATGGACGGACATGCGCCCGGCACCGGTCAGGAAGATGAACTTCAGCAACGTCTATTCCCGCATCGGCCCCGGCGCCTGAGACGCGCGTATTCCGACTCAACCGCGAAAGGCACGGCATGAATGAGAAGCCGAACATCATCATGATGACCTGCCACGACCTGGGGCAGCACCTCGGGTGCTACGGCTTGGACACCGTCAGATCGGACGCCATTGACGGACTGGCCGACGAGGGGTGCCGGGTCGCCAATTACTTCGCGACCTCTCCCACGTGCAGTCCCAGCCGGGGCTGCATGCTGACGGGCCGCTATCCCCAGACGAACGGCCTCCTCGGCCTGACACATGGCCCGTGGTGGTGGCGGCTGAACCCGGGTGAACGGCACCTGGCGGCGATACTTGCCGACAGCGGCTACGAAACCACCCTTATCGGGTTCCAGCACGTCACCCGGGGCGGCGGCGGTCCGGCCACGCTCGGCTATGGCACATACATGCCGGGCGGCGACTATGCCGAAGACAAAGCCGCGGCAGCGGAAAGTTACTTGAAGGAGCGAGACGCAAACGAGGGTCCGCTGTTCCTGAAGATCGGTTTCGAGGAGGTGCATCGGCCCTTCGACAAGGCCCAGGTCGAGCCGGACCGCAGCAGGGGGGTCACGGTTCCGGGATACCTGAAGGACACCGAGGTCATGCGGGACGACCTGGCATGGTTCCAGGGCATCATCCGCTACATGGACCGCGCCGTCGGGCGCGTGCTGGATGCCCTCGAGGAGGCAGGAATGGCGGGGAATTCGATCGTCATCTTTACCTCCGACCACGGGATTCCCTACATCGGCGCCAAGTGGACGCTGTTCGACCCCGGCGTCAGCATTCCGCTGATCGTGCGCTGGCCGGCCGGCGGCGTCACCGGCGGCCGGGTGGTATCCCAGATGATAAGCAACGTGGACTTCGTGCCCACGCTGTTGGACCTGGCGGGCCTGCCCGTCCCCGATAACCTCCAGGGCCACAGCGGTGCGTTGCTGCTGACGGGAGAGTCCGAGGAGCCCATCCGCGAGGCCGTCTTCGCCGAACATCAGGCCCACGCGCTGCGCGACAACACGTCCCGATGCATTCGCACTGAGCGCTATAAGCTGATCCGCAATTTCGACCCCGGCCGCACGATCCTGAAGCCCATCGACGTGACACCCCAGGCCGTGGCTGACCACGTCGAGCGGCCCCGCCGCAACGGCACTCGACCGTTCGGGCAGCTGTTCGATCTGCAGCAGGATCCGTGGGAGGAGCATGACCTCTCCGGGGACCCGGAACACGCCGAGATCTTCCGCGAGCTTTCGGACGCGCTGTGGCGGTGGATGGAAGAAGTGGAGGACCCTATCCTCCATGGCCCCATCCGGACGCCCTATTACGAGCGGGCCATGGAAGACTACGCACGATACCGTTCAGAGTGATTTACACGCCAGAGAGGAGCCGGGAATGCGGAGCGTCGAGTACGGCGCTGACCCCCGTCCGGCCCGCTTTGACGCTAACGCCGCCGAGCAACTGTCCGGCCGGACGCCGCGCGTGCGGCCATGGCGTCGGGTGCGGCTCAATCCGGAATGGGCCGGGGCGTGGAACCTCGTCGAGGACGTGGACGGCGACGGCGAACTCGAGGTGGTCAGCGCCCGCAATGTCAATGAGAACGACGTGCATTACACCTGTTCGGTGATCGTCCATCGGCTCGATGGGTCGGTCCTGTGGCGCTGGGGCGCCCCGTCCGTCGGGCGGAACAATCTGCACCATGACGTCGCCTGTCAGGTTCACGACTGGGACGCCGACGGTAAGCCGGAAGTCGTCCTGGCGGCCGGCGAACGTCTCGTGGCGCTCGACGGAGCCACGGGCGAGGAGGTCCGCTCGTTCCCCATTCCATCGGAGGGTTCCGACTGCCTCGCTTTCGTGGACCTCACCGGCACCGGCCACAGGCGGGAGGTCATCGTCAAAACCCGCTACGGCCGAATCTGGGCCTATGCTCTCGACGGTGAGCTTCTGTGGACCGTCGAGCGGCCCGCGGGCTACCGGACGTCCCACCAGGTCCGGCCCATCGATATAGACGGCGACGGCCGGGACGAACTGGTTGCCGGATACGCCCTGCTGAACCCGGACGGAAGCGTGCGGTGGACCTTCGAGCACGAGGACGTGCCCATCGGGAAGGGGCATCTGGACGCGGTGCGCGTGCTCAGGCCGGGCGCGACGGCGCAGGAGACGCTGCTGGTGGCGACCTTTTGCGGGGACGAACGGATGGCGGTCGTCACCGGGACGGGAGACTACGTCTGGACGGCCTCCGGTAGACACTTCGAATCCGTCGACATCGGGCAGATCTACCCCGACCTGTCCGAGCCACAGATCCTGGTGGACATCGCCCATTCGCCCGAACTGCACAGCCCGCTCTGGGTCATGTCGTTCGAAGGGGAGTTGCTCGGCCGGTTCGAGACGAACCGCAGCCGGCGGCACGCACTGATCGACTGGCTGGGGCGGCCGGACGAACTCCAGATCGTCACCGCCCATCCCCCGGCCATCTTCGATGGCGAGGGCAGGGCCTTGGCGGCCCTTGAAACTGGGGCCTCCCCGATCGAGAGAGGGCAGGTGTTCGCCGCGGACCTGACCGGCGACGGCGTCCGGGACATCCTGTGGTTCGACAATCCGGCCGATACCGTCTTCCTCTACAGGAACGAAACGGGCCAACCTCAGGACCCACCAGGCTCCCCGGGCACGGGGCCCAACTTTACCCTGTACTGAGCGGATTATCCCAACGGGAGCACTGCCCCGCTACGTCCAGGCGGGGGCGAACTCGTTGACCTGCGACCCCGGAGCAACGATGACCGAGCAGACGGTCTTCACCGATGACTTCTCAGACTACGCGCCGGGGCCGATTCCTTACGACTATTCACCTTGGGGCGAGTATCACTGCAAACCGCACGTCGGCAAGCTGGGGCCGTGGCGGGAAGTGACCACCCACTACTCGTGGAAGGCCAGCACCGGCAACTGGCGCGTGCTCCGGGACGGCGACCGACCTGTGCTGGAGCAGACGTTCCGCACCGACACGTCATATCCCATGGTCGTCGCCGAGGTCCCCCGCGTGCGTCGGAGCGAGGTGGCGGTGGACGTGCGGCTAATCTCGACCGCGGCGCCGGCGGGGCTCGTCTTCGGCTACGGGCATTCGCGCGATGTCTTCGCCTTCGCGGTTGATGGGACGGCGGCCCGAATCACCTTTCGGCGACACGAGGACATCGAGGTCCTGGCCTCGGCAGAGGTTGAGATGGACCCCGACGCATGGACCCGTCTCACCGTGCGATGGACTGAGGAGAGCACGTGCGCGCTGCTGGACGGGGAGGTGCTCCTGCGCACCAAGGCCACTCCGCCCGTCGGACACACCGGACTGATCGCCAACGCCCCGGCGCGGTTCGCCGACTTCCGCCTGCATGGCGTCACCGCCGCAGCGACAGGCTCAGAGCCCATGCGCGGCAATGCCCAACCCGAGCCCCGGTTGTGGAAGAAGATCGACCTCTCGGGGTTCGGCTCGGACCGCAACATCCGGATCGGTGACATCGACGGTGACGGTGAAAACGAGCTGGTCGTCGCGCAGCGGCAGAGGTACCTGGGTTCGGGTGACTATTGCCACATCACCTGCCTGACCGCGCTTGATCTGGACGGGCGACGGCTGTGGCAGATCGGCGAGCCCTCTCCACAGGGCCAGACCACGGCCGACCTCTGCTTCCAGTTGCACGATCTGGACGGGGACGGCCGGTGCGAGGTGATCTACACCCGCGATTTCCGCCTGACGGTCGCCGAGGGCGCTACCGGGCGGGAGGTCCGTTCGGTTCCCACGCCTCGAACAGAGCCCGGCGAGCGTAACCCCGGCGGCTGGCCGTTGCACCGGACAATCGGCGACTCGATCCACTTCGCGGACCTTCGGGGCACCGGCCGGGCGGACACCGTGGTTCTGAAGGACCGTTACGACAACTGCTGGGCCTACGACGACAAACTGGAGTTACTCTGGCACCACGTCTGCAAGACGGGTCACTATCCGGTGAGTTGGGATATCGACGGCGATGGCCGGGAAGAACTGTTGATGGGATACACGCTGCTGGACGGCGACGGGCGGGTGCTCTGGGAGCTGGAGACCTTCGATCATGCCGACAGCGCCGTCATCGGCGAGTTCGGGCCGCCGGGCTCCGGCCTGCGCGTGGCCCTCGCCGCCAGCGACGCGGGGTTCTACCTGCTCGATGCGGAGGGCAACATCCTGAAGCACCACCCGATGGGCCACGCGCAGACGGTGGCCGTGGCGAAGCTGCGGCCGGACGTCGAGGGCCTGCAGATCGTCGTGAACACCTACTGGGGGGCTCCCGGCATCACGCTCATAATGGACCACGAAGGGACGGTCCTGCGCGAGTTCGAGCCGCTGCACTACGCCAGTCTTCTGAACCCGGTCAACTGGCCGGACGACGGAACCGAGCTTCTGCTGCTTTCGACCGACCCCCGAGAGGGCGGCTTGATGGACGGCCGCGGTGAGCGCGCGGTCACCTTCCCCGACGACGGCCATCCCGTGCTGTGCTGCGATGCCCGCGATATCGACGGCGACGGCGTCGACGAGATCCTGACGTGGAACCACGAAGAACTCTGGCTCTACAAACCCGACCCGCTCCCGGACCGCGGACCGGACGAGTATCCGCTGCGCAATCCGTCCTACAACGATTCCAACTACCGCGGGCAGTACTCGTTCCCGCGGAGCCGGACGGCCGGGGGCGACTGACCGCCGCACGGCTCGTCGAACCGGCCCGGCTTGACACCGGCGCGAGGCGGGATATAGTCGATGTAGATGGGGCTTGAGTGCGGGAAGGCCGCCGTGGGGCGGCCGTCTGCTCAGAAGGAGGGGACTATGCGAATGCGACTGGTGGTTTTTCTCGGCGTGATGTTGTTGCTGGCGGGGTGCGCCAGTTCCCGGCCGGAGGGCGCCGCCGGCAGCGGGCCGGTCCAGAACACCGCCGCGCCGACAGAGCAGCAAGCCGATGCCGCCCCCCCGGAGACCGAACAGGTCCGGCCCATCGCCGACCCGCTGGAGCCCGTCAACCGCGCGTTCTTTCATTTCAACGACAAGCTCTACTTCTGGGTCTTCAAGCCCGTCTCGCAGGGCTACGGCTGGCTCGTGCCCAGGCTGGCGCGGCGGGGCGTGAGGAACTTCTTCAGCAATCTGGCCACGCCGGTGCGCACGGTCAACTGTCTGTTGCAGGGCGACCTGAAGGGCACCGGCACGGAGCTTGGCCGATTCGGGATCAACACAACGGTCGGGGTCCTGGGTTTCGGCGACCCCGCCCGCGGCTGGTGGGACATCCGGCGGCGCAACGAGGACTTCGGTCAGACCCTCGGCGTCTACGGTTTCGACCCCGGGATATACTTTAACTGGCCGGTGTTCGGACCCTCCTCCCTGCCGCGCGGCACGGTGGGCATGGTGGCGGACGCGGCGCTCGATCCCGCCACCTACGTGCCGGGCCTGACCATCTACAAGCGGGTGAACAGCACGTCCCTCCAGATCGGCGATTACGAGGACCTCAAGGAGGCCGCGCTCGACGCCTACATCGCCCTTCGCAACGCCTACCACCAGAACCGCCAGCACCTGGTCAAGCAGCGAGGTCCGTAGCCGGGCGAGGTCTCCCCGCCCCCACCTCAGGCTGTCGTCTTGTGGAACCACCGGGTGGCCAACCAAAGGAACGCAAGACCCATCGCTGCCAGCGCCAGCATCTGGGGCCAGAGCACCGACGGGCCGATGCCCTTCAGGAAGATGCCACGCACGATCACAAGGAAGTAGCGGAGCGGGTTGACGTAGGTGGCCCACCGGACAACACGCGGCATGTTGGCGATGGGGAACATGAAACCGGAGAGCAGCACGGCGGGAAAGTAGAAGAAGAACGTGCTCATCATCGCCTGCTGCTGCGTGCGGCTGACGGTGGAGATCAGCAGACCGATGCCGAGCGTGGTCATCAGGTAGAGGGCGGTGGCCGCGAATAGGAGCAGCAGGCTGCCGCGGATGGGCACGCCGAACCAGAAGACACCCACGCCCGTCACCAGCAGCACGTCCGCGAAGCCGATCAGCGCGAAGGGGAGCGTCTTGCCCAGGATGAACTCGGCCGGCGTGATGGGCGTGACCATGATTTGCTCCATGGTGCCGATCTCTTTCTCACGCACGACGGCCATGCTGGTGAGCATCAGCGTGATCAGCATGACGATGATGGCGATGACACCCGGCACGTAGAAATTGCGACTCTCCAGGTTCTCGTTGAACCAGGCGCGTGTCTCCAGCTCGACGCGGCCGGGCTCCCGGTAGGCGCCGGCCAGGCGCGTCAGCCGCGTGGTAAGGACCTTCTCGGAGAAGCGTCCGGCGATCTTCGAAGAGTAATCGAGCACGACGCCGGCGGTGTTGGAGTCCGTGCCGTCCACGATTACCTGGAGCGTAGCGGTGCGGCCGGCGCGCAGGTCTGCCTCGAAGCTCTCGTCCAGGCGCAGGACGGCCTGCACCTCGCCCCGGTTCATCAGGTCCGCTACTTCCTCCTCGTGTTCCACGTATCGGACTACGTCGAAGTACCCCGAGCGCTCGAACCGGGCCACCAGCTCGCGGCTGGCCAAGCTGTTGTCCCGGTCGTGGACGGCGGTAACCACGTGGTCCACGTCGGTGGTGACGGCGTAGCCGAAGACCATAAGCTGGACGATCGGCATCACGAAGATGACGGCCTTCATGCGCGGGTCGCGCAGTATCTGGATAAACTCCTTGACCAGCATGTGCCGCACGCGCTCCAGCATGCGCCTACTCCAGCTTCTTGTGGAACTTGAGGTTGGCCACGGTCACGACCACCGCGGCGAAGACGGCGAGCAGAAGGGCCTCGAAGGCCAGCACCTCGAGGCCCACCCCCTTCAGATAGATGCCCTTCAAGAGCCCCACGAAGTAGCGAGCGGGGATCAGGTAGGTGACCAGCCGGATAGCCGGGGGCATGTTGGCGATGGCGTACATGAAGCCGGAGAGCAGGAACGAGGGCAGGAAGGTGAGCACCATGGCAAGCTGGCTGGCCAGGAGCTGGCTCTTGGTGACGATGCTGATGACCATCCCCAGCGAGAGCGAACCCGCCAGGAAGACCGAGGCCATCACGAACAGCAGCGCCACGCTCCCGCGCAGCGGCACGTCGAACAGGAACTGACCCGTCAGCACGGCCAGCAACACGTCGAACATGCCGATGGCGAAATACGGCAGCAGCTTGCCCAGCACCAGTTCGTGTCCCTTCACCGGCGTGCTGATGAGTTGTTCCATGGTGCCGCTCTCCCATTCGCGGGCGATGGTCAGCGAAGTCAACAGCGCGGCGATGACCATCATGATGACGGCGATCAGGCCGGGGATGATGTAGTTGCGCGACTCCATGTCGGGGTTGAACCATGCCCGGGGCCGCAGTTCGAGCGGCTCCGCGACGCCTAGGCCTCCCGCCCGCCGTACCCGCTCAACGGCCACCTTCTCCGAGTACCGGTTCGAGACCGCGTGGGCGTATCCCATGGCGATGGTGGCGGTGTTGGAGTCGCTGCCGTCCACGATCATCTGCACGTGCACGGAGCGCCCGGTCTCGACCCGGTCGGCGAAGTCGGCCGGCAGCACCAGGGCGGCCAGCACCTGGCGGCTGTCGATGGCCCTCTCCACCTCCGGGTAGCTGCGCGCGTGGCGGCGGACGGTGAAGTAGTGAGAGCCCTGGAAGCCACCGAGGAAGCTGCGACTGGCCGGCGTGTTGGACCGGTCCCAGACCACCAGCGGCACGTTGTCCACGTCGAGCGTCAGCGCGTAGCCGAACAGCACAAGCAGCAGCATGGGGATGGCGATGGCCATGCCCAGGCTGCGCGGGTCGCGGATGACGTGGGTGAACTCCTTGCGGGCGACCGCCCAGACCCTCATCGGCTTCATCGCTGGACCTCCCGCTGGGGCTGTTCGGCCCGGTCCCGTGCCTCGATGAGAGAGACGAAGACGTCCTCCAGCGACGGGACGATGCTCTCCACGCGACTCACAGCAAACTGGTCCGCCAGTTCATGTTCGATGGCCCGGCGCACGCCATCCGCCTCGGCGGCCACCACGTGCAGGTTCCTGCCGAACAAAGCCACCTCGCGGACGCCGTCGATCTCCTCGATGCGTTCCATGGCCTCCTGGGGGCGCTCGCAGGTGACCTCCAGCACGTCCTCCTCCATCAGTTCGGTCTTCAGCCGCCGCGGCGTGTCCAGGGCGATAAGTTGCCCGCGGTAGATCAGGCCCACCCGGTCGCAGTACTCGGCCTCGTCCATGTAGTGGGTGGTGACGAAGACGGTAACGCCGCGGTCGGCCAGCTCGTAGATGAGTTCCCAGAACTGCCGCCGGCTCACAGGGTCCACCCCGCTGGTGGGCTCGTCCAGGAAGATGATGGGCGGCTCGTGGAGTATGGCGCAGCCGAGGGCAAGCCGCTGCTTCCATCCCCCCGAGAGGATGCCCGTGCGGGAGTCGCGGTGATCCTGAAGGCCCGCCATCCGGATGACCCACTCCTTCCGCTCGGCCTTGCGCTCCCCGGGGATGCGGTAGATGCCGCTGTAGAAGTTGATGTTCTCCTCGACCGTCAGGTCCTGGTAGAGGCTGAACTTCTGGCTCATGTAGCCGATGTTCTGCTTGATCTGCTCCGGCTGGCTGACGATGTCGAACCCCGCCACCGAACCGCCGCCGGAGGTGGGGGCCAGGATGCCGCAGAGCATACGGATGGTGGTGGACTTGCCGGCGCCGTTCGGCCCCAGGAAGCCGAATATCTCGCCCTCCCCGACCTGGAAGCTGACGTGGTCGACGGCCACGAAATCGCCGAAGCGCCGCTCCAGCTCCTCGACCTGCACCGCCGGGTCTGTTTCACTCTCCGCCATGCTCGCCTCCAGCGCTCTCCCGCGCCACGACCGAGACGAACACATCTTCCAGCGTCGGCTCAATGGGCTTGATCTCGGCCGGCTCGATGTCCTCCCCCCGCAGCAGGTCCCGGATGCGGTCGCCGGCCGCGTCGGGCTGCTCGGTGGCCACGTGCAGCCGGTCGCCGAAAAGGCCCACGGAATCCGCCTCGCTCAGCCGCTCGCGGAGAAGTTGAAGGGCGCGCCGGGGCTCGTCGAGACGGACTTCAAGGAGCGTGCCGGGCATCAGGTCCTTCACCTCGTCCGGGGTGCCCAGCGCCATTACCCGCCCGCGGTGCAGCAGCGCCAGTCGCGTGCAGCGCTCTGCCTCGTCCAGGTAAGCGGTGGAGACGAAGATGGTCACTCCCTCGCGCAGGAGCTGGTAGAGGATGCGCCAGAAGTCGCGCCGCGAGACCGGGTCGACGCCGTTGGTCGGCTCGTCCAAAAACAGCACCTGCGGCGTGTGGATGAGGGCGCAGGCCAGGCCGAGCTTCTGCTTCATGCCGCCGGACAAGTTGCCGGCCAGGCGCCGCTTGAAGGGGGTCAAGTTGCTGAAGGAGAGCAGCTCGTCGATCTTCTCCGCCCGTCCCCGACGCGGCACGCCGTAGATGTCCGCGTAGAAGTTCACGTTCTCCATCACGGTCAGGTCCGGGTAGAGCCCGAAGCGCTGGCTCATGTAGCCGATCTTCTCCTTGACCGGCTCGGCCTCGCGCACCGTGTGATGGCCGGCTACCCACGCATCACCGGCGGTGGGCTCCATCACCGAGGTCAGCAGCCGCATCGTCGTCGTTTTGCCGGCCCCGTCCGGTCCCACCAGGCCGAAAATCTCGCCCGATTCCACCTCCAGGTCCAGCCCATCCACGGCGGTAAGTCCGCCGAAGCGCCTGGTCAGGTTCTCAGTCCGTATTGCCGGCATTGTCCCGCTTCCCCTCCACGGTGATCTCCGCATCGGCCGGCATGCCCGGCTTCAACTCCATGTGCGGGTTGGGCACGGTGATCTTGACGCGGTAGACGAGCTTGACCCGCTGCTCCTGGGTCTGAACGTTTTTGGGCGTGAACTCCGCCTCCGAGGCGATGAAGGCGACCGTGCCGGGATACTCCTTGCCGGGGTAGGTGTCGGTGGTCAACTGCGCGGGCTGGCCGACCTTCACCCGGCCCAGGTCGGTCTCGTTGATGTAGGCTCTCAGCCAGACCTCATCCATCTCGCCAACGGTGAGGACGGGCGTGCCCGGGGAGACGTATTCGCCCGGTTCTATGTTGTCGGACAGCACGAGGCCCGTCAGCGGGGAACGCAACGTACTGTAATCGAGCCTCGTGCGCGCCAGGGCGAGCGCCGCTTCGGCCTGCCGGACTTCGGCGCGCGCCCGGGCGATGCGCTCCTGCCGGGGCCCCTTGACCGCCAGGGAATGCCTCTCGCGGGCCTGAGCCAGGGCCGCCCGGGCCTGCTGGATCTGCTCCCGGCGCGGCCCCTCAACCACGAGAGCCAATCGCTCGCGGGCCCGGCGCAGATCGGCCTGGGCGGCTTCATGCGCCATCTGGGCCGTCTCGAAGTTCCGAGTGGTGCTGACACCTTGCTCATGAAGCTCCTTCTGGCGCAGATACTCCCTTCGGTTGCGGTGTGCCGTGGCCTCGGCGGCCTCGACCGCTGCTTCGGCCTCGCGCACCTCCTGGGGCCGGGAACCTTCCAGCAGTTCCTCAAGTCGAGCCTCGGCCTCCTCCACGGCCGCCTGCGCCTCCGCTATCTGCTCGGGCCGCGAGCCCGCTTCCAGCTCGTCCAGAGTCGCTTGCGCGGCGGCCACCGCGGCCTGGCGAAGCTCCACCTCCTGTTGCAGGTCGGTGGCGTCCAGGCGCGCGACCACCTGCCCGGCCCGGACCCTCTGCCCCTCGGACACCAACCGCTCTCCCACGCGGCCAGCGATCTTGAAGCTGACCTCAGCGTCGGTGATCTCGATGTTGCCGGATACCTGCACCGTCCCGGTTGGGGCCGCAGGGCGGTCCAGAGCAAAGAAATAAACCAGCGCGGCCGCGATGACTATCGCAACCGCCGGCATGAGCAGCATTTTTCTCCGGGCCATGTGGCTCTCCTTGGTTGACCGTGCCGAAACAGAAGCGGCAGGGGGCCGGGCCCCGGCGGACCCGGCCCGGCCTCCTGTCAGTGCTCTTCGCCCACGCCGTGGGCGGGACCGGCCTGGATCGTGCCGTGGAGGCCGTGCACGTAGATGACATACTTGACGTAGGCGTCCACGTACTCGCGACCGGCCTCCACGCTCTCGTCCTTGTTCTCGCGGGCCCGGCGGGCCTGCTCGAACCATTTCGCAACGTTCTTCTCAACCTCGGCCTTCAGGGGTTCGGTAATCAGGGAAACGTCCCCGGTCTCGAGTGCCTTCTCGGCCGCAGCGATGTCCGAGGGCAGGGGCTGCGCCGGCTTCACGCCGGTGAAAGACATGCCCTCGGCGGCGCGGTGGAGCCGGATGGATTCCGAGACGAAGTAGTCTTGCGCCAGTTCCTTCGCCGCTCCACCCATCCGGTACGCGGCCAGGGCCTGCCGGAACTTGCCCCGCAATTCGGGCCCTTGCTCCGGGCCGACCCATATCGCTATGGGTTCGAATTGCGCCGTCTCCAGCGCCTCGCGCGCCGCCACGGCCACCGGTCCGCTCTCGGTGTCGCAGTGCGCCTGAACGGTGCGCGTGATGACTGCAAGAGTCGCGAGCCCCCCCAGAACCGCCATGATGAATACTGCTACCTTTGCCTTACCACGCATCCTTCTGCCTCCTTTCATTCGGCCTGCCTGCCGCCGCCACGCGCGGCGGGCTCAAGCGCGGCCTCGAATACTTCCCATGCCTTCTCTGCCTGCTTGATAACGTCAAACTCCCCATCGCTCAGGTGCCACAATATGGCTCCCGGCTGGACCATGCCGAGGAACATGACGGCGACCTTGTCCGGGGCGATGCCGGAGCGTATTCGGCCTTCGCGCTGTCCCTCGGCCACAATCTCGGCTACCTGGTCCAGATAGTCGGCGATGATGCCGTAGAGCCGCCGCTTGCGCTCCGGAGCGCCGCTGTAGATTGCCTCGGAGAAGACCACCCGGGGCAGCCCCTCGTTCTCGCGGATGAGCGCCACGTGGCGCATCAGCAGGGCACGAAGCCGCCCGACGGCGTCGTCGGTTTCGCTCCGGACCGAGCGCACATTGGCCAGCAAGCGCCGCTTGATGAGGTCGAGGACGGCGTCGAGCACCTGGTCTTTGCCCTCGAAATGCCGGTAGATGGCCGATGGCACGATTCCCACGCGCCGGGCGACGTTCGCTATGCTGAGCCCGGCCATGCCGTGACGAGCGATGACGTCGAGCGCCGCTTCGGCTATCTGCTCCTGCCTGACAGTCGTGTCGAGTTTCTCAGCCATTGGTGCGCTCCGAAGTGAATGTACATTCACAGTAGTGGTTGCCCGGCCGGCTGTCAAGCTTCGTGCAATGCCGTTCGGTCCCCCCGGGACGAACAGACGACCGATCGGGCGAAGCCTTTTGGCCGGAAGGGGTGGTTGCGGTGCGCCTCACAGGGTATATTGTACTCAGGGGACGGGTCCCGGGGGTGATGAAGGCGCGTCGCCCAACCGGGGCCCGCGGAAGCAACGTCAGCGGGCGGGGGCACGTCGGCTGGACGGGGGATGTCCCATCCGGGACGCGCGGGGGGGAATCGCTGGCCTGCGGTCGGATCTACGAATCGCCCCGGGCCGCGATGGCGTCCCCGCGGGAGACATTGGCTTACGTAACGGCGCTCTACGTGGGCACGGGCCGCCGGCGGCCGGACTACCTGGCGGTGGTGGACGTGGACTCGCGCTCCGACACCTACGGTAGCGTGGTGAACCGCGTCACAATGCCCACCGTCGGCGATGAGCTGCATCACTTCGGCTGGAACATGTGCAGCAGTTGCTACGGGCACCCGGGCGCCTTCCGGCGCTACCTGGTCGTGCCCGGTCTCACGTCGGGCAACATCCACATTCTCGATGCCTGTCGCCCGGAAGGCCCCACGATGCACCGGGTCATCCGGGGCTCTGAGATAGTGGCAAAGACGGGGCTTTCCGCCCCGCACACCGTCCACTGCGCGCCGGACGGCAGCATCATCGTTTCCATGCTGGGCGACGCCGAAGGCAACGGCTCCGCCGGATTCCTGGTTCTCGATCAGGACTTCGACGTGGTCGGACGCTGGGAGCGGCGCAGCACCGGCATGCGTTACAACTACGATTTCTGGTACCAGCTTCGCCACAACGTGATGGTCAGCAGCGAGTGGGCCGCGCCCAGGACCTTCCGGCCCGGTTTCAAGATGGAAGACGTTGAGGCAGGACGGTACGGGCAGCGGCTCCAGTTCTGGGACTGGGAACGCAGGGAACTGGTCCAGACCGTGGACATGGGTTCCGAGGGCCTCGTGCCACTGGAGGTGCGCTTTCTGCACGATCCGGACGCCGCGCAGGGCTTCGTGGGCGCGACGCTCAGCAGCGCCGTGTGGAACTTCTACCGGGAGGCCGGCGAGTGGAAGGCCAGGAAGGTGATCCAGGTCGAGCCCGTGGAACTCGAGGGATGGTCCTTCCCCGTGCCGGGGCTCATAACCGACATCCTGGTTTCGATGGATGACCGGTTCCTCTACCTGTCCAACTGGCTGCACGGTGACCTGAGGCAATACGACATCAGCAATCCCGCCAATCCGCGGCTGACCGGGCGGGTGTGGATAAGCGGGCTGCTGGGGGAGCCGCGCGAGGTGCTGGGCAAACCGGTGCATGGCGGCCCTCAGATGCTGCAGCTCAGCCTCGACGGCCGTCGGCTCTACGTAACGAACTCTTTGTTCAGCAGTTGGGACAACCAGTTCTACCCGGCGCTTGCCGAGCACGGGTCGTCTATGCTGCTGATCGACTGCGACACCGCCAGCGGGGGCATGAAGCTGAACGAGGACTTCCACCTCAGCTTCGGCGACGAGCCCGGCGGCCCGGCGCGGGCCCACGAGGTGAGGTTCCCCGGGGGCGATTGCACTTCGGACATATGGACTTGACCGGGGTTTCGCTGACTCCTACGAGGGGGAACAGGAGCATGAGGACTGTCAGCTACGTCGCGCTCGTGGCCTGCGGGGCTGTTCTGGCATGGCTGACGGGCTGCGGAGGCAATGAGGAAGCGCAGGCGCCAACCCCGGAGACCGCTCAAGAGCCGCCGAGAGGCCCCACCGTGACCGCCACCTTCGCCGGGGGCTGTTTCTGGTGTATGGAGCCCCCGTTCGAGAAGCTGGACGGTGTTCTGGACGTCGTGTCGGGCTACACCGGCGGAGAGGGCGAGGATCCGACCTACGACGACTATGCCAGCAAGGGGCATATCGAGGTCGTTCAGGTCACGTACGACCCCGCGCGCATCGGCTACGAGCGGCTGCTGGAGGTCTTCTGGCGGCAGATCGATCCCACCGACGCGGGCGGTCAGTTCGTGGACAGGGGGCCGCAGTACCGCTCGGCCATCTTCTACCCCGACGAGGAGCAGAAGCGTCTGGCCGAAGAGTCCCGGGCGAGGCTGGCCGAGTCCGGCCGGTTCGACGAGCCGATCGTCACCGAGATCCTGCCGGCTTCGAAGTTCTACAGAGCGGAGGACTACCACCAGGATTACTACAAGGAGCATTCGCTCCGATACAAATGGTACAGGTCCGGCTCCGGGCGCGACGACTTCCTGGACGAGGTCTGGGGCGAAGACAGGTGAGCTTGCGCCCGGACCCGGCGGGATACGGCATAGGCGCCGCGGACGCGGCATGACGTGACACGATCATGACGGGGGGAACCATGTCTGAGCAGGATTTGCCTTCGGGCTTCGCGGATTTGATGTCCTTCGGGCTGATTGAGAGTCTTCTGGGACGCCGTTCACGCCGGTTCTTCATGGGGGCCGAGATACCCGACGGGGTGTTCGAGTACCGCTCCGCCCAGGAGCCACTGCCGCTCACCGAGCTTGAGAAGCTGCTGGTGGTGACCGCCTGCGGGAGCAATACGGGCTGGAACAACCTCATCTACCGGGCCGAAAGATATGCGCCGTATCTGTCCAACTACGCCGCTGCGGCCGGGGGCCGTACCTTTCCCTCGGCGGCGGGCTTCCACACCAGCAAGACGTTCTTCACGGACGACGACGGCGTCTACCTGCTGGAGGCCCGCGACGCCTCGCCCTTCGGCCGGCGGCAGGATGACGGGTCGATGGAGCTGGAAGCCGTTCTTGAAACGTTGCGGAGTCACGTGACCAGGATCGAGGACGGGCGCCTCAAGTTGCCCCCGGAGCCGCCTCACGTTGAGCCGCACAACACCTGGGTGGTCAACCAGCCCGGCACACTGCTGATCATCCCCGTCGGCGATCTGGCCCAGCACGTGCTGCTGAACCTCTGCTACATGCTCCAGAACGGGCTCGTCGCGACCGACGACGTCAACGGCCGGTCCGTGCCGGGTATAGAGGACTTCGAGGACATCGTGGACGTGGAGAACACCTGGCCGCTGACCTTCGTCGAGCAGTGGTCCATGGCCGAGCTGACGGCCGAACTGGCCACAAGCTGCTTCGCGGGCACGCTGCTTTTGCAGGCGATGGGTCTGGGCGGCTGGATGTTCAACGGCATCGACCCGTTCAGCATGCTGGGAGCCAGCGGGGACCCGGCGGCCCCGGCGCTGGGGTTCCGCTACGATACGGACGATCGCTGGCCCTACCCGAACCCGACGGGCCGGGAGGGGGTCATGGAGGGTTCTTGCCCGCCGCACTACGCCGACATGCGCGAGGCGACCGAGGCGGTCTGCGAGCGGAAGTTCGGCCCCGGCGGCCCGTTCAACGCGGGCACTCCCGGACCGTGGCGGGACTCGGCGAAGGTCCGCTCCGCCGCGCAGGTGCACGATGAACGCTTCCGGGAATGCGTGGCCCATCAGGCGCAGTATATCTACGATACCTTCGGCAAGTTCCCCGGCACGGTTCCTTCCATCTTCCTCATAACGTATCTGCAGGCGCAACATTTGGACCTCGAGTTCTACGACCACTTCTACGAGCCCGGCGCCTACCTGCAGACCCACGCCCGGCACATGGAGCGCTGGCACGGGGACTGACGCGTGGAACTCGGCCTCGCCGGGGGAGTGTGTGGATGCCGCGGTCCTCGGAATCAACAGGTTGTTAACCCTTGCACAACCGCGACCTCTGGTGTACGGTATTCGCGCGAATGCGGTGGGGGCGCGGAGTCGGGTGCTGCGTCCTTTCGCACTTACACGCCAATGGGTAGTGGGCGTTGCGGGGCAGCACGTACGGCGCGACAGAGTCCGGTTGGTTTCGTGGGGAGGGCGCTCGGTCATGTCTGAGGACCAGCCGCAGGAGCCGCAACCGCAGCAGCACCGCTCCGACTTCCACGTGGCGGGCGTTGGTGCCTCCGCCGGGGGTGTGGATGCGCTTGAGAAGTTCTTCGGCAGCGCGCCGGCGGGCGCCGGCATAGCCTACATCGTAGTGCAGCACCTCTCGCCGTCTGCTAAAAGTCATCTCGGCAGCATCCTTGAGCACGACACCTCGCTGCCCGTGTCGCAGGCGGCCGACGGGATGCGCCTGGAGGCCGACCACGTCTACACCATACCGCCTGATAGGTTCCTTGCCGTGGCGGACGGCAGGCTGAGGTTGAGCGAGCCATTCAAGGAATCCGGCAGGCGCCTGCCCATAGACTACCTTTTCCGGTCCCTGGCGGAGGCCGTCGGCCGACGGGCCATCGGCGTCGTGCTCTCCGGCAGCGGGGCCGACGGCTCCCTGGGGATACGGGAGGTGCACGCGGCCGGTGGGCTGGCCGTCGCTCAGGACCCGGCAACGGCGCAATATGCTTCCATGCCCGAACAGGCGGTCCGAACCGGCGTGGTGGACTTTGTGCTACCACCGGAGGAGATACCCGGCGCGCTGGTCTCATACATCAGCCATGGGCTTACGCGGGCCGGGGCAGCGCTGCGCGACCCGGAGGACCTGGACACTCTGGAGCGCATCCTGGACCTGCTGGCCCAGCGCACGGGGCGCGACTACAGCGCTTACAAGCGGAGCACCGTGGGGCGCCGGATACAGCGCCGGATGGGCGTCAACGAAACGGGCCACATCAAGGATTACCTCGACCTGCTGCAGCGGGACGAGGAGGAAACGGCCCGACTCGCCCGCGAGATGCTCATCGGGGTGACCAGCTTCTTCCGGGAGCCGGAGGCGTTTGAAGTCCTGGGAGAGGAGGCGCTGAGGGATCTGGTAAGGCAGAAGTCGCAGGGCGACCAGTTTCGCGTCTGGGTGCCGGGTTGCTCAACGGGCGAGGAGGCATATTCGATAGCCATCCTGTTGCAGGAGCTCCAGGCGGAGGAGGGGTGCAGGTCCGAACTCCAGGTGTTCGGGACAGACCTGGACCGCGACGCGGTGGAAACGGCCCGCGCCGGGCGCTATCCGGAGAATATAGCGGCGGACGTGTCGAAGGAGCGCCTCGAGCGTTTCTTCGTGGAAGGTGACGGGTCCTACACCGTTGCGCAGGGGCTCAGGGAGCAGGTGGTTTTTGCGCCGCACAACCTGCTGCGAGAACCGCCTTTCAGCAACCTTGACCTTATCAGTTGCCGGAACGTGCTCATCTACCTACGGCCGGAGGCGCAGCAGAAGGTGCTGCAGCTATGCGCGTGGGGCCTCAGGGAAGACGGCATCCTGTTTCTGGGCACTTCCGACAACGTGACCGCCGGGCAGGAGTACTTCGACGCCGTTTCGACCGAGTACCGGATCTACGCGCGCAACGAGCAGGCGGGGCCGGCGCCGCCCAACTTTGCGGGAAGGCGAACCGCGCGCGAGTTGCCGCGGACGGGACGAGAAGAGGCGCAGGCCCCCTCCCATGGGCTGAGCGCGGTGGAACTGGCCGAGCTCAACCAGAGGGTGCTGTTGCAGCACTATGATGCCGCGGTGGCGCTGGTGGGCCCGGGCGGCCGGGTCGTGCACTTCTTCGGCAGTACCTACAAGTACCTGCAACATCCCAGCGGGGTCGCCAACCTGGACATTGAGACGCTGGCCGAAGAGACACTCTCCGCGAAGCTGTCTCCCGCGCTGGAACGCGCCTGGGAGGAAAGGACGCGGGTGGAACTCCGGGGCGTCCGGTTCAGCCACAACGGCCACCCGGCGCTGGTGGATATCACCCTGCGTCCGGTGCGCGCCCGGCCTGACTGCGACCTGATGGCCGTCATCTTCGAGGAGCCCGAACCCGATGCGGGCGCGGTGAAAGGGACAGCCCGGCCGACCGCACGTGACGAGTCCGAGGTGGTGCGGCAACTGCGGATGGAGTTGCGGTCCGTCAAGGAAGACCACCGCGTAACGGTCCAGGAGCTGGAGAGGGCCAACGAGGACCTGCGGGCCGCCAACGAGGAAGTGACCTCGATGAACGAGGAGCTGCAGGCAACCAACGAGGAACTGCAGAGTTCCCAGGAGGAACTGCAGTCGCTCAACGAAGAACTGCAAACCCTCAACGACCAGCTCAATGACAAAATCCGCGAATTGAACCAGGCCAACAACGACTTGATCAACCTCTTCCGCGCCATCGATCTGCCCACCCTGTTCGTGGACGCGGACCTCCGCATAAAGCGGATGGGGGAGACGGCGACCCGCATCTTCCGCGTCCGCCCGTCGGACACCGGCCGCCCGCTGCAGGATATCACCAACACCCTCCTCGATGCCGAGCCCGCCGCGGCGGCTCGCCAGGTTCTGGAGAACCTGGGCACCGTGGAAAGGCGCGTGCAGAGCGAGGACGGCCGCCGCTACATGATGCGCGTGGTGCCCTACAGAACGGAGGACAATCGGATAGATGGCGTCGTGATGACCTTCTTCGACGTAACCGGGCTGGTTGAGACCGAAGATCAACTGCGCTCGCTGAACCGCACGCTGGAGGAGCGGGTGGAGGAGCGCACGAGACTGGCCTCCCGGCGCGCCGAGAGGCTCCAGAAGCTGGCCGTGCGGCTGACGAGAACCGAGCAGCGCGAGCGCAACCGCCTGGCCGAGATCCTCCACGATGAGCTGCAACAGTCCCTGGCCATGGCGCAACTGCAACTGCGGCAGTTGCAGGATTCCGCCGATGAGGAACCCCTGCGGAAGCGGGCCGAAAGGCTGCACAGTGTGGTCGCCGACGCCATCCGCACCGCGCGCACGCTGACCGCCGAACTGTGTCCGCGCGTGCTCTACGAGCAGGGCCTGGAGGATGCTTTGAAGTGGCTTTCCCGACACACCGAAGACCATTACGGGCTGAAGGTGAGCGTCGAGACCTCCCCCTACAGTGAGCCCGGCTCCGAGACGGTCAAGACGCTGCTGTTCCGCTGCGCGCAGGAGCTGCTCGTCAACGTGGCCAAGCACGCTGAGGCCGATGAGGCGACCGTCCGGCTCAGCCGGACGGACGAAGAAGAGATCATGCTGGAGGTGGTGGACCGCGGGCGGGGCTTCGAGACGGAAGGGGTGCTCGGCCCTCAGCAGGATGCCGCGGGCTTCGGCCTGTTCAGCATCCACGAGCGGGCGGAAGCGGTGGGCGGTCGCATGGAAGTCCACAGCGAGCCCCGCAGCGGAACCCGCGTTGTTGTGGTGCTGCCGCCAACGGAGGAACTGGTGGAGGGGGAGCAAGGCGAGGAGGAACGGGCCGAGCGTATCTCTCACGGCTTCCGAGCCGAGGGCGCCTACCCCGACTCCTCCTGTCGAGTGGTTGTCGCGGACGACCACGGCGTGGTGCGTCGGTCACTGGTGAACCTGCTTGAGGACACCGGGCGCTTCACCGTGGTGGGCCAGGCGGCCAACGGGTTGGATGCCGTGGAAGTCGTCCTCGAGGAGGCGCCGGACGTCGTGCTGATGGACGTCTCCATGCCGGATATCGATGGAGTGGAGGCGGTCCGGCGTATCCGCAAAGCCGGCGTGGAATCCGCCATAATCGGCCTGTCTGTACACGGAGAGGACGAGATTATTCAGGCCATGCTCGAGGCCGGCGCCGACGCCTACGTCAACAAGGCGGAGGATCTTCAGGAACTGCTCGACGCCCTCGACAAGTACTCCAGCAAGCCCCGGTGAACCGAACGCCTTCTGCCGGCGCGGCGTCGGAGCGGATGCGGATTCATTGGCACCCCCCACCGCGAACCTGATACCCTCCCCGAGATTCCGGCGAATCGGACTTCGCCGGCACCAACGAGATGTTTTTGCCTAACCGATGGGAGCCCGGGATGCTCTGGGGAATGACCTCCGGCGGATGGATGTCCGGATTGACGGCGCACGCGGAAGATGGATACCGCGCGCAGATCGAGCTACTGGCCGAATACGGCTTGCACGCGACGAGCTGGCGGGCCTCGGCCCTGATGGAAATGGAGCCGGCCCGCCGCGACGAGATTGCGGAACTGCTCCGGGAGCACGACGTAAGCGTAGGCCTCGGGGTGGGGATGGACTTCTTCTCGGATGACAGGCAACAGGTCGAGGAATGCACACGGGACGCCGTGCGGAGCGTCCGGACGCTGGCCGGCCCCATGCGCACGAAGGTCTGCCACACGGGGATCAACCGCCGCTTCCACCACTACAGCCGCGATCTGCCCGTCGCGGAGCAGATCGACATCCTCAGCGAGACCATGGCGCCGCTGGCGGGGGCCTGCGCCGAGGAGGGATGCCCCCTGGTAGTGCACAAGGTGGCACACTTCGGCAGCGACCTGGCCGAACTGTGCGAGCGCGTGCCCGGCCTCGGCATCCTGCTGGACACGGCGAACTGTTTCCTGGTCGGCGAGCCGCCCCTGGCCGCGGCGCGGGCCTGCGCCCCCTACACCTATGCCACGCATTTCAAAGACAGTTACGTGACCCCGAGCTTCAGCCCGATGGGGCTCCGGGTGCGGGGGGCCGTGCCGGGCAGCGGGGACGCCGAGCTGCGGGAGACATACCGGATACTGATGGAAGATGCTCCCGACCCGGATGGCCTGGTGATGCAGTTCGAAATAGACCCGGTGCACAGCGAAGACGGAGAGCCGCGGCAGCGGAGCGAGGTGCTCAAGGAAGCGGTGGAGTTCGCGGAGAGCCTGTAGGACAGGGCGGTTCGGGGCCACACTCAACCCATTTGTGACGTCAGTTTGGAGCAGTTCGGATGGCAGTTCCAGAAAGCAAGCTGAGAACGTGTGTCGTGGGATGCAAGCGCGGCCTCCGTGTCGGCTCACAGGTGCAGGGTCTGCCGGAATACGAGTTCGTCGGGGCCTGCGACCTCATTGAAGAACGCGCCCGGGAAGCGGCGGAGGGGCTCGGCGGCCTGAGCGTCTGGACGGACATGGAGGAGATGCTCGATGCCGAGCAGCCGGACGTGGTGTTCATAGGGACCAACACACCGCCGCGGGCAGAACTCACCATCACGGCGGCCAGGGCCGGAGTGCGTGGCATTATCGCCGAGAAGCCGATGGCCATGTCCATGGGCGAGGCCCGCGCCATGGTGGAAGCCTGCGAGAGCAACGGCAGCCGACTCATCGTCACCCACCAGCGGCGGATGAGTTCCGAGATGCTGGAGATGCGCTCGCTTATCGACGAGGGAGCCATCGGCGAAGTCTATCTGGTGAGGGCGAGCTGCGCGGGCGACCTGCTGAGCGACGGCACCCACGCCTTCGACTCGGTCCGCTGGCTGGTGGCGGATCGGCCCGCGGTCTGGGTCCTCGGCCAGGCGTTCCGTCGCCTGCCGCCGGAGGAGGGCGAACCCGACCCGGAGTTCAAGGGCCACACCGGATTCCGCTACGGCCACGCCGTGGAGAGCGGGGCGGTGAGCATCATCCAGTTCGAGTCGGGGGTCCGGGGTGAGCTTTTCACCGGACGCGCGCGTCTGGCGGGCCGCGCCTACCAGGACTACGAGGTCTTCGGCACCGAGGGCAGGCTCTGGCGGCCGGGGGATGGTGAGACCCCCCTGATGGCTTCCGCTCCGGGGGGAGAATGGAGCGAGATTAGCATTCGACCCGAGAACCAACGGGACAGCGCATGGGTGGACGTATGGCGGGAGTTTGCACGCTGCCTGCGCGACGGGGGCGAGCACCCGCTGGACGGCCGAAACGCAATGCGCGACCAGGAGCTGATCATGGCCACGCTGGAGTCCGCCCGCCTCAGCGAACGCATCGAGCTGCCCCTCGAGCAGGACGAATACCCCCTCGACCTGATGATCGAAGAGGGGCGCCTCTGATGGCTCCTTAGAGCCTGAGGGCCCACGTCGTCTTGCGGGAAGGCCGTCCCGGCAGTACGATGGTCTTGAGGCAGACAAATGCAGCCGCTTTCAGACAGCAGCGGACTTGCGGCGGATCTGGCCGCCGAACCGGCGAGGACTACGGTCTTCGGGGTAGATTATCTCCATCTGCGGATGGAGGACGGGACCGACCTGTACGTCACCGACTGGGGCCTGCCGTTCCTTTATCAGCTTCTGCCGCGTAACCACTGGGGGGACAGGGAGTGGTTCACCGCCAATAGCCGGAAGCTGCCGGGCACGAGTTCCCTCTTCCGCGTGCGCACCAGGGAAGTGCGAGGCGTCTGGAAGGACATCGTCCTGAAGTGGAACCGGATGGGGCAGGACATCCCCGGCGAGACTCAGGCAAAGGACCTGCTGAACGCGGAGTTCAACAGCCCGTTCCAGGAATTCGGGCTGGTCACGGAGTTGAGGAACAGCGATGGACAATCCCCTGGCGCCCTGCTGACGCACAAACCGCTGGCCATCATGGTGCCGCGGCGGTTCGTGGAGCCGGAGAAGCTGGGTCGGAAGTCCTGGCGCTTCGAGCGGCTGCAGGAAGACCACAAAGAGGTCACGCTCGACCCGAACCGCAACTACGCGGTGCTCTATGAGTGGGTGAAGGGCATCGATGCGCGTGAGGCCGTACAATCGGGTCTCATCCCGCGGAACAAGGCTGGTGAGTTGCTGGCCGACTCGAACCGGCGACTTGCCCGCAGAGGGTACCGCATCAAGGACAACAAGCCTCATCACCTTATCGTGCGGCCTAACGGCAACCGCGGTGTCGCCCGGGACGGGGACGGGCGAATCCTCTACGCCCTCGTCGATTTCGAGCTTCTGGAACGGACCCCGGAACACGAGCGCACGGTGCGGGCCTCCAGGCGCCGCGCTTACCTGCACAGGCAGCCTCATAGGTTTGAGCCGAGCCGTGAGTTCCCGCCCGCTCTGAGCCCTGCCAATATCATGGGCGTGGACTACGTTTACGGGCGGGTGGAGAGTTCCTCCGGGGCGCTCTGGGTTGTCGGCGACGACCCGGACCTGTTTGACTACTTTTTACCCGAGAAGTGGCGCAAGACACCCAGGTCAAGCCTCTCGACCTCGGACCGGGTATTCGAGACGAGGACCAAAGATGACATACACCTCGTCTGGCGCGTCTCGAGGGTGGGGCAGCGGCCCCCGGCCGACGCGCCGGCAGCGGCCGGACGCCACGGCTACAACAGCCCCTTCGAAGAGGTGGCTCTTGCGCTCGAGCTGAACGGGAAGGGGGTTGAAGCCACCTATCCTCGGGCTATCTACATGAGCAGCCACAAGCCCGGGTCCCAGGGCCGGCCGGCGGACAGCAGCCGTCACCTTTCCCATCGCGACCTTCTGACACCCGATGAGCATCCCGTCCTGAGCCCCGAGCATGAATACATAGTAATCTGGGGATACTGGAACGGGCCGGATGAGCTGCTCGCCGCTCGCGACGAAGACTACTACCGCCCGATCGACGCCCGGCGGGCCTGCGACGAGGGCCTCATAGCCGAGACGGTGTGCGAGGACCTCCTTCACGCCACGGAGGACCGGCTCCTGCAAGCCGGCGTGGAACCGCTGAGGCTCAAGGCCGACCACCTGCTGCTTTCGGTTGGGGCGGCGGGGCGGCTGGTCAGGGATGCGGACGGGCTGCCGCGCGTGCGCCTGTGCAGTTTCGACCTGCTGCGACGGTGTGCCCCATCATAGTTGCGGGCCCGGGCCACCCCGTGCGCCAGATATGGACGCCGAGAACCGCAGCCAGCACAGCGACGCAAGCGGCCAGGCGTCGGCGCCGCGCGGGTGAGAGGACTGTCTTCATCGCGTCCTCCTCATGCTGCTTTGTCAACTCGACTCCGAACGCCTCCCTTTCTCGCCATCCCCGTGGCTTGGTCGTACAATTCAGAGTTGTCCTCCCTGGAAGCGTCCTCACTGGGCGGGCGCGGGAGCGGAAAGGAGAGCAGGACGCCGAAGCCCCCACGGTGCGCAGGCTGGTGGGTGTGGCGTAGGCCCACCGGGGGTTAACGAGGGACGGGCCGGACCGCCGGGGGTAGGGGTATGCGGCTGCGGGCCCGGCGCACGCCACATGAAGCGATTACTGCGTCCATCACGCGCCGGTGGCTTCGCCTTGCCCGGGCAAGCCGACATCCGGAGCACAACTTCCCGACCCTATCACTGCCCCAGACCCCACAGCGCAAATGGCCCGTGACAAGGGAACGTTGACGGTGTTGTCACGGGGCCGTATCCTCAGTGATTTGGCTTCGCGAGGCGGTTTGCCAGGAGGCGCCGGACCAGCACGCGAGGAAAACCCCTTGCTCTGCCGGCCTGTGAAGTCCCTGAGCTCGGGAAGCACTCTTCGGCCGAAGCCTCAACTCAACACACGTGAGACGTTCGGATGCGCAGCAGAGCTTTCGTGGCAATTGCCCTGGTTTGTCTGGCGCTGGCCGGCTACTGGCTGGCCGCGCAGGGCGGTGGTGCATGCGTGCGCCACAGGCGGGAGTCCGAGCGTCCCGTCGGGTTGCTCCTTTACTGCGGAGCGGGCATCCGGCCCGGCGTGGAGGCCGTGATTGCAGCCTTCCAGGACGAGCACGACATCCGCGTTGATGTCACCTACGGAGGCAGCGGTCAACAGCTTGGGCAGATCAGCGCGATCGAATCGGGCGATCTGTTCATGCCGGGCGCCGATTTCTACCTGGAGACGGCCATCGAGCGAGGCATGGCTGATCCGGAAACCGCACGGACAGTGGGATACTTTGTGCCGGTCATTTTCGTGCAGAAAGGGAATCCCCTTGGCATCAACACACTGCGGGACTTGCTGAAGGACGGCGTGCGGGTGGGACTGGGAGATCCGCGGGCCTGCGCGGTTGGTCGGAACTCCCTGGAGATATTGGAGAAAAGCGGTATCCCCTACCCGGAGATCGGGCCCAACGTCATTGTCAAAAGCGGGACTGTCAACGAACTGGCTCTTGCCATACGCCTTGGCAGCCTGGACGCCGCCATCATCTGGGACGCCAACGCGCGGCAGTTCGCCGGACATGGGGAAACAATTCGCATTCCTCCCGAGCGAAACGACATCGCGACGGTTCCCATCGCGCGGCTCAGATACTCGCAACATCCCGAGGAAAGCATGCGGTTCATCGAATTCGTGACGTCTTCGCAGGGCCGCTCGTTGCTGGAGGCAAAGGGTTATACGGTGTCCCTTTCGGATGAATAGTCCCCTACCTACAGAAAAACCGTGAGGAGAGAATATGAGAAGGAAAAAAGGATTGGTGATTCTGATCGCCTTTGTGGCCGTGGCCGCGGTAGGTTTCCTGATCGTTACCCAGACGGCGCGACGGGCCGATGACGTGCTTGTGCTGTGCGGCGGTTCTATGCGGGCTGTGGTTGAACGGGCGCTGGCGGATTACAGTGACCGGTCCGAGCAGGCGGTTATGGCCACATATGGCGGCTCGGGCGAGTTGTGCGCCCAGATACTGGAGACGGGGCGGGGTGACCTGTTTGTCTGCCACGACCCGTTCATGCCCTGGGCCGAGCAGCAGGGGTTGATCGCCGAGTGGGACACGGTGGGCTATCTTGACCCCGTTATTATCGTCCCCAAGGGCAATCCCGACGACATTCGCGGCCTGGCGGACCTTGCCCGGGAGGAGCTGCGTCTGGGTATCGGCGACCAAACCTACTCCACCTCGGGCGTGATAGCGAAGACCATGTTGAACGACCTTGATTACGGTGACGCTATCCGCCGCAATATTCGACTCGAAACCAAAGGCCACCAGCAGAGATGCACCGACGTGGTCCTGGGCACACTTGAGGTGGCCATCGTGTGGAACGCCGTGGCATACCTGTTCCGCGATGAGGTGGAAATAATGCCAATCCCCGGCGAACATATTGATGCCGTCACGTCGGCAACTTACGGAGAGAGCGACCTGAGCAATGTTAAAGTAACCGTGGGCCTTACCACCACGGGAGGGACGAATCCGGCCGCCCGGCGTTTCTACGAGTACCTGACGACCGAAGCCGCTGGTTTGTTCCCCGAGTTCGGCTTCCGAGCGGTGGAGGAGTGACTTTTGAAAGAACGTCCCGCCCGGTACGGCTGGAGCTTTGACGCTTTCACTGCGCTGCCGCTGGTCTCTTATCTGCTCATCGTTTTTGTGCTGGTGGCGGGCGTGTTCTCGCGCATTACCATCCCGGCGTTGTGGGAGGCCTTCAGCGACCCCGCTCTTGGGCATGCCATAATCCTTTCGCTCGTTACGTCTGGCATCAGTACCGTGCTGGCAGTGCTGGTCGCCGTGCCCGGGGCGTACTTTATGTCGCGGCATCGTTTTCCCGGCTACTTCCTGGTCGATACGCTGCTTGACCTGCCCATTGTGCTGCCACCGCTCGTGATGGGCCTCTGTGTCTTGATCTTTTTCAACACGTCGGTGGGCCGCTGGATCGACCGAGGCATTGTGAAAGAGGGGTTGTTCATCTACCAGCCGATGGGTATTGTGCTTGTTCAGTTCGTGGTGGGCTGCGCCTTCGCGGTGCGAGCCATAAAGGCCGGCTTTGACGGAATCGACCGGCGCCTCGAG
Source organism: Candidatus Brocadiia bacterium (assembly GCA_046483385.1). GTDB lineage: Bacteria > Planctomycetota > Brocadiia > SM23-32 > SM23-32 > B1Sed10-231. Next base: position 5,808 of record JAWODG010000107.1, on the reverse strand, counting down.
GAGGTGAGCTTGACACTGGGGGCGAGGCGAGGACAGGCCTTTTTCAAGGTGGTGTTGCCCAACATTATACCGAGCCTCATCGCGGGGCTTGTCATCAGTTGGGCGCGCATCTTCGGGTTGTTCGGGCCCGTTTTGCTTGTGGCCGGCACCATGCGTAACCGCACCGAGATAATGCCGACCACCATCTTTCTGGAAACCAGCATCGGTCGGCTTGAAGTGGCCCTGGTGGTGGGGGCCTGCATGATCCTCATTTCGAGCCTTACGCTGATCGCCTTCAAACGTCTTGGCGGGAAGGGCTACTTGTGGTGACCACCCCCGGAATCGAAATTGAGAACCTGCACTTTAGGATCGGCGATTTCGTTGTTAAGGACCTGAGTCTGACTGTGGGAGACGGCGAGTACTTTGTGCTGACCGGACCGAATGGCGCGGGCAAAACGGTTCTGATCCGCCTGATCGCGGGTCTCTATCAACCCACGGCAGGGGACATTCGCCTGGCCGGGCGCAAAGTCGTTGACCTGCCGCCGTGGGAGCGGCGGGTCGGGTACGTGCCTCAAGACGGCGTGCTTTTTCCCAACCGCACGGTGCGCCGGAACATCGCATTCGGGCTGGAGGTGCGGTCGGTGCCCCCCGAGCAACGTCGGATGAGGGTCCGGGCGATCGCGGAAATGCTGGACATAGCGCACCTCCTTGACCGGGAAGTTGATGGATTGAGCGGCGGCGAGACGCAGAAAGTGAGTCTGGGGCGAGCGCTCATCCTGGAGCCGGACGTGCTGCTCTTGGACGAACCGGTCAGTGCAATCGATCAGGATGCCCGCGATGCCATCTGCCGCGAGCTGCGCGGTGTGCAATTGAGGCTGGGCATCACCACGCTCCATGTTTCCCACAGTTCGCGTGAGACTGAACTCGTTGCTGACCGAGTGGGCCGGTTGATAGACGGGCGCCTGCAGACGGTCAGTAAGGGTCCCGGACTGCAACCGTGTCAATAAGGTCCGACAGGTAGGGCCGCGGTTAATGCGACGCAAAGCCGCTCGGTCGTTGACCCGAGGTGCTTGCACGCACCGAGGGAACGTCTCTACTATTTTGCACCGAGTGGAGGCAAGTCCCCGGAAAACAGAGACATATAATAGGTAATGTGGGAAGGGAAGAGGACGATGGGTTGGTTCAGAGACCGGACGCGGTTTCATCGTACTTTGCGTGTAGCTGTGTCGCTGGCTGTGGGCCTGTGCCTGTTGCCCAATTTGCCGGGGACGGGGGCGGATACCCACGGTCCACCCTCCGAGATCGCACTGCAGTTCGATGGTGCCGGGGCGCACGTGGATATTCCCGATGACTTCGGCATATTTGACGGGCAGTCCGATTTCACGATCGAAGTCTGGATCAACCCCGGAGACTTACCGGAGGAGGATAGCTGGGGCACCGCGCCAGTTCCGCTTTGTTTTCGGGCAAAGAACAACTTGAGGCTCACGTTCGCGGATGGGTGTTCAACCCCGGACAGGGTTGGAGTCAGGGTGGAACTTGAAGAGGCCGGCTGGAGCACTCCGGTTGAATCAAACAGGCTCAGCACCGACACCTGGTATCACGTTGGCGTTACGTACAGCACGTCCGACGGATGGGCGCTTTACCAGAATGGAACACGGGTCGCGGCCAGCCCGGCGACCGAAAGGATTGGCAGTGAGGGCGGAGGCAATTACATCGCCGGGGAGCCCGGCCAGGGCAACAACAAGTATTTCAACGGGCTCATGAGAGGGGTGCGCGTCTGGGACCGGGCTCTCGATGAAGCCGAAATTGCGGCCGGCATGAAGACCACCCTCGCCGGTGAAGAGGAAGGCTTGATGGCATATTGGCCATTAGATGACGGGACCGGCGAGATCGCCAAGGAGATGGTGGCCGGGAAGGACGGCCAGATCAAGGGCGACTACGTTTGGACGCTGGCACATCGTTTCTTGGGAGACATCAGGGGCCGCACGGTTGAGCCGGGAGATACGGTCACGCTGGGACCGATAGAGGTCTATGATCCCGTGGGAGAGGTCTCCTACCAGTGGTATCGGGACGGACACCCGATCGAGGGCGCCACGGAAAGCACGCTCACAGTCGTTGGCGTTACGGAGCGAGACATGGGGACTTACTGCGTTGAGGTGGATGATGAGCGAGCGGTAACTCCTGTAAGGTCCAATCAGGTGCTTTTGGCGGGACCCGATTGGCCGATGTGGCAGTTTGACGCCGCGCGGAGCGCCAACAGTCCCAACGTGCCCGCGGGAGAGCTGCACCTGCAGTGGATGCGCCAATTGCCGGAGCCGAAACGCGCCTGGCGGCACCAGTGGGACCATCGGGGCAAGCTGGATTTCGATGCCTCCTACTCCCCCGTGGTGAGCGGGACGCTCATCTTCGTGCCCTCCAGCGTGACCGATAGTGTGACGGCATACAGTATCGAGGACGGCGCCCGGGTATGGCGCTTCTATGTCGACGGCCCGGTGCGGCTGGCCCCGGCGGTCTGGGGGGGCAAGGTCTATTTTGTCTCGGACGACGGCCATCTCTGCTGCGTGGATGCCGAGAGCGGTGAACTGGAGTGGAAGTTCCGTGGAGGGCCTTCCGATCACCGTCTGCTGGGCAACGAACGCATTATCAATACGTGGCCCGCCCGCGGTGGGCCAGTCGTCAAGGATGGCACCGTGTATTTCGCGGCCGGTATCTGGCCCCTGCACGGGGTGTTTGTGTACGCCCTCGACGCCGGCAGCGGTGAGGTGTTGTGGCTGAATGACACCACCAGTTCGGAATTCGTGAACCTTCCGCACGGGGGGGCGGTCGGTTATGGAGGACTGGCCCCGCAGGGCTACCTTGCGGTTTCTGAAAACCGGCTGGTTGTGGCTGGCGGCCGCACTCCGCCCGCTTTTTTCAACCGCCAAACGGGCGAATTCGAAGGGGCCTCTTTCAGAGCAAAGCCCGCCGGCAACTACGCCGTGCATGCCCTGGACGGTGGTGGCATGGGTAAGCAGAAAAACCAGATGCTGGAAGACTGCGTGGAGAGTCTGGCCAACCGCATAGACGGTGAAGTCTTCTGCAAGTTGGCCGCCCGAGACCGGGTTTTTGTTACCACTGAGGACGGCAAGCTCTATTGCTTCGGCAAGCAACCGGTGAGCCCGGAGCGGTACGCCTACGAACCAGTGCCCCTTCGGCCCCGCACGGGGGAGTGGGCCGATGTGGCGGCCGACCTTCTGGAGCAGCTTGGGGAGTCGGAAGGATACGCGCTCATGCTGGGTGCCGGCAGCGGCGATTTGCTGCGGGAACTGCTCAGCCGCAGTGAACTCCATGTGGTGGTGGCCGAGAATGATCCGGCTGAGGTACGTGCCCTGCGCGAAGACCTGGTGGAGGCGGGCATGTACGGCCGGCGGGCGGCTGTCGTGGAGGCGGACCCCGCCGCGTTTTCGGTCCAGCCGTACCTTTTCAGCATGGTCGTGTGTGAAGACGTAGAGTCGGCGGGCATAGTCGCCGATGCGGACGTCCTCGGGCCGGTGCTTGATCGGCTGCGTCCCTATGGCGGGGTGGCATACCTGGGGGCGTCGGCGGATGCCGTACGGGCGCTTCATGAGCGGGCTGTGGAGGCAATGGTGGACCGCGTCTCGGTTGTTGCGTGTCCCGATCATCTGTTTGCCCGCCGCGGCGGTCCCCTGAGCGGCGCCGGCCAGTGGACGCACCAATATCACGACGCGGCCAACACGCTGTTTTCGCGCGACCAGAGGGTGCGGCTGCCCCTCGGACTGCTATGGTTCGGCGGACCAAGCAATCACAACATCCTGCCCCGTCACGCCGGAGGGCCCCGTCCACAGGTTGCCGGCGGGCGTGAGGTCTTCCTCGGGGTGGAGACGATAGGAGCCCGGTGCGTATACACCGGCCGCCAGCTTTGGGAACAGGAGTTCCCGGGCATCGGGCATCCGTTCACCAATCTGGACCTGGAAGAACGCTGGCGGGGCGGGCATCAGGTATATATGTCTAACATCCCCGGCGTTACTTATATAGGAAGTCCGTTTGTGACGCTGCGGGACGGCGTGTACCTGCGATACAAGGGCAGCGTCTATCGGCTTGACCCGGCAACGGGCCAGACGATGGCCGAGTTCAGGCCCCCGGGCCGCTCGGTCGAACTGATATACGGCGACGAAGACGTCCCGGAATGGGGTCATATAAGCGCCTCGGGCGACTATCTGATAGTGACCTCCGAACCGCACGTTTTCGAGGACCAGGAACTGGGATGGAGCAACAGCTACAGCGGCACGTCCAGCCGGCTGATCTCGGTGATGGACCGCCATACCGGCGAGGTCTTCTGGCAGCGGCGGGCGGAGGTGGGCTTTCGCCACGGCGCCATCGTCAGTTCGGAGGACACGCTCTACGTGATAGACGGCTTATCGGAGAACGCGCTCGAGCACCTGGCGCGGCGCGGCGAGAGGCCCGAGAATGCCTCGCGCATACTCGCCCTGGACCTGCACTCCGGCCAAGAGCGCTGGAGCAGTGACAGCGAGGTGTTCGGCACGTTCCTGCTGTATAGCACCGAGCACGACATCCTCATCGAGGGTGGTAGCCGTGATATGCGCAGTCCTTTCGAGGATGAGCCCAGGCGGATGACCGCCCGGCGAGGGGCGGACGGTGAGATACTGTGGCAGCGGGGGGGCGACTTCACCCTGCCGGGCGCAATCCGCGGTGACATGTTGATCCCCGGGCGTCCGGGCACGGCCCGCTCGTTGTTGACCGGTGAAGACTGGCAGCGGGTCCAGCAACATACCGGCCAGCGAAGCGGGTGGAGGTATTCCCGGGCCTATGGCTGCAACACGCTGAACGCCAGCGAGAACCTGCTGTTTTACAGGAGCGGCTACGCCGGGTTCTTTGATCTGGAACACGACAGCGGAACGGGCACCTTCGGCGGTTTCAAGAGTGGCTGCACGGCCAACATGCTGGCTGTTGACGGAATCATGGTCGCGCTTGACTACACCCGTACATGCACGTGTAGTTATGCCCACCAGACCTCTCTTGCGATGATCCACATGCCGGACGACCCGAACATCGAGTGCTGGACCCGTTACGACGGTTCGCCGCCCGACCCGGCCGGCCATGGTATCAATTTCGGAGCGCCGGGGCGGCGTGTGGATGTGGGCGGGACGGGACTGATCTGGTACCATGAGGATGGTGAGTTGAGGCGCCATCCCTCGGCGGTAACCGCGGGAGAGGGAATCCCGTGGGTGGCCGCCTCCGCCCGGGAAGTGAACGGGGATACTATAGTTGAGGATTTGATCGACACGACCTACACCGTCCGCCTTCATTTCGCCGATCTCGCACAGGAGGTGAAGGCCGGGCAGCGTGTGTTTGATGTCATCATCAACGGGGAAAAGGTCCTCGAAAACTTCGACATCGTCGCTGATACCGGCGCTCCCCTGCGCTGTACGGTGCGGGAGTTGTCGGTGGATGTTGACGAGGGAAGCATGACGGTCCATCTGAGGAAGGCGCCGAAATCTGAGCTCGACCCTCTGATTAACGGGATTGAACTCGTCGCCCGGGGCATTGAGAGATCTCAACTTCGTCGGATGAATGGTGCGAGCGGGTCCGCATTGAGGGACCCAGAGAAGCTTTGTTCGCAGACGACCCCGTGACTGTGGTATCTGCTGAAAATGGAGCACAGGAATATGGTTGAAGCAATCAGGCCCCCTTTGCCTGATTGCTTCAACCATATTCCTGTGCTCCATTTTCAGCAGATACCACAGTCACGGGGTCGTCTGCGAACAAAGCTTCTCTGGGTCCCTCAATGCGGACCCGCTCGCACCATTC